>JAYSSK010000263.1:0-6856 GCA_043720595.1 Acidimicrobiia bacterium
GCTCAGCCGAGTGTCGCTGATGACTGCGGACGGTTCGTCGATGCGAGCGAATGAGCTCAGGCCTGACACATTCCATTTGGTGTGATCGGCTAGCACCACGAGCCGCCCAGCAGCTTCGATGAAGACGCGGTTGGTTTCGGATTCGGCGAGGTTTGGACTCATGAACCCGGCTCGGGCTGAGACGCCGTGTGTGCCGAGGAAAACCACGTCGAGGTTGAGGGTCCGGAGCGACTGCTCGGCCACGGGGCCGACGAGCGCATCGGACGGGGTGCGCACGCCGCCGGTGAGGATGACTGTTCTGTCTGACCGGCCTTGACGCTCGAGCACGTCTGCAATTCGGATGGAGTTGGTGACAACGACAAGGCTGGCGAGGTCACCCAGAAGCTGCGCGAGGCGCCACGTTGTGGTTCCCGCTCCGATGCCAATGGCAGTGGCCGGCTGGATAAGTGACACCGCAGCAGCGGCAATCGCTTCCTTTTCGGCTTGATTCCTGCTCACTTTGGTGTCGAAGCCTGGCTCGTCGTTGTTGCTGGGCCGGCGAACCGTGGCACCGCCATGAACCTTGTCCGCCAGACCTGCTTCGGCCAACAGTTCAAGATCGCGTCGGACGGTCATTTCACTGACGCCCAACCGTGGGGCAAGGTCGCTCACGCGCACGGAGCGCTGACCGCGGAGTTCTTCCAGGATTTGTTCGCGCCGCGAGTGACCGATTGTCCGATCAGCATTCTCGCGCTGGTCTGGTTCGGCAACCGGGCTCATTGTCAGCAACTCTGATCGAGTTTCGTGCACTTCGCAACAGATTCGCACAATTGAAGGGGGGAATCTGTGCGAATCAGGATTTCGAGTCCCATATTCGCACAATACCGAACGTTACATAGCTTGATCTTTGTCGCTCCATGTGGTGAACTCAGCTTCGCTCCCACCACCGGACTCCGGTCTCGGGGAATACCAACCACTCACGCTGAAAAGAGACCACATGACTACGAACGCTGATCGTTCACCCAGCCCGACACCCAGCCCGACCGAAGTCGGATTTTCCCTGAATCGCCGACGTTTCGTGACCGGCGCGGCTGCCATTGTCGGAGGCGGAGCCATTCTCGCCGCGTGTGGTAGCGATGCGGCCGAGACGGCCGATACGACTGTTGCTGCAATCGACACCACTCCTGCTGAAACCACGCCTGCCGAGACCACGCCTGCGGAAACCACTCCAGCAGCTGCCGAGACCACCGTCGCCGCTGCCGCATCAACCGACCTGGGAGAAGTCAGTTTCGGGTCGAACTACTCAGACGAGAAGCCAAAGAACGCGATTGCCGCAGCGGTTGCTGCAACTGGCCTCAACGTGAAGATCAACACCGTCGACCACAACGGCTATCAGGAAAACTTCAACACGTACATCCAGCAGCCAGACGACGTGGTGTCATGGTTCGCCGGTTACCGCATGCGCGCCTTCGCCACCAAGGGCGCCGTCGGCGATGTGTCCGACGTGTGGAACAACCTTCCCGACCTCAGCGCCGGATTCAAGAGCGCAGCAACGGGCCTCGATGGCAAGCAGTACTTCGTTCCGTTGTACTTCTACCCATGGGCCATTCACTACCGCAAGAGCCTGTTCGAAGAAAAGGGCTACACCATCCCAACCGATTGGGCCGGGCTCCTGACACTCTGCGAAAAGATGAAGGCTGACGGCATCACCCCGTTCGCAGCTGCCAACGACGGCGGCTGGCCGCAGATGGGCATGTTCGACATGATCAACCTGCGCACCAACGGCTATGACTTCCACGTGTCGCTCATGGGCGGCAAAGAGTCTTGGACAGATCCAAAGGTCGCGAAGGTGTTCGAAAACTGGAGCACCATCACGGGCTTCTACCAGCCAGACGCCAACGGCCGCACCTGGCAAGACGCAGCTACGGCGCTGGGCAAGAAGGAAGTTGGCATGTACCTCCTGGGTACGTTCGTCACATCGAACTTCGATCCGGCAAAAGACCCCGAGGCTCAGGGCATCATCGACGACATCGATTTCTTCGCGTTCCCGGCAATCGACCCGGCCCATGGCCAGGACGCAGTCGAGGCCCCTATCGATGGCTTCATGATGGCAAAAACTCCGAAGAACGAGGCTGGTGCCAAGGCGCTGCTGGCCGGTCTCGGCGGCGCCGATGCAATCAACGCCTACCTGAAGATCGATCCGTCCGTGGTGGCAGCTAACGCCAAAGCCGACACCAGCGGTTACAACGCGTTGCAGAAGAAGTCCGCCGAACTGGTCGGCGCTGCGAAATACATCGCCCAGTTCCTCGACCGCGACACCGACCCGGACTTTGCTTCCAAGGTCGTCGGTCCGGCTATCAAGGACTTCCTGTCGGGCAAAGCTGCGGCCGACATCCTGAAGACCGTGGAAGAACAGAAAGCTACGTACACATTCGAATGATGATCAGGGCCTACCGGTACTGATCATTACATCGACCGACACAAACGAGAGAGACCACTCCGTGTCATCAAGCGAACGAACGGCGTCTTCGGGTTTGCCCCGGGGGCGCCGTTCGCGCCTTCAACAGCTCACCCTTCCCGACCGGGTCTGGCTGAAATTCGCTATTGGAATTCCAGTAGCCGTACACGTGATCTTCGTCTGGTTGCCAGCGCTGCTCACGGCGATTTTGTCATTCATGAAATGGGACAACCTCCGGCCGCCTCGTAGCGCCGAGCCCGTGGGGTTCCGCAATTACTGGCAGATCTTTACGATCTTTGACTCGAAGCTCTTCCCGGCACTGTTCAACAACTTGGTTCTGATCTTCTTCTTGGGTTTCTGTTCGGCGATCGGCATGCTGTTCGCCTACATGCTCGACAAGAACATCCGCGGCGGTCGCATCTACCAAAGCGTCTTCTACATGCCGGTGGTGTTATCCGTCGCAGTGGTCGGTTTCATTTGGAAGGCGGTGATGTTCCATCCCCAACAGGGCTTGCTCAACATCGTCATTCCGGGCAAGGGAATTGACTTCATCGGTGATCAGTCTCCGATCTTCCAATTCCATATCCCGTTCCTTGACTCGCCGTTGGGGGTGACGAAAAACTTCGCTGCGCTGCTGATTGCAATGGCTTGGCGCCACATCGGCTACGTGATGGTTCTGTACCTGGCTGGTCTGAAGGCAGTCGACCCGACGCTGAAGGAAGCAGCTGCCATCGACGGTGCCAACGAAGTGAAGTCGTTCCGCCACGTCGTGTTCCCGACACTGCGGCCCATCAACGTGGTGGTTGCGGTTATCACCGTTATTGAAGCCCTGCGCGCTTACGACATTGTGGCTGCACTCAACGAACCGCGGGGTACCGAAGTGATGGGAACGCTGGTCGTTGGAAGCCTCACTGGCGAAGGCGGGGGGCGCGTCGGCCTTGGGTCTGCTTACGGCATGGTGCTGTTCACCTTATGCATCGGCTTCATCATTTACTACGTGATCAACAACTTCCGACAGGCTGACTGATGGGCACCAACGCATGAGTTCCACAACGGTGGTCACCGGCCGCAAGCCCGGAGTGACTCGGCTCAGCAGGGGTGTTCTGCAGACGTTCCTCACACTGATGGCAGTTGCCTGGATGATTCCAATCGTCAGTGCCGTGTACGCATCGTTTCGGTACTTCGAGGGCGACTCGTTGGAGAACGGCGTCTTCTCGCGCCCCAAACAGCTGACGTTCGACAACTACCGCGAGGCCTGGCGGGTCGGCAGCATGGGCCGCCACTTCTTCAACACCATGTTCATCCTCGTGCCGTCGCTTTTCCTGATCCTGTTTTTTTCAAGCATCGTTGCCTTTGCGTGCACGCGATTCAGTGGCCGATTCAACGTGTTCTGGTTGGTGCTGTTCACGGCAGGCAACCTGATGCCGCAGCAGGTTGTGTTTCAACCCGTCTTCCAACTCTTCAAGCGGATCGCGTGGCCGAACCTGCTCAGCGACACTGATACCGGCTACCTGCTGGGAACAAAAGTCTCGGTGATCATCGTGCACGTGGCGTTTCAAACTGGCTTCTGCACGTTCGTGCTGTCGAACTACATGAAGACGCTGCCGAAGGAACTGACCGAGGCAGCGCTGGTAGATGGCGCCAGTGTCAATCGTCAGTTCTTCGGCATCATTCTGCCGCTCTGCCGCCCGGCCTTGGCCGCGCTCGGCACGCTCGAGTTCACCTGGCTGTATAACGACTTCTTCTGGGGTGCGGTGTTGCTGCAACAGGGTCGCGAACACCCCATCACGTCGTCCATCGCGCAGCTCAACGGTCAGTACGCAGTCGACTACAACCTCATCGCCGCAGCGTCGACGGTCATCGCTATTCCTACGGTCGTGGTCTATTTCCTTCTCCAGAAGCACTTTGTCGGGGGCCTCACTCTTGGTGCCAGCAAGGGCTGACCACTTGTTCGAGACCGTGACGGCGCGGTTGCCCAATGGGCAACCGTTTCCGTTTGTGGTGTACCCGTCCGGCGACGCTCATGTTTCACCGACCATTCGCGAAACTGGAAGATGGGAACCCTTCGCCACACGCGTTCTGTGGTCTTTGCTCCGGCCAGGCGATGGCGTATTGGACATCGGGGCGAACATTGGTTGGTACGCGTCGGTGCTTGGCCGTGCCGTTGGTCCTGGTGGATTCGTTCACTCATTCGAACCGGATCCTGCGAATGCGCAGTTGCTGCGAAAGAACGTGGAAGACCCAGCGTTGTCGCATGTCAGAGTCCATGCCGTGGCGTTGGCCGACCGGCAGGGAACGATGCAGCTTGCTCTCAGCGCCGCGAACCTCGGCGACCACCGCCTCGTCGCGCACCGAACTGCCACTACCGACCCTACCGGCCTTGCCTACCCTGGGAACCTCGACCGACGATCGGTTCCCGTTCCGGTCGAACGACTCGATGACGTCATCGTCAGGGAACGCATTGACCTCGACCGGCTACGTGTCGTGAAAATCGACACTCAAGGAGCCGAGGTCATGATTCTCCAAGGTTCCCAGCACCTGTTGGCGAACCTGAACCCGAGAACAGCCGTCCTGGTGGAGTACGCACCGAACCTGCTTGGCGCACATGGTGCGGAGACGGTTGAGCGGTTCATTGGAATCGTGACGGGGATCGGAAGGGACGTCTACTCGCTGCGGCGAGCTTCGATGGTGCCGACTGATGCGAACCGGTTACGGCGTCTCGCCGCCAAGCTCGCACCACACGGCGACGAGTGGGCCGTAGACCTGCTGATCCTCCCGCGGAGCACGAAGGACCGAGCCGGGCTTGCTCGCTTCCGTGCACCCCGACCCATTCGCTGGGTGTGATTGAGCCACCTGTTGGTTGGGCGCTCCGCTGGCCGGTTACTTGGTTGACTTCTTCGCTGTCTTCTTGGCTTCGGCGGCCTTGATCGAAGCCGCAAGGTCGATGTACTCCTCGCACGTGGTGTTGCCGCACGCGGTCTTCAGTTTTGCGAGGTTTGCCTTCGCCTTGGTGACATTGCCAGTTTCGACGTAGGCCTCACCCTGGTACTCCAGCGCACCCTTGTGCTTCGGGTTGAACTTCAATGACAGCGCGTAGTTGGCGAATGCGTTCTTGTAATCGCCGGACTTTCGGTACGAATAGCCCAACAGGTTGTGGACGTCGGCGTTGCCAGTCTCCAGCTTTGCTGCACCTGAGAGTGCCGTGATGGCGGCCTTCCAGTCTTTGCGGCTGATCGCAGCCTTGCCATCCTGATACAGCGATGCCGCCGTAGGTGCTGCGTTGCCGGCTTTGGTCGTTGGGCTGCCTGGGCCGGAAGCGGTGGTTGGACTAGATGGGTTCGCAGGTGCAGAAGCGCCCGGAGCAGTCGACGGAGGGGCGTCTTCGGACCCAGCTGCCAACGCGGCGGAGGGGAACAGCACTGCGAGAGCCACCAGGGAAGGGCCGAGGAAACGGGGGATGGCTGGCGAAGTCATACCCCTTTCTACGTCAGCGGCGCATGAAGTGTTCATTAACCTGGGCAATCCCATGGCCAGCCTGATCCAACCGCGCACCCTTAAGGGGTTTCGGGACTTCCTCCCGGCACTCATGATTCCCCGAGAACGGTTGATGGAAACCGCCCGTTCCGTGTTCCGGTCGTACGGGTTTGCCCCCATCGACACCCCGGCGCTCGAACTCACTGAGGTCCTGCTGGCAAAGGTTCCTGACGGAGCCGAGGTTGGCAAACAGATGTACCGGTTCACTGACAATGGCGGCAGAGACGTGGCGTTGCGGTTCGACCTTACGGTTCCGTTGGCGCGGTTTGTGAGCGCGCACGCCAACGAGCTTGGCCTGCCGTTTCGCCGCTATCACATCGGCCCTGTTTGGCGCGGTGAGAATACGCAGGCGGGCCGATACCGCGAGTTCACCCAGTGCGATTTCGACACCATCGGATCCCTTGACCCGGCTGCCGACATCGAGATTGCCCTCGTTATCTGCGACCTTCTGTCTGCCCTTGGTATCGACACGTTCACTGTCCACGTCAATGATCGACGTGTGCTGAACGGACTGTTGCAAGAGTTGGGTCTTCCCGCCGATGCTGCGATGCCGATTCTCCGGTCACTGGACAAGTTGGCCAAGATCGGTGCCGAGGCTGTTATTGCCGAAATGATCACCGATGCCAACGTGTCGGCCCAGCAAGCTTCGGCCGTCATCGCCATGGCTTCCATCGGTGGCAGCAACGACCACGTGCTACAGGCTTTGGAGCAGCGATTTGCTGACAACGAGTCGGCGATGGTCGGAGTAAGCGGATTGCGACAATTGGTGGAGACGGCGAGAACCGCCGGCATCGACGAGTCCCATATCCGGGTCGACCTCTCGATCTGTCGGGGTCTGGACTATTACACCGGCACGGTGTACGAAACGTTCCTTACCGAGCTGCC
>JAYSSK010000264.1:0-20673 GCA_043720595.1 Acidimicrobiia bacterium
CCAACCGCGAAAGCTCTGCGCGCTGATCATCCGAGACGCATATGAGAGAGGACATACCCCACTCTACGCGCAATATCTATTCCAGCGACGAACCACTAGGACTTGCGGACGCTGACTGCGGCTGCCTGCCATTCAGCCATGATTGCGTCGACATTGCCAGGATTGTCCATGAACTTCAGCAGAGCCGCGTCGGCCGTGGGCTGCAGCTCATCGCCACCATCACGATTGAAGAACTGGGTGAGGTCAGCAGCCGCCTCAAGCATCGCTTTGCCCTTGAGATATTGCACTGTAGGGGCGGCTTTCGCCCCTGGCGACGCCGGAATGGACGAGTTGCCGGAAGTGGTCAGGTAAAGCTCCTGAGCGGCGGGGGTTGCCAGGTACCGCAGGAAAGCCTTCGTAAGCGCCGGATTCTTACCCTTCGCCGAAGCGAAGAATCCGTCGGCCGGGGCTTCCTCAGCCACAGGTACCTTCGGGTCGATGATGGGGAACTGGAAGAAGTCGATGTCGTCACCGACATCTTTAGGTGCACCAAGGGCCCACCAGTTGCCGGCAACGTAGGTTGCTGTCTCGCCCTTGTAGAACTTCGTTTGCGCCTCAGCAAAGCCCAGCCCTTTGGCTTGCTTGTCCATGTAGGGCAATACTTCTAACCATTTATTGAACACCGACTTCGCTTCTGGGGAGTTGAAGCTCTTCTTTCCGCTGAGAACGTCGCGATGGAACTTCGCCCCGTTCAGCCGCAGGTTGAGATAATCGAACCAGAACGACGCGACCCACGGGGTGTCGGAAAGGCCCATCCCGATTGGGGTAACACCTTTGTCCTGAACCGTCTTGCAGAGGCTCTTGTATTCCTCGAAGGTCTTCGGTGGTTTCACGCCCCACTCAGCGAATTTCGATGGACGGTAGTACACGCCACACCAGTAGTAGTAGATCGGAACGAAGATCTGCTTCCCGTTCGAAGCGGTCGACAAGCCCCTCAGAGCTGAGGAATAGCCAGCCATCTCGGGCGAGGCCCATACATCGGAGATGTCGAGCAGCAGACCCTGGTCCGCGTAGTTCTGCGCCGCTTTCCCGGCAAGCCACGTGAGGACTTCGGGTGGCTTGGACGACGTGAGGTACTGAGTGAGCTGGGTTCGATACAGCTCGCCGGCAACCGTGTTCAGTTTGACCGTCCCCGCCTTGCGGGCGTTGAACGCAGCGACGATGGCCTCCATCCCCTTCTTGGATTTGTCGTCGGCATTGTTGGACTGCAGCGAAATGGTTCCAGAGGTCTTGGCCGGAGCTTTGGCTTTGGTGGTCTTCTTGGTGACAGCGAGCGCTGCGGGCGAACTCGCCAGCAGCCCAGCTGCTGCGGCGGCGCCGAAGACGAAAGAACGACGCCCGACAAGGGACGACATTTCCGGCTCGGCTTCAGGGTTCTTGGTCGGTTCGATGTTCATACAAACTCCCTCGGGTGCGTGTGGGTCTGAATTGGCAGAGTGGACTGTCAGAGTCCGGACCGGACCACGACAGGGCGAACAGTTGGCTGATCGGACTGGTGTCCGTGTGCAGGCGGTAGTCACTAAGCCAATCCCTATGAGGGCTGTCGGGTTTGGTCGCCTTCAGGTGCCTCATAGGGCGGATCGTGCTGAGTGGATCGCCTCTGCAAGTTGAGTCGCTCCAGTCACCCTCCCCTGACTTTGCCGACGATGCCGACGTGATGAGCATACAGATGCGACGGGCGTCACGTCAACGATGACGTAACGACCGGCCCAATGCCGACAACTTCAACCTGGAAACCGTTCACATCCAGATGTGACTTCACTCGGAACAGAGCGTCCCCAACCGCTACGCGGACCGACGGACGACCAAATCGACATCCACGTACACCGGCTGATGGTGATCGGGACCGGATCCCATACGGTGGAGAAGCGCAACAGCCTCGCGCCCGGCAGCCGCACGATCGAGCCGGACCGATGTCAGGGCGGGCACGAGTGCAGAGCACAACGCGATGTCGTTGAAACCCACAAGGGCAACGTCGTGTGGCACCTTGAGGCCAGCTTCAGCCAATGCCTGCAGCGCACCAATAGCCATTGCGTCGTTGTAGGCAAAGACCCCGTCCACCGGCGTTCCGGCGGCGAGGACAGCTTCCATTGCAGCGCGGCCGCCATCGATGGTGGGGTCCCTGCGCACAACCCGCTTCTCGCTGAATTGGAGCCCGGCACTTTGTAGGGTGTGCCGGAACGCCGTTTCCCGGCGTGGGAGCAGTAGCGAACTGCGCTCGCCAGTACGGGACAACATCACCAGCTTGGTGCGACCAATCCCCACTAAATGTTCAGTTGCAAGCTCTGCCCCGCGGCTGATGTCCCACAGAACGGACCCGAGGTTACGACCTGAAATCTCCATACCGACGGCCACGGTAGGCAGTCCCCGCATAGCGTGCTTGTCGAGGGTCCCGCGGTCTCGCCCTGGCGAGTAGACAATGGCACCGTCAACGGCGAAGGAAGAGAGCGTCTCAAGTATGGAGTCGAACTCTGCTGCGTCGTCGTCGTGTTTGGCGATGATGGTGGTGCGGCCCGATGCCTTTGCCGCCGCCTGCACACCATCAACCAGTTCGGCGAAAAACGGATCGACCAATTGGGGCACGACCAAACCGATCGTGCCCGTGCGACGAGTAATCAGCGCCCTAGCCAACATGTTGGGGCGATATTCCAACTTCTCAATGGCCTCGAGTACACGCACCCGTGTGGCCTCCCCAAAACCAGGCTCGTCGTTTACCACCCGCGAGACGGTCCGAGGGGACACTCCCGCCAGGGCTGCCACGTCATAAATCGTCGATCTGCTCGGCATAACACCAAGCATGCACGTTGAAATGGCGGTCCCTGACCATCGTTTACGCCATCGTTGACGTAACTTATAGGCCCGGGCGAAGATTCGTCGTTCAGGTCCCGCATTCAGGAAGGCACGCCCATGACTACCTCGACTCCCTCTCCGATCGAAAGCCGCTCGCCCAAGATCGTGTTCGTCGGGGCAGGCAGCACGGTGTTTACGAAGAACCTGCTGGGCGACGTGTTGGGGTATCCGGCACTGACCAAGTCCCGAATCACGCTGTTCGATATCGACGCCGAAAGATTGGCCACATCAGAACTGGTCGCCCACCGCGTAGCCCGGGCACTTGGTGCCTCGCCCAGCATCGATGCCACAACGGACCGAGCAAGGGCACTCGATGGCGCTGACTACGTGATCACAATGATCCAGGTTGCCGGTTACCGTCCGGGCACAGTTCTCGACTTCGAGATCCCGGCGAAGTACGGCCTCCGTCAGACGATCGCAGACACGCTGGGCATCGGTGGCATCATGCGGGCGGTTCGCACCGTCCCGGTGCTGCTTGAGATCGCAGCCGACATGGAGCGCCTCTGTCCGGACGCATTGCACATCAACTATGCGAACCCGATGGCCATGAACTGTTGGGCCCTCAACCGCAGCTCCAAAATTCAGACGGTGGGGCTGTGCCACAGCGTACCGCTCACTGCCAAGGATCTCTGTGACGACATTGGTGTGCCGTTCGAAGAAATCAATTACACCGTTGCAGGCATCAACCACATGGCGTTCTTCCTCCGCCTGGAACACCACGGTGAGGACCTCTATCCAAGAGTGCGAGAGTTCCTCGCGTCGGGCGCACGACCGGCCCGACGTCATGGCGATGGTTCAGTCATGGTCGACCGGGTTCGGTACGAAGTTTTCAAGCGCACCGGGTTTTTCGTCACCGAATCAAGTGAACATTTCAGTGAATACGTGCCGTGGTTCATCAAACGTGACCGGCCTGACCTGCTAGAGCGGTTCGATATACCCCTCGATGAATACATCCGCCGGTGCGAAAACCAGATCGCTGGCTGGGACACACTCCGCGCATCGCTGGAAGACGATGCGCACGAGTTGACCGTCGAACGCAGTGTGGAGTTCGGCTCGTCCATCATCAACTCGATGGAAACTGGGCAACCGTCAGTTGTCTACGGCAACGTGGCTAACAACGGCATCATCGACAATCTGCCGCCTGGTTGCACCGTGGAGGTACCGTGCTTGGTCGACCGCAATGGGGTGCGGCCCACCCAGATCGGTACGCTTCCCCCCCAGCTGGCGGCGCTCATGCAAACCAACGTCAACGTGCAGACATTGGTTGTCGAGGCGATCCTCACTGGCAACCGAGACCACGTGTACCACGCAGCAATGCTGGACCCCCACACCGCAGCAGAACTAGACCTCGACCAAATCTGGACGATGGTCGACGAACTGCTGGCAGCGCACGGCAACTGGGTTCCTGAGTCGCTGCGCACATAACACTCCGGGGCACAGCTGACGCCGGTGCGCCGAATCTTTGCGGTGATCTAAACGCTTGCTACTGTTCGCTGTCGCAGTCGACCACCTTGACGACATCGAACACCGTCATCGAGCAGCCGCGAGACCAACTGCCCATGGACCGTTCGACCGCCTCCAGTTCGTTGACGGGTATCGCGTGCCAGGACGCCTCATCTTCCCACCAAATAATGGTGTGAATCCGGCCATTCTCACGCTCGGACCACACCTGTTTGCTCACGAATCCGGGTTGTCGTGCAAGGAAATTGCTCCACGTCTGCTGGTCGACAGCAAGCCACTCCGGTAGTTCATCGGCTTTGACTTCGAAGGTGAGGAACTCGACGACCACGGCTTCACCGTAACCAACGGACCAACTCAGGGTGCAACAAACGCCATGATGGATGACATGGCCGACCCGATCGTCGAAACCGTTCTCTTCACCGCTCGGCGCATCATCACGATGACTGATGCGCTTCCGATTGCTGAATGCGTGGCCGTTCGTGACGGACGCGTGCTCGGCGTCGGGACTCGGGCAGAGCTCGAGTCGTGGGGGCCGTGCCGCGTGGACAAACGGTTCGAAGACAAGGTCCTCGTCCCAGGGTTTATCGAAGGGCATTCCCACGTGATGGCCGGCGGCATGTGGAGCTTGCCCTACGTCGGTTGGTTCGACCGACGCGATCCGACCGGCCGCAAATGGACCGGATGCCGCTCGATTGACGATGTCATCGACCGGCTCATCGACAGTGAGTCCGCCCTTCAGGACCCCACCCAGACCCTGTTGGCGTGGGGGCTTGACCCGATCTACTTCGAGGGTGAGCGGCTACTTGCAAAGCACCTCGACCGCGTATCGACCACCCGTCCGATCCTGGTCCTGCACGCAAGCGGACACTTGGCTTCGGTCAACACGGCAATGCTCAAACTGGGTGGGATTTCTGAGCAGTCCACAACGCACGGAATCGCCCGCGACGAAGCCGGATCTCCGAACGGCGAGTTGCAGGAAGCGGCCATGATGCTGACCGGAAACGCATTCGCCACTCTGCGCGCAGCGTGGACGTCGCCGGACGCGATGTGGAACTACGCCATGGAGGCCCGCAACGCAGGCACCACACTGGTCACCGACCTTGGAACTACCCCAATCGGCCTCCCGGGCCACGTCGACACGTGGCGCAGCGTGACGAACGAAGAGGACTATCCGGTGCGAGTCATGGTGGCCTCGGCCAACACCTTTGGAGGAAAGTTATCTCCTGGTGACCTGGCGGAACTCACCAAGCAGCTACGAAACGAATCGCAGGAAAAGCTTTACTTCGGCGTGGTCAAACTGATCATCGACGGATCGATCCAGGGCTACACCGCTCGAATCACTTGGCCCGGGTACTACCGCGCACCGGAAGGACACGTCGGAAACGGGATCTGGCTCATCGCTCCCGAGCAGGTCGCTGACCTTGTGTACACATACCATTCGGCGGGGCTCACGGTTCATGCTCACTGCAACGGAGATCAGGCAACCGAAGTGTTCCTCGATGCGGTCGAGGCTGCGCTTGAACGCCACCCTCGCTGGGATCACCGTCACACGGTGCAACACTGCCAAATGGCTACACCGTCGCAGTTCCGCCGGATGGCAGCGCTGGGAATGGGAGCCAACATTTTCGCCAATCACATCTTCTTTTGGGGAGATCAGCACCACGATCGAAGTATTGGCCCCGAGCGGGCAGCCAAGATGGACGCGTGCGCCACGGCACTTCGTGAAGGGGTACGTATCTCGGTTCATTCCGATGCGCCGGTGACACCGCTGGGGCAGTTACACACGATGTGGTGTGCCGTGAACCGCATCACCTCGACCGGAAAGGTACTTGGGCCAGGTGAACGCATCTCGGCCATTGAGGCATTGCACGCGGTCACTATCGGTGCCGCGTACCAACTGAAACTTGACCACCTGATGGGCAGCATCGAGGTGGGCAAACTCGCCGACTTCGCGGTGCTCGACGACGATCCGACGGAGGTCGACCCAATTCGTCTCAAAGACATCGGCGTTTGGGGCACGGTGCTCGGCGGGGTGCCCAGCAAGGCAGGCACGCAACGGTGAGCACCACAGCGAACGCCGAGTTCGGTCACCCTGAGATCGCCGTGACGGTGATCGGCGGATATCTCGGCGCGGGGAAGACCACCCTGGTCAACCACATCCTGCGAAACGCAGACGAGCGCATTGCAGTGCTGGTGAACGACTTCGGCGCTGTGAACATCGACGAGTCGCTGATTGCTACTGCGGACGACCACAAGATCACGCTGGAAAACGGATGCATCTGTTGCAGCCTTGCTGACGGCCTTGCCGTAGCCCTTGGCCAGATACGCACACTCTCACCCCGTCCTGAACGTCTCGTGATCGAGGCGAGTGGAGTCGGAAATCCGGCATCGATCGCAGCCAACGCTCACGGGAACGGTCTGCGGGTCGAGTGTTGCATCACGGTGATCGACGCCGAAACCGTGCAGGCAAAGGCAAGAGACCGCTTTGTGGGCGACGTGGTTCTCCAGCAAATTCGCTGCGCCGATCTCCTCGTGCTCAACAAGACCGATCTGACTGATGCAAAGCAGGTCGACTCGGTGAGGTCATGGTTGACCTGCATCGCTCCAGGAATCCCAGTGCTTTCAGCCGAGAGGGGAACAGTCTGGCTTCCAGCCCTGCTCGGCTTCGATTCCGGCGACCACAGCAGGCGCCGTAATTCATCCCCGCCGTCGACCGTCGAACTTCTCCCGGCCGATGAGCTGTTCGCCTCGTGGAACGTAGTTGTGGACGAAGCATTCAATGTCGCGGTGCTCACCGAGGCGCTCCAGGAACTTCCGTCGTGGGTCATCAGGGTGAAGGGCATAGTCCGTTCGCCGGAATCGCGACGCGTCGTCGTGCATCGGGTCGGCGCTCGTGTAGAAGTTCGCGACATCGGCCGCTGCAGCGACGCTCCGTCCAAACTCGTGGCAATCGCACTACGCAACGAAGCTGGCGATACGAACCCGCTCGAAACGCTCGTCGCTCGATCCATCGGAGAGCGCGCATTTCAGCAGGGTGAGCCGTGCATTCGACGATATATTTGAACGATGTACAAAGCCTTGAGCATGGACGCTCTCGGGTACTCGATTTCGTTCAACGAAACCTGTGCCTTGGCTCGCAAACACAACTTCACCGGTGTCCTGTTGGACTCGACTTTTCTCGATTCCAGTGACGATGCAACAGAGTTGAAGAACCGGTTCGATGACACCGGTCTCGCAGCTGCGGGCTTCTGGCTCCGTGCTGCTTGGCGGGAAACCGATTCCGATGCAGCCTTTGCCGAAAGCCTCCGTCGCGTCACATCTGACGCCGCCCTCGCACAGTCGTTGGGGTGCAAGCGGTGCCTAACTCGGGTGACGCCTTCGAGCCACACACGGGACTTCTATCAACACTTTGATCTTGTTGTCCCGAGGCTGATTCAGGCGGCAGACATTCTGGGAGCGCACGGGATCATGCTTGGATTCGAATATGTCGCTCTGCCAATGCAGTGGGTAAACGCGGCCAAGGCATTCGTCCATACTTTCGACGGGGTGCGGACACTTGCTGCGTCCATCGGAATGCGGTCGCTCAACACCGGAGTGATGCTGGACAGCTTCCAGTGGCATGCTTCGGGTGGTTCACTCAGCGAAATCGAAGACCTCGATCACCATGAGGTCGTATGCGTACAGCTTAATGATGCGATCGCAGAGCACTCAAGTGACGACCCAAACAATGACGAACGCGTGATGCTCGGCGCAACTGGCGTGATCGACGTCCCAGGTTTTTTGCGAGCCCTTCGCAACATTGGCTATCTGGGTCCGCTCACCGTCGGACCAGTTGTTGGGATGAGGGGGTCCATGGGCCCCGAGCGAGCGGCCGCCGTGGCTAGCGCAGCGCTTGATCAGGCCCTTGGGTGAATCACACGCCGAATCGAAAAACCACCTGGTCCACTCCTACCGGACGGCTGATCATCCCGAGCAACAAATAGGAAGCAAGATTCTGGTTCCACTGGCTGGTGTCTATCGTTCCGACTTCCAACGAACCGTGGCCGATGATCAATGGGATGAGACGCTCGATCATCTTGAGCTGTTCGGCCTCCTGTGAGCGGTCGCCGAGTATGTCTGCAAGCAAGCTGGCGGCGGCTTCCGGGTTGTCACAAACCGCTGTCCACCCGGCCGACGAAGCGACGAGAAAGGACTCAAGTACATCGGCGTGGCGGTCCAGCACCTCCCGGTTGGCGAAGTACACCTGCGCGAACGGGCGGAGCAGCGGGTGCTCGAGCGACAAAAGATCGACCGGGAACCCCATCGCACCGAGTTGGATCGGTTCGGTCATCAGGTACCCCTGCAGTGCGTCCGTGCGGCCCTGGCAGAGAGAGTCGAGATCGAAACCGATCTCGTGAATTTCGATCTCGTTGACGGCAACCTTCTCAAGTGCGAGAACCAGTTCGAGCACTCGGATTCCGTCTGCGTGCATACCGACCCGTTTACCTCTCAGGTCGCTGAAACTTCGAATCGCACGATCGGGGTGACTCATCAGCACTAGCGGTGTGCGTTGGAGCATCGCGCCGAAAGCCATAAACAACCCACCTTTCGAGACCTCGCCGACGATCAGGTTGTCTTCCGCGCAACCGGCGCAGAGTTCTCCATCAGCTGATGCCTGGGCGACCTGCTCGAACACGGAACGTCCTCCTCCATCCCATTCCCGCAGGGTGACATTTAGGCCGGCTGATTCGTAAAGCCCGCGATCCAACGCCCAGTACAACCCGGCGAATTGGGCGCCTGCGACCCAGTCGAGAAAGAAAGTGAAGTTGTTATTCAGACGACACGCTCCGTCGCATTTCGATGCGACCATTGAGTTCGCGCGTCTCGTGAACGCGCAGCGCTGTGGTGACGGGACGGCTCAACGGTGCTCCGGTCTCGATGTCAAAGCGTCCGTTGTGCTTCGGGCATTCGATCTGGCCGTTGGCAACCAGTCCAGTACATAGGTGCACTTGGGCGTGGGTGCAGAGACCGTCTGTGGCCCGAACCCGTCCGTCAGCAAGCCGGTATACAGCAAAGGTCTCATCGCCAAGATCGAATCTCATGACGTCGTCGCAGTTCAACGCCGACACGTCGGCAACCGTGACCCACTTGTCGGCCTCTTCGACGCAAGACCCAACCACCGTTGCGTTTGAGATGTCCCGAACCGTGTCCAAAAGCCTGTCAGAGACCCGGTCTGGCAACAACGACGTCCGGTCTATGAAGTAGTCGGGTTCAACTCGCTGGCGTCTGTACGCCTTCCAAATTTCGCGATAGGCCGACCGAAGCCCGGAATACTGAGGCGGGAAATCGGCAGCGGTTGCCCGACAAAGGAGCGGGAGCACATGAAAGGGAACACTGGGAAACATGTGATGCTCGGTGTGGTAGTTCATGTTCCAATACAGGTACCGATGAAGGATATTCATTCGAATACTGCGACTGTTCAGCCGGTGATCCAGCGTGTCTTCTGCCAACCCTGCATGCTGAGTGATCCCATACGCGACAAGTAGCCACCTGCCATAGAAACTGGGCAAACCGACAAACATCAGCGGCTCGATGCTCTGAAAGCCGACGCAAGCAGCGACGACCGCAAGCCAGATCGACAAGTAGGTCCGGGCTGTCCGAATTACCTTCGGCTTCTCGGCCTCTGGGAGATAGTCAAGTTCCTCTGCAGTGAATCGGCCGAAAACATTGAGCAGAATCTTGCGCGTCTCGCCGGGGTTGGACGTGAGGCCGAGCAATTCTTGCAACGGCTTGCGAATGTTCATGGGGCGCTGAAACGCTATCTCGGGGTCTCTGCCGACGACGATCGTGTCGCTGTGGTGGCGGATGTGGCTCCAACGCCACGACACTGCTTCGCGCCAAACCATGAATGAGGCGAGAAAGTACAGGCTGTCGTTCATCCACGATGTTTTGAACGCCGTGCGGTGGCCGCACTCGTGCCACCGGGAATCACTGACGCTCCCGTACAGGGTTCCGTAAACGAAGAAGGCAGGGACCATCCACCACGTGCCCCACGATCGATGGGCGACGTACCCCGACATCCCCAGCAGAGCGAACCAGATCAGGGTGTCGCGAATAGCTGGTGCGTTTCGGCGTTGCATCAGGACCCGAAGCTGTTCCCGCTCGATCGGTGAGGTGTACCAGCGTGCATCGGCCAGACCGTTCTCGATCGCTCGATCCCGTTGGGGACCGACGATCGAATAGTCGCGCGGTGCGGTATTCACAGGATCAATAGTGACAGAGAAGGTGGCGACGCGGAAATCACAGAAGACGTTACGGCTCCTCAGCAGGCGTACGAACCTTCGCTGCCTTCGCTGCCTTCGCTGCCTTCGCAGTCGGAGCGAGCACAAGCGACGGTTGACCCAATTTTGTCCCCACAACACGTTTGGCCTTCTTCTGAGGCGCGTGAAGCGCAGGCCTCCGGTCCTGCAGTGCCGCGACCTTGGTCTCGATCAGGAGCACCTTTACTGGCCGCTTCCCAACGGCTCGGAGCCGGTGCGGTATCCGTGCTGGGTAGGACATCGAGTCGCCGGCACGCAGTTCGGAAATCGAGCCACCGACGTCGATCTCGGCGCGTCCCCGGATCACATACACGGCCTCGAATCCATCGTGCTCGAAGTAGTCGAGAAATTCGCTGGGCAGCCCATCGAACTCGAGAACGTGAAACGGAGCATCCCCGCCGAGGAGCACGTGACACGTCGAGGGCAACTTGTCACTTTCCACGGGCAGCACCTGTACTTCCTTCGCTCGGACAAGCGTCCAAGTGACCGAGTCCGCCGTAGGCCCTCCGAAAAAGGCCTGCGGTGTGGTGTCCAGGGCTTGCGCGATTTGGTGCAACGACATGAGGGAAGGCCGAGCCCGACCGTTCTCTACTTGCGACAGAAACGGTTGCGATAGTCCGGCTTTCGCAGCCAGTTCGACGAGAGTCATGTTCGCGAACAGGCGTCTTTCGCGGATGGCCGAACCCAGGGGCCCGCCATCCGCATCAGTCGGCTCGACAACCTTGTTTGACTCGGGGAACGCACCTCGCACCAGCCAATTATGACAACGTTCGTGCGATCTCCGTCCCAGGTACCCGTACCAAGCCGCACAAGCATCGCTCCGCAACGCCGGATTCCCCATATTCACCCAGTCAATATCGGAGTTGACGACAGCGATGTTGTGCATGAAGATCTCGCACTAGCTGGACGACCGATCCAGCACAACAGGGGGAGTCCATGAAAACTTCGCGTCGAGTAGTTGCGATCGGAACAGCTGGAGCATCGTTAGCCTTGGTGGTGACGTTTACCGGAGCACCAAGTGCCCCGGCCGCTGGCGCTGACTGGTGTTCCAAGGTCAAGATCAGCTATTTCAAGGGTGGTTCGTCCGACGCATTCTCCGACATCCTGGAGAAGGGCGCGCGGGCCGCCGCAGCCGACACCGGTGCGAATGTCACCATCATCGGCTCAGGCTGGGACTTCCCGAAGATGGTGCAGGGCTTGCGCGAGGAGATCGCCAAGAAGCCCGATGCCATTTCGTTCATGGGACACCCCGGCGACGGTGCAATCATGCCGCTTGCCGAGCAGGCCAAGAAGGCAGGCATCCTTGTTGACTACGCGAACGTTCCGCCGGCAGAAACGTTGAAGAGCGTCGGAGGCGCGTTCGTAGGCGCCAATCTGCGGCTGATGGGAGAATCGCTTGCCGCGAAGTCGATCAAGGACTTCGGACTTGTCCGAGGCGACGAAGCAATCGTCGCCGGCACCTTTGGTGTACCCGGTCGATCTGACCGGGAAGATGGAACGGTCGCGGTCCTCGAGAAGGCAGGCATCAAGGTCAACAAGCTCAACTTGAACACGTTGGGCGACACAAATGGCAACCCCGACCTTGCCACGAGCGCGATCACAGCAAGCGTCAAGAAGGCGACGAAGCTCAAGCTGATCGTCGCAGCCGGACCAGTTCTTGGCAACATGCCCAACTATTTCAAAGCCGCTGGGCTCAAGCCTGGGCAGGTGAAAGTGTCGGGCTTCGATCTGGGTGCGACTGTGTTTGCAGCGTTCGCTAGCGGACACGTCCAGATCAGCGCTGACCAGGAGCCGTTCAAACAGGGCTACTTCCCGATCATCTCGCTCTGCATGCAGAAGGTCTACGGCTTGGCGCCGTCGAGTGTCGACACGTCGTCGGGTTTCGTGACGACCGACAATTACAAGCTGGTTTCGACACTGCCAAAGGGATTCCGCTAAGCCTACGAGTAGCGACTACGTGTCCGCCGGTGTGATCCGGCGGGCACGCTTGCAATCACCGGTAACTCCCACCAGAGATGATGGCTAGACGATGGAACTGTCTGAACCGATGAGCCGTGAGCCAATCGTGGAACTCACGAACATCAATAAGTCCTTTGGCCGGGTATACGCACTGGAAAGCATCAACCTAAAGCTTTATGCGGGAGAAATCGTTGCGCTAGTAGGCGACAACGGTGCTGGGAAATCGACGCTCACCAAGATCATTTCAGGCATCGAAAAACCCGATCCTGGCGGTCGGATAACCATCGATCAGGTCGAACCGCGGGGGTGGAGCGCCGCCAAGGCCCGTGGGCTCGGAATTGAAACGGTGCACCAAAGCCGAGCGTTGTCCGAGCAGCAATCCATCTTCGACAACGTTTTCATGGGCCGAGAACGCACCAACGCACTTGGCTTCGTCAAGCGCAAGGAAGAGATCGCCGAGACCGAGGCGCTGCTCCGCCGTATCGGCTACACGTCGAAGGTGTGGACGCCGACCTCCACGGTGAACAAGCTGTCGGGTGGAGAAAGGCAGGGAGTTGCCATCGCTCGGGCGATTCTTTTCAATAGTCGATTGGTTCTGTTGGACGAACCCACCACGGCAATGGCGTTGTCCGAAGTGGCCGAAGTGATGGAGTTCATCGTGGACTTGAAACGACAGGGGAAGTCAGTGATCTTTATCAGCCACAACCCGTGGGACGCCCACGCTGTGGCAGACCGATTTGTAGTCCTGGATCGGGGCTGCATCGTGCACGACGGCCCCAAAGGGGACATGACGTCCGATGAGTTCATTCGCCTACTCAAGGATTCGGCTCGAGGCAAGGTGCAGCGATGACCACGGCCACGACCGCAAACAGTGGTGCCGCAGCTGCGTCATCGGACGCTCCGGCCGTCACGAGTGCACTCAAACGTCGTTTGTCGATTCCAGAGAAGTTCCGGCCGGTGGTCGGCGCCGGAGTGTTCTTCATCGTCATGATGGCCATCTTCGTCGTCGCCTCGCCGCGCGTCTTTCTGGATGTGGGAATCTTCTCGGCGGTCTTCCTGTCACTCCCGATCTTCGTCATCTTGGGACTCGGTCTTGTCTTTGTGACCGTCGCCGGGGAAAGTGATCTGTCGTTCCCCTCGGTCGTTCCACTTTGCGGGCTGGCATATTCGGTAACCTTCGAGTGGTTGAACTTCAACTTCTTTGCAAGCCTCGGTGCGGCGCTCGTTGTCGGTGTGGCGTGCGGATTGCTGAACGGGCTGCTGGTCACCAGGTTGGGACTCTCGTCGTTGATCACAACACTGGGCATGAACTTTGCGCTGATCGGGTTGACGCACGTGCTGAACCGCGGTGAGATTCGGATCTTCTCCGAGTTCAACGACTCCAGGATTCGCCACGCAATTGTCGGCTCTTGGGGGCCTATTCCGTCGCAAATGTTCTGGGCCGCCGGAATTGCAGTACTCCTCGGTCTGGTCTTTCATCGGCACAAGTACGGAATCCACGCACACATCGCAGGCGACAACCCCGAGGCCGGTCGCGCAATGGGGATCAACATCGAACGAACAAAGACGATCGCCTTTGTCATCGTCGGTGTCTGCAGCGCACTGGCAGCGGTCATCGCAATCCTCTTGAACTCCACGTACTACGCAACCATGGGCGAAGGTCTACTCCTCCCGGTCCTCGCCGGAGTTTTTGTCGGAGGAACACCGGTTGGTGGTGGACGTGGGACGATCGGCGGTTTGGTGATCGGCGCCGCCACCGTGGTTTTCATTCAGACCGGAGTCATTGCGATTGGCCTGGACGGGTACTACACCAGCCTCGGTTTCGGAGTCGTCATTGTGCTGTCGCTTCTTGGCCATCGCCGGTTGTCTGGCCGTCTTACAAGGTGATGTGAATCGTGATTGTGGAACATATCGAGTCCAGCCATTCAATTACATTGGACGAGAACACTGGTCTTCTGTCGTTGGTGACTTTGCGCGTTCCGACTGAAGACACAACAGTGTCTTTCGACCTGACATTGACCGTCGAACTTGGGGGCATCGAACGGCGATCTGCTACCGGCGGCTTGGAGTACCTCCAGACTCACCTCGTTGGTTCGCCCCAGCGTGTCGGAAATCAACGCGTCGAAGAGTCCACGGCTGGTCTGACGGTGTCGGTGCCGATCGAGTTCGCAACTGCCGATGGTCCGTTGGGTGCCTCGCTGCTGTACCGCTTGAACAGGTTTGGGCCTGCAGTATCTGTTGGCATCTTGTTTCCAGAAGGACAAAGCGCCGTTGTAAGAAACGTCCGGTTGGAGGGCTCGGCAAACCTCGCCTCCGGATCGTGGCGGATAACCGCTCCTGGAAATTGTCTGGCGAGCGGCACACCACTTGTCGCGTTGACCTCAGGAATCGGGCTATCTCCGATCGGTGGGTTGCGCGGGTCCAGCGGGTTGGTTCACCTTGAACACGACTCGGCGCCTTCCGCACTAGCCCTTTGGTTCGATAGCGAGGTTGAGGCACCTGAAATCGAAATCGTCGGTAGAACGCCGAACGAACTGGTGTGGAACCTTGCCACCAACTTCGCAGCAGACCTTTCGGGCCAATGCAACCGCGTGGAGTTCTTCTCGCTTGATCTTTCCGTCCCTCGATTCGAGTCGTTTCCCCCGGTGTTCGGCAGTTGGATGCAGTCGCGCGGCCTCACATCTCCGGGTAAGCCACCGGAATGGTCGCTGGGCGCCATGATCTACGAGGCCCAAATCGGTTTCTCGGTATTCGAACAGACTCATCGATACAGTCCGTATCCGGAACTGGATGATTTGGTTGCTGACCTCGACCGTATTCATGCCTTGGGGTTCTCCGTCATACAGTTAATGCCCCGTCAGCCGTACCCGAGCTACAACGTTCATGACTACTGGGACATCAGCACCTCGTACGGCCCACTGGAGCTGATGAAGGTACTCGTCGAAGAGAGTCACAAGCGCGGTATTCGCGTCATCCTCGACGTCTTGCTCCACGGTGTACTCGATCAACAGTCGATCCAAGCTGCGGCAGACGGGGTTCGAAGCGGTCCCTTCGCAGAGCTGTTGGCGTCCGAAACATCAGACAGTTTCGGATCTGATGTCAGCGACTGGCAGAACTACCTGATCGCTTGGTCTCGTCACATCGCTGACTTCGAGCCATATTGGAAGGCGGGTAGCCCGAGCGTGTCACCGTTGATTGCAGAGCACCCCGATTGGTTCTGCCGAGATTCCGACGGGAATGTCTCGGGCGTCTATACAAAAGCTTTTGATGTGCGAAATCGTGAATGGCAGGCCTATTTCACGAGCGCTATGTGCTTTTTGATGACCGAACTAGATATCGACGGGTTCCGATTCGATGCGCCGACCTACAACGAGTTCGCCAACTGGGCATCGTGGGCCAGAGGACGAGCGAGCGCCTCGCAACTGGCATGCGTCGGTTTGTTCGAACGGCTCCGGCCGGTGCTGAAGTCGATCAAGGCAGACGCGTTGCTGTACACAGAGCCGTCGGGGCACGCCCTGCGCAAGTCCATGGATCTGAATTACAACTACGACGAGCAGTGGTTGCTGACATCGCTGGGTTCCCCCACAACGGGAACGCAATGGGGTGTTCGAACTGGCAAAGCACTCGCTAGATGGATGCGCGATCGTGATGCGCTGCTGCCCCACGGGTCGTTGACCGCGCACCACATCGACTCACACGACACGTTCTGGTGGCCGAGTTGGGGAAAGAAGTGGCGCCGAGAGCAGTTCTCGATGGAGCAGATTCGGCTGTTCACGGTGGTATTCGGCAGTCTGCCGGGGCCGATGATGATGTTTTGCGGCGGAGAACTGGGCATCGAGGATCTCTTGCCCGTCTTGGCTCGTGTCAAGCGACTCGACGAGTGGCGCGATGGGGTGGTTTCGTGGTGGTCGGACGAGGCGACGCCCGACAGCGTGTTTGGCTTGACCAGGGTTTTGGGTTCCGCAGCAGTTTCGCTCGCAGCGAACATGGGGTCGTCACCGGTGTCGTTCGCTCCCCCATTTGGAACTGAGTCAGGCACGGTGTTGTTAGAGGCGGGGAGCGGCACCTCCGTCGGTTCGGATGAAATCCGATTGGGCGCTGACGCTGCGGTGATCTTCACGCACACGCACCAGTAGGTCAGCCGCGACGCGCTGCCTCGATCGTTGCAACGTCGGACCGCCGTTCAGCCCTTGCACGAGGTTCCAAACACGGTGAACTACCCCGAGTCGCGTCCAATCAGGCCCGGATGGTGCCCGTGCGACGCCATGACCCGAGCAACTGCTGATCATCGTCATGGCACTCTGGGACGTTCGGCCCTATTTGGTTGCACCTCGAACCGACCACGCTGATCTGCAAAGAGCGTCCGCCGACCCGCGTTGGGGCTCGTCAGGGGAATCCATGAACACAATCGACAGCAGCACACCATTGGTCTCAGGGAGCAATCCGGTGAGCGAAATGTCCGCCTTTCAAGGTGGCCAGTACCTCTGCATTGATTCGCCCTTGACCGTGGCCCGGTGGCGACCGCTCGTCAACTTCATCCTGGCTATCCCGCACTTGGTGATCGCCTCGGCGCTCGGACGCCTGAGCAGCATCGTCTTCTTCGTCTACTGGCTGGGGTTTGTGTTCACCGGCAAACGCGACCCGGGCATGTACGGCCTGATGGCGATGTCGGAGCGCTACAACGAACGAGCAACGGGATTCCTGGTCGGCTGGTCCGAGGCCTACCCTCCGTTCGACTTCACCCCAGGGGCGAAGGACAACGGTGTGTACAGGCCGATCACGTTGAATTTCCGGGAAATCTCCGATGATGTTCCACGTTCGGTCGCTCTCAACATCGTCAAGGCCATCCCGCACTACATCGTGATCTTCGTCTTTGCCATAGGCGCGGTCGCCGTTGCGATCGCAGCATGGTTCGCAGTCCTGTTCACCGGTGCCTGGCCGAAGTCGCTGCGGGACTTCCTGGTCCGCTTCACCAACTACACGTACCGCGTCTGGAGCTACGTAATCATGGTCGAGAACGACTACCCAAGGTTCGGGTTGCAGTGACGCTCGCACGGCGGATGAAGGCGGCCGTACTGCGTCGCACGGGTCGCCCACGAACGTCGATGACGTAGAACAGTTCTACGACCGCATGCCGGGGTCCATTGCCGATTCGCCCCGGCGGCGCGATGTTCGTCCCTCATCGATTTGCGACTGCGACTCCTTCGTCGCCGAGTCCGGGCATCTCAGTTTGGACAAGGTTCGTGTCGAAACGACCGTGGTCGAGGCCGACATCAACTTGGTATCACTGGGCTGCTGGCCGATCTCGCCGAGCAGTGCCTCGCCGAGTACGACGCTATCGGCAAGTCGAAACGCCGCCCGAAACGGGCCGCACGCCGACGACTCGACGAACTCGGTCCTCGCAGAACGGACCCGCCGCCTCATCACCCAAGCCCGCACACGCATCAATGGCGGCGTCGCTTTCGTCGCGGCAGTGAAATGGCGCACCGGTGCCGAAGGACGCATCAGCCATCTCAAGCGCGGTCTGGGTTGGCGTCGCACCCGGCTCCGCAGCCACGACGGCGCACGAATCTGGTGCGGACACGGCGTGTTCACTCACAACCTCACCAAACTCAACAAACTCCGACAATGACGCAACACCGCCAACCTGCCACCAACACCCGCAAGACTACTGAGCGCGCTTACGAACACCCCCACAAGCATCAACCACGCCTCCAAGACAAAGCCCCCGGCCCTACAACCAGACCCCGTGCCCCGAGAGCCTCAATTGGCTAGAGTTCAAGCCCGTCTCGATGCACGTCGTTTGGGTATCGTGGTCAGAATTGTACGTTACGAGTATTCCAGACCACTGGAAGTAGTCAATGTTTCCCCGGATGGAATGGTCCTTGTTCTGCCCGACTGCGCAGTCAACCAACCTTGCTAAGGGGCGTCGATGAAGTTCGCTAGACGCAAACAAAAACCCGAGCTCGATCTCACCTTCGACGTCATCTATATGAACGGTCAGTTTTACCTTGTTCCTTCCGCTCGACGCGTAGAAGATGGGTTTGTCACAACGCTGTTCGGTGAATCGAAAGTCGCATCCAGGGATACCTTTTACAGTCTGGTGACGCACTTGCACCCGGAAAAGTGGCTTCCCAGAGCCGACATTCAGCGCATTAATGCGGCGGCGAAACCTTCGCAGGCGGAGCTGGACCAAGGAATCCGCTTCCTGATCATCGTTCATGACAACATACGAGTCTATCAACCACCGAAACTCGAAGGTTTCTCGGGACCTCCGGTACTTCACCTACCTGGACCGTTCACACCGGAACTATCCGACACCCTTTGGCAGCATTTTGCCGCCAACGTCTGAAATTGGGTGGGATCAGCTGGGCGTTCCAAATGGGAAGTGTTGCTCACCTGTTGGTTCAATACGATGGTCCAGAACATGCGGACAAGATGGTTCGCCGACTTCAATTCCTCGACACGAAGCTCAGCAACAATAGGAGTTGCCCGACTAAACGTTCCCAACGTGGACAGTTCGGAGATGTTCGCAATTAGCTCCGAGAATCCACCCATTGGATATCTAAGAAATCCAGCGATTCCAATTTTTCGGACACCCCAAACTATTGTGGTTCTTCGGAACGACGTTTCGGCCAGGCAGCGTCGTGGTGTTGCCCCGCACAGCGATCGCCACCGGCGCATTTCGCCAACTTCGGGATCACCAACACCTGCAGCCATGCAGCCAGTGGACCTACGAACGGCTAGCGAACTCGGGCGAGTCTGAAGGGCTCGCCCCGAGCGAGTGTATCGGTCCATCCGTCGTTGAAGACGCGGCAAAGCGACCTCCGAACTCGAGGTCGCTGAGACGAATCTATGGCTGAGACGATTGATCGTACGTAACGCCTCTCAACCGGAAACGGAGTCTGTCGTGAGTCAAAACGCACTGCCGATGTAATCGTTCACGGGACGGGTTCCAGTGACGGACGTCGACGACGCTCCACCGCCTGAGTCATCATCTCGGGGTGCTCCCGGACGCCGACGATTATCAGATATCCGGCGGTCCAAACTTCGCCGATGATCGACGGGACGACCAGTAGCTGGGCCACGATGTCGGCGCTTGGGAATGCATAGCTGACGAAGCCGCTCGCTACGTATGAGATACCGCCGGCGACGAGAAGCAAACCCAACATGCGCGGCATCCACCCAGACCGAAGCACGAGTCGGCCCATCGGGATCAACCACAGTCCGAAGAAGATCGCTCCGACCCCCCAGAGATGACCGCTCGCCACGTACAGGAGTTGCACCGTTGCGGCCATCCCGCCGGGTACAACGAGCGAGGCATCGTCGGAAACGTCAAGTGCAGTGGCTAGGAGTGCCGCGCTGCCCATGATCGCTACCGCATTGACGATCGCAAACGTTGTGAGCGCACCCGAGGCAAGGGCATCGACAGTGTGGAACAGGCGATAGAACCACACCGCAGTCAGTGCCTGGGTTAACACGATGCCGAGTTCCAAAACGATACGAAGGCGGGCAAGCGTTGCATGTTCGGTCAGGTTGGACAACGTGGCGACCGGGTCGTCTTGGGCAAAGAGTTGGGAGTGGACCACGAAAGTGCCCAGGATCCCCGCGATGAAGAAGCAGAGATACAACACCCCGGTCAAGCGCGCTGTGCGCTTCAGGTTGGAATCTGCCACCACGTGTGGTGAGCCGATGTCGTCGTTGTTGGTCATGGCTTTCTGAACCTCCGTTCGGTGCAACTTGGATGTGGGACTCGAATACCACTTCGCTCTACGGGTTGACATTGGGATAGAACGTCGATGCCGTAGGAGAGTCGAGGACGAGCCACCTGATGATGATCCCGATCACCAGCCCGCAGTAGAGGCATACGGCGGCCATTGTCCATACCGTTCGGCCCTATTCGCGTCTCCTGAACGTTCACCTGTCACTTTTTCGCCCGCTACACGCGAAAAGTGACTTCTCAAACACACCCGATGCCGACGTCGGTTCCGTTTCCGCTCAGGCCCAGGGGACGACAACGGCACGGGCGTCGAGTTGGCCGTCGCGGAGTCGTTGGTAGGCAACG
>JAYSSK010000265.1:0-2712 GCA_043720595.1 Acidimicrobiia bacterium
GTGCTGCTGATCGTGGGGCTCGGCTTCAAGGTTGCTGCCGTTCCATTCCATATGTGGACACCCGATGTGTACCAAGGCGCACCGTCTCCAGCTACTGGCTTCATGGCTGCAGCGGCAAAGGTTGCAGGTTTCGCCGGGCTCATCCGAGTGTTGGTGTCTGCGCTGGGTGACCGCACCAGTGATTGGCAACCCGTTGTATGGGTGCTTGCTGTCGCGTCGATGGCGATCGGCTCGGTGTTGGCCGTGGCGCAGAGCGACGTGAAGCGGATGATGGCCTACTCGTCCATCAGCCACGCTGGTTTCATCCTCGTCGGCCTCGAGGCCAGCGGACACAACAGTGCAAACCATGCCGGTGTGAATGGTGCGCTGTTCTACCTAGTTGCCTACACGTTCATCGTGCTTGGTAGCTTCACGGTCATCACCATCGTGGGCGGGCGCGGCGACGCCAACCACTCACTCAATGCCTACAACGGGCTCGGACAGCGCAAGCCAGCGCTCGCACTGGTGTTCACACTGTTCCTCCTCGCGCAAGCTGGCGTGCCGGCTACCAGCGGGTTCATGGCCAAGTTCGGCGTCATCAGCGCTGCGGTCGATGTGAAGAGCTACGCGTTGGCCATCATCGCCATGCTGTCTGCCGTCGTCGCAGCGAGCTTCTATCTCCGCATCGTTATGCGGATGTACACCGGCGATGCGATTGCCGGCGTCTCCGATGGCACAGGAACGAGCGCGCTGCGCATTGCACCTGGTGCCTGGTTAACGCTTGCCTTGGCCGCTGTCGCAACGCTGCTCGGCGGTATTGTTCCGCAGCTACTGCTGCACTTCACGGACCGGGGCTGGTTCTGATGTTCCGGGCCGCGTTCAATATGTCGACCTTGTCCACCAGATGCGTCGGTTTCCGTCCGGCGCGCCACGCCGGTTAGGGCCGGGTAAGGTTGTCCACTGTGTTGACGGCTTCATCGCTTACGGGTTCGGTTCTTGCCGCAACCACGAAAGACCTCCACAAGGTCGCCGCCCCCGAGTACAGCCAATTTCTGCGCTCGTACCTCACCATTTTCTTCCTTGCGGCGGCGTCTGTCGTGTTGGTCGGTGGGACGCTGTCGCTCAGCCGCATCGTGCGGCCACGCAACCCCAACCGGGAAAAGCTCGAGGCCTACGAGTCTGGTGTCGACCCGGTCGGTACTGTGTGGGCACAGAGCCAGATCCGCTACTACCTCTTCGCGCTGCTCTTCGTGATGTTCGACGTGGAAGCAGTTTTCCTGTTCCCGTGGGCGCTACGCCTCGAAGAGTTCGGCACGTTTGGTCTCATCGAAATGGGTGTCTTCGTCGGCATCTTGCTGCTGGGTCTGTTGTACGCATGGCGCAAGGGAGTGCTTCGGTGGGTCTAGGGCGCGGTCGAGTGGTGAACGTAGTGAATCCGAGACGGAGCAACCCATGGGACTAGGGCGCGGTCGAGTGGTGAACGTAGTGAATCCGAGACGGAGCAACCCGTGGGTCTAGTCGAGCGTGGAATCTTCAAGCACACGGGGCCGGCCAAGCCGCTCACCGCGTTGCTCAACTACAGCCGCAAGTATTCGCTCTGGTGCTACCAGTGGGGCCTTGCATGCTGCGCCATCGAGATGGGTGCTGCGTTCGGCTCGCCGCGCTACGACGTCATGCGCCTCGGCGTGATTCCTTTCCCGGCTTCGCCTCGCCAGGCCGACCTGGTGGTTGTGTCCGGCACCGTCACCGACAAGATGGCTCCGGCCATCAAGCGGTTGTACGAGCAGATGCCTGACCCGAAGTACGTCATCTCCATGGGTTCGTGTGCCAACTGCGGTGGACCGTACTGGGACAGCTACTCGGTCACCAAGGGCGTCGACCAGATCATTCCGGTCGACGTGTACATCCCTGGCTGCCCGCCGCGGCCAGAAGCGTTGCTGGAAGGGATCGTGCTCTTGCAAGAGCGCATCCAGAACGAAGATCTCGCCGAGCGATGGCGCGGCGATCCCATTTACGTCAAGGGCTAGGCCCTCCTACCGGCAGCACGTCGGCAGCACGAATTGATGTTGTTCGGCGCCCCTGCTGAGTGTCACGTGACGTTTCACGTCTCCAACGTTGGGTCCTCACAACCAACGTTGGATTTGGGGTGGATTTCGACGCGGTTTGCGGCCGGTTGGCCGCTGGGAAGGCAACGTTGGAGCGACGGGTGAGGACTCGGGAACTGGCCTTTCACCAAGTTTGAGGAGGAACTCTCACCCTCCTCTCACCCCCATGCGGCTTACTGTCCCTTATGACCTGGCCTGCGTCCACAGACGAGTCTCGAAGCGCCCGTGTCGACGCCTTGCTAGCCGCTCATGCAACGGCCCGCGAAGCCAGCCCAGCAGCTGAGGTGGTTGCAGCGCAAACACCCGCTGTCAGTCGATGGCGCACCCTCGTCGGAACTCGGCGCCGCCAAGGCATTGCGGTGGTCGGCACCGTTGCTCTCATCGTTGGCGCGCTACTTGCACTTCAAAGGGACCCCGCGCCTGCGCCGCTCACCGCGGTACAGGCTCGCCAAACCGCACAAACCGTGGTGGCAGACGCCCTCAAGAAGGCAGCTGCCGCGCCGGCACGCTCGGCAGAGGTGTACCGGGCGATCTCGCCTTCGATGGTCACCATCGTGAGCGAGGGCGGAACCGGGGGCGGGAGAGAGACGGACCCCACGACCGGCGAGCCGGGGAAGTCGCTCGGCGC
>JAYSSK010000266.1:0-6804 GCA_043720595.1 Acidimicrobiia bacterium
TGCGCCGAGATCGGCGCTGACATCGCCGGTGAGGTGGTCGTCGCGGTGCACGCCGCCCATCCCGCCTGTTGCAAAGACGCGCACTCCAACAGCAGCGCATAACGCGACGGTTGCTGAAACCGTTGTGCAGCCGACACCGACGTGCATCGCAACGGCGACAGGGAGGTCTCGTTCAGCAACCTTTTGCACGCCTGCAAGTACACGGTCGACCTCGTCGAGCTCGATACCTACTCGGGGCACACCGTCGAGCACGGCAGTCACGGCAGGCACGGCACCCGCAGCGCGGATGGCAGCCTCGCATCGCTCGAGTGCGTCGCGATTTGCTGGTGATGGCAATCCCATCGAGGAAAAAATGGTGGATTCGAGTGCCACGACGGGCCGACCCTGGGTCAGTGCTTCGGCAACCTCTGAGCTGCATCGGACCAAGGTGTGTGGCGTGTAGTGCGTCATGGGTTGTCAACGTAATCGCTTGATGATTTCCCGGGGCAGAGCCCACACCCGAGAGTCACACATATGATCGAAGATCATGCGCAGCGCGTTCCGTTGGGTCGGTCACCGGTTCACCTTGTTGGTCGTGACGCTGCTTGCCGTGGTGTCGACTTTGAGTTGGGCGGCGGCTCCACCTGTCCAAGCCCATAGTGCTGCCGGGTCTCCATCATCGAATTACACGACAACCATCCAAAGCTTGGAACCGGCCGCATCGGGGTTCTCGGTCCGTTCCATCGAACAGGGGAGCCGCCTTGAGGTGCGCTGGATTTCTGGTGAGCCCGTGGTGGTGGGCGGATACGAAGGCGAGCCCTATTTGCGGATTGGGCCTGACGGAGTCGAGGAGAACCGCTCGTCGCCGGCTACGTACATCAACCGTAACCGACAGGGAACGACAGCCGCTCCTGACTCGGTCGATGCTGATTCGCCGCCGCAATGGTTGCGAGTTTCGAACACCCCAGTGGCTCGCTTCCACGACCATCGAGCCCACTTCATGGGCTCTGTACCTCCAGAATCGGTTGATCTACGACCGAAAGACCGCCAGACAATCCAATCCTTCGACGTCCCGATTGCTCAAGGCGGCACTCAACACACTGTGTCCGGAGTGGTCGAATGGGTCCCCGACTCGTCGCCGGTGCTGTTCTTCGCAGTTGCGTTCGGCCTGATTGTTGCGCTGGTCGGCGTCGCACTCTGGGCGGGGAAGTCAGCACACCGGCGAAATGCAGTACGTCCACTGATTATCTGTGCACTCAGCGCGCTCGTTGCCGTCGATGTCCTCCACCTCGCAGGGATAGCAGGAGGCGTTGCTGGCGGTTCGTGGATCGGCCGAATCTTCTCCATCGGGTATGCCTCGGTCGCCGCATGGGTGATTGCCTTAATCTCTGCTGCGCTGTGGCTGAAGGGGCGTCCTGACGCGTTGTACCTCACCACGTTCGCTGCTGGGCTGATGACGCTGGTCGGAGGGATCGCTGACTTGTCGATCCTGAGCAAGCCGGCAGTTGTTTTTCAGTGGTCGCCACTGCTGGCTCGTTGGTGTGTTGCGCTCACCCTTGGCCTGGGCATCGGCATTCTTGTTGCGGCCGTTCTGATGACGCGGCCAGCATCTGACGGCGTGGGCGGGCTAGAAGACTCAGACTCCGGTTTCGATGTCAGCGGGCACGAAACCATCGTCGGGAGCGAGCCCGTCTGAGGCGAACGTATGCGAGGAAAACGCGTCCGGGACCGACACCATCTCGTTCACGTCCATTACTAAAAGGCCGTCGATAGATGTGGGGTCTTCCGGGGTGATGAGCACCAGCTCTTCGTCCTCGGTGTTCACCAACACGTTTTCGATGTAGTCAGCCAGCGCCACGTCGGTACCGACATCCTGTCCGGCATTTTCGGAGAGGAACCATCGGTGCTCGAGAATCTGGTGGTAGATCTCTGGGTCGGCAAGACGTGAGCGGAGATCGGCCGGGATAGCTTCGATAGCTGGCTCGAACACCTCTGTGACCCATAGATACGCCGACATTGCCTCGGGTAGCTTGCGGCCCTCTCGCGCTTCGCGCCACACCCGGTAGGCCTGCCAGTCGTTCAGCAATCGACGTGCCTGGTTCTCGTCGGCCTCGATCCCAGTGAGTTGGAGAAGGCGCTTTTGGTGGTGACCGCTTTCCACCACCTTGGGAAGCACCTTCCAACGTGGTTCACCATCGGCAGAGACGGTTGTCACAGAGAACTCGTCCACGTCGAACCCAAGACGGTTCAACCGTTCCATGCGCCGCGCAATTGCGACACGGTTGCCAGGTTCGACCAGCTCGGCCGAATGAAGCTCTGCCCATAAGCGGTCATAGCGTCTGCGCAGGTCTTCGACGATGTACAACGGGTCGAAGTCCTCCTTGGTTCGCCCTGCGGCCGCCAGGTCCATCAGCTCGCCGCCCACGTTGTCGTAAGCCAGCATCAAGTCGTGTTCACGTTGGCCGAGCGAGAGCGATTCGCGTAGACCCCCGGTTTCTGCGTCGACCAGGTACGCCGTAAGCGATCCGGCATCGCGACGAAACAGGGTGTTCGAGAGTGAACAGTCACCCCAGAAGAAGCCTTCCGAATGCAGACGAACCAGCAGAATCGCCATGGCATCCAGGAACCTGTTCTGCAGCTCGGTAATACCGCGGCCCATAAAGAGCTGGCGATAGGGGAGCGAGAACTGCAGGTGGCGAGTGATGAGGATCGACTCCAATTCCTCGCCGTCTTTGGTGGTGCGCCCGGACACGACGCCGACAGCCTCGACCACCGGCAAATGGCGGTCGGCCAGTTCTCGGAGCAGGTGGTACTCCCGGCTGGCAATGTCCAGTGGCAGTTCCTTCAACGCGTACACGGCGTGTCCGGTGCTCTCGAAGCCGGGTACGTCGCAATAGTCGACGAATCGCACAACGTGGCGGCTGACGCCACGGGCAACATCGACCAGGCGCGTGCCGAGACCCGAGTCTCGCCATGCCCTGAGAGGGAGGTGCCACGGCAGATCGAGAAAGTCTGGGTTGCCCGGTCTGGCCACCAGTTCGAAGGACCCAGTCATGCGTGTCAGTCTGGTCGTCCAGCAGTCGCTAGCGTGTCATGCCGTGGCAAACGCAAAACGACAGCGCCAGGATCTCGCCCGAGCCGAAAAATTGGCCCGCGAGACTCAGGTCAAAGTACAAGCCGTCCGCAAGTCCCGTATGAAGCGTTACGGCTTCATCGGTGGGGCACTTCTGCTGGCTGTGCTGGCAATGCTCTTTTTCACCCGTGGCGGTGATGAGGTCACTGACGGCACCGCTGCTGCGTCGGCAGACGGGGTTCCAGAGATCACTGTCCCGTCGGGTGGTGCCCCCACCAAGGTCGAGGCGAAAGACCTCCGGGTCGGCAAGGGTGAAGCGGTCAAGGCAGGCGACACCATCCGGGTGAAGTACTCCGGCGTTGCATGGAGCACAAAGAAGCAGTTCGACACCAACTGGAACAACGACGCAAGCGTGTTCACCGTCACCGGAATCGGCACCGACAAGCGCAATGTCATCAAGGGCTGGGATGGGTTGGTCGGTGCCAAGGTCGGCGGCCGTCGTCAGCTCATCATTCCGGCGGCAGATGGTTACGGGGCAACGGGTTCTGGTGACGCAATCGGCCCCAACGAGACGTTGATTTTCGTCGTCGACATCTTGTCGCGAGAGCAGGGCTGAGCAAGATGGCCGGCCCGGTCAAGCAGTCGGGCGCGCTCGTCGCGTGCCCATCGTGTGGTCTAGAGGTCATGCAGAAGGCGATGATCCCGGTCGGCGAAGTCGACCGGGTCCCGCACTACTTGTGCGTCGACTGTGCCCGCAAACTCATCCTGCCGCACCGCTCAAACTGACTTTCGGTGGGTCCGCAGCTTCACTTCGCTGACCTGTTTGAAGCCGTCGCTGACGCATTCGGGCCGCACGACGCGCTTGTGCACGCCGGGCCTGGGCAAAGCGGTCTGACGGAGCGCGTTTCCTGGAGTCAGTACGACGACGCAGCAGCCCGTTTCGCGTCGTTTCTGCAAGCGCAGGGTGTCGGTCCTGGTACAAAGGTCGGGCTGCTGCTCCACAACGGACCGCAGTACCTCATTGCGCAGTTCGGTGCGTTCAAGGAACGCTGCGTCCCCATCAACATCAACTACCGCTACCTCGCCCGAGAGATCGCCTACGTCATCGACAACGCCGATGTCGACGTAGTCGTGTTCAGCGGATCCCTCGGCGATCGGGTCGCCGAAGCACGTGCAGTCTCAGCTTCGTCACGCGTACGCGCCTGGGTGCAGGTCGACGACAGGGAACAGCGCACACCGACGCTTCCGTTCGCGTTCGGATGGAACGAAGTACTGGCGGCGCACAGCCCGGCCGAGCGAATCGAACGGTCTCCAGACGATCACTACATGCTCTACACCGGTGGTACCACGGGCATGCCGAAAGGTGTCGTGTTTCGAATGGGGGACTTCGTCACCCGTACGTTCACTGGCTATTTGTATCGTGGGTGGACTGTCCCAACCGGGCCCGCCGATTTGGTGGTGCAAGCACAGGTCCACGCCGACGCCGGCGATCGTCGGGTGTCGCTGGTCGGCTGCCCGCTCATGCACGGGACCGGCATGTGGCTCGGGGCGTTCTATGCGCATTTCATGGGCGGCACGACGGTCACGTTGGGTAGCCGCGGGTTCGACGCCGACGAACTGTGGAGCGTCGCCTCTGCTGAACGCGCCGATGCCATCACCATCGTCGGGGATTCCTTCGCTGTTCCGATGCTGGCTGCCCTCGGCCGCGCTGTCGAGGCAGGAACGCCTTATGACCTGTCAGCGATGAGACTCATCCAGTCGTCCGGCGTGATGCTGTCGGCGGAAACACAACAAGGTTTGCTTCGTCACCTCGACGTGCGCATCATCGACTCGATGGGTTCCACTGAAGGTGGCATGGCACGGCGCATCGCCAGCCGTGCAACGCCCATCGAGACCGCCACGTTCGAGTTCGTGCCCGGCACCAAGGTGATCACCGATGACGGCCGGTTTGTACAGCCCGGCTCGGGCGAGATCGGCCGCATCGCAGCCTCGGCCGTTGTGCCGCTGGAGTATTTCAAGGACCCCGAGAAGTCTGCAGCAACGTTCGTGACCATTGACGGAGTTCGCCATGCAATGGTTGGGGACTACGCCACCATCACCGCCGACAACCGTTTGGTGTTACTTGGCCGTGGTTCGAACTGCATCAACACCGGCGGCGAAAAGGTGTTCCCCGAAGAAGTTGAAGAGTCGCTGAAACGACACAGCAACGTGGTCGACGCATTGGTTGTCGGAGTTGCCGATCCTGGCGGTTTAGGACAGCGGGTGTGCGCGGTGGTGTCGGTGAACACCGCTGACCTCGATCCAGATGCGCTGCGAGATCATGTGCGTCATGACCTAGCTGGCTACAAGGTTCCAAAACGTGTAGTGATCGTTGACTCGATCAACCGATCAGCGGCGGGTAAGGCCGATTACCGCTGGGCCGCCGACCAACTCGGCTAACTGCGAACGCTGGCCTGGCCGTTGAGGTGTCACGTTTTGGTCCTCAGCGCGCGAAAAGTGACATCTCGAACGCCTTCCCGTCAAATATGACAAATGGTTGACGAATCGCCCTACAATTGTAGAAACTCGTGTAGGCAGGTCCGATGAGCCCGATACTCACAAGACCCGAAGGAGCGAAACGTGGTTGGTGAACCGATCGTGTCGTTTGGTACAGATCCGAACAAGCTTCGGCATTGGGATCTTGAGGTGGTCGGTTCCACTGGCACGCTGACGATGCGCGTGACGCCAGATGCGGGGCTCCGCGACGATTACGAGCTCAAGCTCAATTCTTACGATCTGTCGGTAGACATCGAGCTGGCCGACATCGTCACCCGGCTGCGTTTCGAACATCCGGAAGTGAAAGCGGTCGTGGTGACCGGCGGCCTGGACAAAGTGTTCTGCGCCGGCGCCAATATCCAGATGCTGTGCACGTCGTCGCATGCGCACAAGGTGAACTTTTGCAAACTCACCAACGAGACGCGCAACACCATTGAAGAGTCTGGATCCGCTGGCCAAAGATGGATCGCTGCGCTCAACGGGACCGCCGCTGGAGGCGGTTACGAACTCGCGCTTGCCTGCGACGAGATCGTGATGGTCGACGATCGGGCGACCACGGTGTCGTTGCCCGAAGTGCCGTTGCTCGCAGTTCTTCCCGGTACCGGGGGGCTGACCCGGCTCGTGGACAAGCGGCTGGTGCGTCGTGATCTGGCCGATGTGTTCGCCACCCGCACCGAGGGTCTCAAGGCCCCTCAGGCTTTGAGCTGGCGGCTGGTTGATCACATTGCACCCAGGTCTGGTTTCGCCGCTGCGGTCGCGGATCGAGCGGCGGTGTGGTCGGCTCGCTCCGACCGCCCCGGCGAGGGTCCTGGTCTCGCGCTCCCCGTATTCGGTTCGTCGACAACGATCACCGCCGATGGTTCCACCGCGACCTACGTCGATGCCCAGATCGACCGATCGCTGCGCGTCGCGACGATCACGATCAACGGTCCGGTGGACCCGCAACCAGGCACTCCCGACGAACTGCTTGCAGCAGGCGAACCTGCGTGGGTATTGCGCGCAGTCCTCGAGTTGGACCATGTGATGTTGCATCTGCGGTTCAACGAACCCGAGATCGGTACGTGGGTGCTGCGCTCCCTCGGCGACGCCGCCTCTGTTCTGCGAGCCGAGCACGTCATGGACCCGTCACATGATCACTGGTTGGCCAGGGAAACCCGTCTGCTTTGGGCACGGACGTTCAAACGTCTCGACCTGTCCGCCCGGACGCTCGTGGCGCT
>JAYSSK010000267.1:0-2700 GCA_043720595.1 Acidimicrobiia bacterium
TATCACGGCGGTTGTCGGCTTTGTGGTCGTTGCGGGTGACGTGTCGGTCGTGCGAGGGGCGACGTAGGAGCCGGAGCCCGTTGGCGATGACGACGAGGCTGGCACCCATATCGGCAAGTACGGCGACCCACAGCGACGCCGTGCCCGCGATGGTGAGGACGAAGAACACGGCTTTGACGCCGAGCGCGACGGCGATGTTTTGCCAGAGCACGTGGGAGGTGTGCCGTGAGATACGGATGGTTTCGGCGACTTTGCGGGGATCGTCGTCCATGAGCGCGATGTCGGCGGTTTCGATTGCGGTGTCGGTTCCCGCGGCGCCCATGGCGATTCCAAGCGCGGCTTTTGCGAGTGCCGGTGCGTCGTTGACACCATCGCCGATCATGGCCACGTGGCCGTGTTGGCTGAGTTCGGTGACGATGCGAAGTTTGTCGTCGGGGAGCAGGTCGCCGCGTGCCTCGTCGATCCCGACGGCTCGTGCGACGGCGGTTGCAGTGCGCTGGTTGTCGCCGGTGAGCATCACCGGGGTCACGCCGAGGGCTTTGAGATCTTGGACCGCTTGAACGGATTCAGGCCGGATGGTGTCGGCAACGGCGAGCACTGCGAGGGGACGTTCATTGGTCATGAGCACGACAGCGGTTTTGGCGTCGTTCTCGAACCGTTGCAGGGTCGTTTCGAGTTCCGGGCTGCAGATGCCGGTCTCTTCGGCGAGGCGATGGTTCCCGAGCACATAGGCGACGTTGTTGATGGTGCCGGTGACGCCGCGTCCGGGGATTGATTGGAAGTTGTCGACCGGGTCAAGTGGGCCGGTGTGCGCGGTGACAATGGCGTGGGCGACGGGATGCTCCGAGTACGTGTTGAGCGACGCGGCGATCCGGAGTGCGGTGTTGTGGTCGATTCCCTCGAGGGCGATGAGGTCGGTAAGTCCGGGTTTGCCGTGGGTGAGTGTTCCGGTCTTGTCCAGCGCAACTGTGGTGAGTCGTCTCGCTTGTTCGAGGTGGATTCCGCCCTTGATGAGGATGCCGCGCCGGGCCGCGCCGCCAAGGCCCGACACGACGGTCACCGGGGTTGAGATGACCAGTGCACACGGGCATGCGAGAACGAGCAAGACGAGTGCCTTGTAGAACCAGTCTCGCCATGTGCCGGTCCCGACGAGCGGCGGGATGACCGCGACAGCGATTGCTGCCAGGAACACAAGCGGTGTGTAGATGGCAGCAAACCGGTCGACGAATCGTTGTGCTGGCGCCTTTTCGGCTTGCGCGGCTTGGATGGATCGGGCGATGCGGTCGAGCGTGCCTTCGCCCTTTTCGGCAGTGACAATGATTTCGAGTGTGCCGCGTTCGTTGATCGTTCCGGCGAACACTTGCGATCCGATCTCCTTGGTTACGGGAATCGATTCTCCAGTGATGGGGGCCTGGTTGACCGTGGACGTTCCGAACGTGACCGTGCCATCGAGAGGGATCCGTTCGCCCGGTTTCACGGAGACGACCGCGCCAACCGGAATCTCACCGGTAGGGTTGGACACCCAGCCTCCCCCGTCGACTCGGACCAACGCCGTTTCCGGGGCGAGCTCGACAAGTGAACGAATCGCGTTTCGCGCTCGTTCGAGGCTGAGCGCTTCGATCAGCTCTGCGAGACCGAAGAGCCAGATCACCACGGCAGCTTCGGGCCACTGCCCAATGATCAGCGCGCCTATGACCGCGACGGACATCAGCAGTGCCATGGTGAGTCGTCGGGCGATGAGCGCTTGGAGACCTTTACGGAGGGTGTCGCGGCCACCGAGCGCGATCGCAGCGACAGCGAGAATCGCAACGGGGATCGATTGTTCCTTGGCGCCGGCGATCACGAGGACTTCGGACCCGATTGCGAGAACGCCAGCGGCGACGGTTGTGACGATCGTTCGGGTCGATAGTGACCGGGAGTTCGTGGCCGTTGGGGTGGCGATGAGCAGTTTCGGTCTCATGCCTGCGGACCGGATGGCTACGGCGATCGAATCCGGGGTGTCGAGGTCGTGTCGCACCCGCACGTGTCGGGCGACGAGGTCGAACTCGAGGCCCCGGACACCAGGAAGCGGGGTGAGGACTTCTCGGAGTTGGTTTTCTTCGGTGGCACAGTCGAGTTCTTCGACCCGGAATACCGAAACCTGAGCGGTCATGATTAGCCCGCAATCCTGGACGCGAGGAGTTGTTGCATGGCCGCGATGACAGACCCGCACCCGATCAGCTCGCTGCCACCACGAACCAGTCCAACCGAAACACGCTGGGGGCCGCCGGTCACCAGCTCATACGCTGCGACCTGCGCGCCCAGCTCACCCGGTGCGGGCTGCTCGAAACCCTTCAGAGCAGTATCCCTCGACGGCCCCGACGTGGAACAACCCGCCGGCGTGGCAACCAGCACACCAACGGCAACTGAGATGCGGTTGATCAACGACGGACGAAGAGGATGGTGGCGGGCGTTGCGCATCGGGACGGCTTCGAGCCACGGTCGTGCTGGTGTCCGATGCGCCGGACCTGACGTCCGCGGTTCACGCAACATCGAGCTTCCAGGATCGCAGAGGACGTACCTTTGCGATGAGGTCGAAGTCGTTGTCGGCGTGGACGACGCCAACGTCGTGGTGCAGGGCGGTCACGGCGGTGAGGAGGTCCGGGATCGGCCGGCGGTGCCAAAGACCACGGTGATGTGCGAGGTCGCGTTGCAGGTGCT
>JAYSSK010000268.1:0-20520 GCA_043720595.1 Acidimicrobiia bacterium
ACGGTGCTCCCCACAGGGACAGGCGTCTGGGTGGGCGCTCACCTCATCATGACAGCGGCGCACGTGGTGGCCGGCGCTGGAAGCATCGAAGTCGTCGACTCCACTGGGCGCGTCGTCCCAGCACTGCCGGTTGTGTTCGACGCAGCGCAGGACGTCGCTCTGCTTCGGGTCGGACCCGCCGCTCAGGCGCGGCGGACGATGCGTCGAGTGATGCGCCTGACCGTTGGGCCGGCACAGGTGGGGCTACTTGCCAGACCATCGGGTGAGGGCCGGGTTGCCGCGGTGCGGGTGTTGCGAAACGTGGTGGTGAACACCACCGACCCGTCACACACGCGGGTGTCTCGCCCCGGGTTCGAAATCGCAGCCACAATTGTGCCCGGCGACTCTGGTGCGCCGCTCCTGGTGGATGGCAAAGTGGTGGGGTTGGTATGGGCTCGGTCAGTCACTCACGAAGGCCGGGCATGGGTAGTGGCAATCCCAGAAGCTGTTGCTGAAATTGTGCGGACCGGCGGAGACCGAGCACCGACCGTGTCAACCGGGCGCTGCGGCTAACTTTCTGCGTGGATACGGCCCTCGGAAGTGGCCAGAATGGGGAGATGCGAGCGTTAGTCCAGCGAGTGAGCCGCGCGTCGGTCACGTCCGAAGGCGACCTGGTGGGGTCCATCGGCCACGGCCTCTGCGTGCTTGTGGGCGTGACCCATTCGGACACGGAACTGATCGCGAAGAAGGTTTCTGCAAAGCTGGCCTCGCTGCGGATCTTCGACGATGCCGACGGGGTGATGAATCGATCCGTGCAGGACGTGGGCGGTGCCGTGCTCGTCGTCAGCCAGTTCACCCTGTACGGCGACCCTGCTGGGGGCCGCCGGCCGTCGTGGATCAACGCAGCGCGGCCCGAGGCTGCCGAACCGCTTGTTGATGCCGTGGTGACCGAACTCCGGTCGCTAGGAGTGCCGGTGGAGACAGGAAGATTTCGCACAGCCATGGCCGTTGAGTTGGTCAACGACGGCCCTGTCACGTTGATGGTCGAGATGTAGTGCCAGGGTCTGCCTCCGCCTCGTCAAGTTCGGGCGGCTATTCGGGCACTCCGTTGCGCAAGAAGTTGGGCATCGCAGGAAGTTAGGCATCACGGACGCCGCAGTAGTTTCCATTATCGGTCCGGCGCCGGTCTTGGACGACGTGGGCGCCTCCACCAGGTTCGGTTCGGGGTTGGATGTGCTCGCATCGAAGCCCGCGCGGCCGGCGGTTCGTCAGAGTCGATAGGGTCAGCTGATGAACGTGACCATCCTCGACGGCGGCATGGGCCGCGAACTGCTTCGTATCGGGGCGCCGTTCCGGCAGCCTGAGTGGTCGGCGCTTGCGCTGATGGACGGCCCGGACTGGGTTGTTCGAGCCCATCAGAATTTCGTCGCGGCTGGTGCGCGGGTCATCACGACAAATTCGTACGCGTGCGTTCCGTTTCACATCGGGACCGAACGGTTTCGTACGAGTGGTCACCAACTCGTGGAGCTGGCGGGGCAGTTGGCTCGTCAGACGGCCGGGGCTTCGGAAGGTGTCGCAGTGGCCGGCTCGCTGCCACCGGTCTTCGGGTCGTACCGCCCAGATCTGTTCGACGATGCGCGAGCGGGAGCCGTGCTTGACGTGCTTGTCGACGCGCTTGCCCCGTCTGTCGACCATTGGTTGATTGAGACCACAGCGTCGATCGCCGAGGCACGGGCTGCCTTGGCTGCGATTTCCGGCCACGGCTTAGCCATTGCTTTACCGAAGTGGGTGTCGTTCACCTTGGAAGACACGCTGGATGAGAACGGCCGCGCACTCCTCCGGTCCGGGGAAGCCATCGAGGCAGCGGTCGACGCAGTTGGTGGCGACGTAGCGGCCGTGCTGTTCAACTGCTCGCAACCCGAGGTGATGGGCGCAGCGGTGGAACAGGCAGCTGAGCGCCTCGACGGGGCGGCCGCGGTCGGCGCGTATGCAAACGCGTTTCCGTTGATAGCGGAGGAAGCAACGGCCAACGAGGTGTTGCTAGAGATCCGCCACGACCTAGACCCGCGGTCATATGCGCGCTTCGCACAGTCTTGGGTGGACCGGGGCGCGTCCATCATCGGTGGGTGCTGTGGAATCCAACCAGATCACATCCACGCACTCGCAACGTCCTTTTCACAGGCTGAGTAGTCGGTGGCCCAACGGTCAAGCGTCGCCTGTGCTGCAGTTTTTGCATTGCTCGGCACCGCTCCGGCCGGCGCTGGCGCGCATCACCGAACTAGGGCCGTAACGGTTCCGGTTCCCGAAACGATTCGCCAGCATCTCGAACGGCGCATCGACGTGGTTCAGCATCGTGAGGCGCAGATCAAGGCCTTCTTAGACACGGACTTCGCCGCTGCGCGACGCGAGGCAGACCGTCTGTCGGAGTTGAATGGCAGTGGCGACTTGTACGGGATGGTCGTCGCCGTGAAGGACAACATCGGCGTGCAGGGATTCCGCACTACGGCAGGCGCGACGGTGCTGGCCGGGTCTCCGAAGGTTGGTGCCGCCGCGAGCGATTCCACAGCCGTTACCTCCCTTCGCCGACAGGGAGCGATCATCATTGGCACCACCAACATGGACACCTGGGCTCGGGGTGTGCGAGGGCTCAGCCAGGTGCGCGGCCAGACGGCCAACCCGTTGGACGCCACGCGCAACGCAGGCGGAAGCAGCGCCGGGTCCGCTGCCGCTGTGGCTGCCGGGATGGTGGACCTTGCCATCGGCACAGATACATGCGGGTCCATCCGCTACCCGGCGTCGTCAGTTGGGATCTACGGATTGAAGCCCACCTGGGGGAGTGTGTCGCTGGACGGCGTGGTGCCCTTGGCTCCGGGCCAAGACGTGGTCGGCCCGCTTGCCGCCGATGTGCGCACGTTGCGCTCGGGTTGGAAGGCACTCGGTGGGGGCATCCGAGCCGAGCCTCCAACAGTCATGAGGTTGGGAGTTGTTTCTGGAATGGGTGCGTTGGACCCGGCATGGGTGAAGCGGGCCGAAGCGGCGGGGTTTCGCATTGTGAGCGTTGGACCGGCACCATCCACGGCCGGTGTCAACCTGATAGAGGCGCAGTTTCCAATTGCCCAGCGCGCATACATCACGTGGCGAGCCGGGAAGGGATCGGTCTCGTGGATCACCGCAGATGGTTTGGTCGGTTCGTCGGCTCAGCGGAATGCTCAGCGCGTCATCGCTGGCAGGCGAGTGGCGCTAGCGGCCAAGGTGACGAATTTGTTGGATCGACACTCGGTCGATGCCCTGGTGTATCCGGCGAATCGCGCTCTGCCGGCACCGCTCGGTGCACCGCAGCCGAGTAGCAACTGCATGCTTGCGTCGGGTTCAGGTCTTCCTGCGATTGTGGTCCCAGGCATTGCGGCGCCCGGAGCTCGGTTGGCCATCGGCGTAGAGCTGATCGGCCGAAGTGGCAACGAAGATGTCCTACTGACTTTGGCCGAACAGATCTCCAACTAGGTCCCCGAAGCCGTCGGCGCCAGCGCGCGGGAATCCTCGGGCAAATTGCGTGCCTTCTTGGGTGCCGTAAGAAGGATCGAAACCCGCTTCTAGGGGTGTTGCGGGATATCTGCGTGCAGCAACCGGTTTACTTGTCGGTTCGCCACAGCTGGCGCTGCCGTCATGGCAGCAGGCGGCGACTCCGCCGACATGGCTTGCTCAGACGCGGGTGTTGGCACCCGCATCGCAACGATCACTTGATATTCGCCCGTTGCGCGGCTGACGCACGCAAGCGCCGAACCATCTTCATCTGTGTACTGAGCATCTACTGACACCCTCGTGGATCGAAGATCGGTCACTGCAGCGGCGCGCAGACGTTCGCGTAGATCAGCGACACTCAGAACCGCTTCCTCCGTTGAACTGAACTCGTGCACGGTCATGCTGAGCACGGTTCCGGTTTCGGCGACCTCCCATCGGCGATGCCGGCCATGCAAAAACCCTCGCGTGGCCAGGCGAGACCGTTCGAGCACCGGGTCGTCTTCCTCGAGGGCAGCGGCAGCGAGGTCCAGCGATTCATCGACATCGATCTGGGCCCCGGGGAGCACGTCGTCGACGGCCTCGACGAGGGCCGAGAACGGAATCATGCGAGGGCACCGTGTGCACGAACTCGGTTCCAGCCCGAGTTGGTGCACACTTTGGGGCGGCTCATCCGAGTGGTCCGGCCCACAACAGCCACGCCAAGACAAGTGCACATACAGATAGGTGCCGAGCCCTAGTGTGCGCACTGCGGATCTGGGCCATGCGCGCAGCCATCTCGAGACCGTCCGACGGGTTGCCAGCGAGCGCCACCGTGTTGACTGCGCGGGTAACCACGAAGACAACGCTGAACCACAACCACGCCCATCCACCTGAACACACAGCAACGGAAATCCCTGCCCACCATGCCCATGACGTGAGGATCGTGGCAGGTCCAACCGCCAAGCGAGGCCCGTACCGCAAGGCTGCCTTCCACGGTCCGTGCTGGTGGCCCCATGATTGTGGAACCTGCCGGTTCACTGCCCACGGACGTGGCCGCCCAGTGAAGGACCACCCGAGTTCTGCCACCGTTGCCGCGACCAGCACAGCGCTGCCGACTTCGAAGCGAGAAAACGCCGTGAAACGGTCGCTCACGAACGGAGAGAACACGATGCTGACGAGCAGGGCTGCGAGTCCCGCCGCCGGCAATCCGGAAGCGATGAGCACAGCGCACAGCAGTGGTCGTTGTGACCGTCGCACGGACGGTGCAAGGGTCTCGGTGACCGATAGTCCTCAAGGTGACCAGGTGCTGCGCAGCGCCGCAACAAGCGCCAGCAGCCACACAACAACCAGCGAGGTGTTCACGGCGTGGGAGACGAAGTGGGCGTAACCGTTGTTGGGGAAACCGCTGGTGCGGGAACGGCTGGTGCGGGAACGGCTGGCGGCGCGGTTGTTTGGGCGGGTGCTGCGGAGGTGGAGGGGAGCGTCGGCTTGTTCGACACCGTGAGTGTGGTGCGCTTCGACATCGGCCTTGGTGCGGTGGGAGGTGGCCCTGTCACACGGGCGCGCCCAGAGACCTTTTCTTCATTCGGCTGTGGGATGACAGGAAGGCCCATGCCGTCGCTCCCGACCAAGAGGTGCGTGTTGAACCCGTTGACTGCTGACTGAAGTGCCAGTACCCGCGGTTCGCTCAGACCTGTCCGGCCGCCAGCGGCAACGTGCGCTGCGGTAAAACGACTGCGACGTGCAAGCAGCCAGTCCCGCAGCGCAGCGTCGATCAGATCCGGCGGATGGATGACCGCCACGCAGCCCGGCTGCACGAGCGAACTGCTGAGCGCTGTGTCCTCGGCAATGCTCAGCGCGAGTGGGAACTGCGCGGCAGGTTCTGCACTCAAGCTGGCATCGGCCAACCGGCGGGCGGTGTCGAATGCGTCTACGCCACTGACACTCGCATCGCCAGCGCCTGCAGCTCCAGCAACCTCGCCGACGAACGTGAGCGACATGGCTGGAACCTCGGCCTTAAACGCACGAGCGGCATCGGGCCCGATGAGGACAGTGCCTCGGCGAAGTGCGGCGAACCCAGCTGCGGCCGGTGCCAGGGTGACTGCGCCAGCCCCTGCCCCGATCACCGTTGCGTGGGGCTGCGCCCCTTCGGTGACCAGCCATCGAGCGACCTCGATGGAAGCAAGCGCAACGTCTGGATTGGTGCCGAGATGCCCGACGGTGGCGACTGTGGGGATTAGGCCCAGACCAGCCACCACGCCTGCGCCGAAACCGGCACCGACCACGACGACCTGTTTGGCGCCAAGACGCGTGATTTCCGCGGTGACTTCGGACGGGATCGAATCGAGTGGCGTGGTGATGACAACGCCTCGGAGATGAGCAGCCACGGGAGTTGCGAGGGCAGCTACCAAGCGGTCAGACGGGTGCGCGATCACAACCGCCGGGACGGATCCAGCGGGGATTGCTGCAGTGCGGGAGACGGCCAGCGCAACAGCTGATTGGGAACTGTGAGACACCACAGGAACCTTGAGAACGCGAGGGTCTTCCAGGCAGCTCTCGACGATGCAATAGACGTTTGCGCCGTCGGGGCAATAGCCGTGGACGTTGGGATGGTTGGCACGACAGCAGTCGCAGATCTTCTTCAGTCCGCCGTCTGCGCAGCACGATGCGTTGCCCGCATACCAGCACCATCCCCACACGCTTGGGGCGAAGCAATCAAACGTTGGACACTTCGGACTAATTCCGCTCTGCCCGCACACTCGAGCCTCGGCGCGCTCGGTGAGCAGCTGCGACACGAGCGACCCGCCGGTGACGACAAGGCCGATGCGCCCGACATTGCCGAGGAAACTGCGCCGTGTGGTGCGGGCCGCAAGCCAACGACTGGCGCGTTCGGTGAGGGTGATGGTGTCGGCGAGAGGTGTCATGCGGTTGGAGTGCGCTCAGGGTGCGGCATTTGGGGTGTTTGGGTGCTGCGCCGTTCTGCTGAGCGCTGCTGGTCGAGGCGTGCTTCACGGAGAAGCTCCTCGATCTGTTCCAGAGAGTTTGCCACCCCGCGCCCCAGTACAGATGAATCCGAGCCGACGGTTATCACATACGGCGTGCTTCTGACCGCGAACGCATCGAACACAGGCCGGTCGTCTTCCAAGCTGACGGTGTGAACGGTAAGGCCCACCTCTTGGCGTCGCAACGCATCGATGGACGGCTTCAGTTCACGACAGATTGTGCATGTGGCTGAGGTGAACACCACCAGAGTCACCGGTGCCCGTGCATAGGAGATGCCGATGTCTGGTGCAGCAGAACCCACCTCTGGCCCTTCGCCGGCGAAGTGCGTGCCCATGGGTGCGATCCGGGCGTGCAACACGCCGACCTGGCGCATGAGTCCAAGTACCGCCACCGCCAACACAACTACGAGCAACGCGAGGAGGAGGAACGCTACGATCCACGGGGTACTCATACTGGTTGGATTCCTGTTGGGGAGACCGCCGAAGGTGGCGCAAGCGTTGACGGGGATTTGCGTGGCGCCTGCGAGAACACTGCGCCAACCGACTGCTTCATGGACAGCAAGCCAAGGAGAAGTGCGCCGCCAGCCGTAATACAAAGCGCGCTGACCAATGCGGCCAACGCGTCAGCGGTCCTGAAGGTTGCTAGCCCAGCGGGTGTCATCGACGCAGCCGATACTGCGATGACGATCAGCGCTCCGTTGCGAACCAGCGTGATCCACGTAACGGGGGCAGGGTCGGCGCTGCCGAAGCAGCCACAGCTCACCATGGAACCCCGACCCACGTGCACGCCAAGCAACACCGTGAACAACGTCAGCAGCACTGCAGCGGCAGACGCACCGACCCTCGGCAGCACAACACACAGCACGAACACGCCGAGTTCCACCGCCGGAACCACGCGTGACCATGCCGCCGCGAACGGGATGCCCAAGCTGCGAAACGATGCGGTGGTAGCTGCTGGCGTACGCAACTTGGCGACGCCGGCCCAGGCCATGACTCCACCCACGGCGAGTGCCGCGGCAGCGCCGATGGCATCCTGCAGCGACGCGCCGGTCATCGGGTTTCTCGCAGGGTCTGGTCTGTGAGTCCGGCGCGGTAGTGGCGGCGGCACAGGAGTTCGTAGGTCACGGTGTCGCCGAAGAGTACGGGTGCGTGTGCCTCGGTGTCACCCACCACCACAACGTCGCCTTCGTACACAATTGAACCGTTGACGATGCGGGCGTTGTAGGTGGCACGTTGACCGCACCAACAGCGGGCTTCAACCTGTAGCTGAACCCGTTCGTCTGCGACTTCGAGGAACCGTTTGGTCCCGTCGAACAGCAGACCGCGGAAGTCCGTGATGAGGCCGAACGCATACACGTCGGTGCCGAACTCGTCTACCACAAGAGCCAGCTGATCTGCCTGTGCCGGCGTGTAGAACTGGGCCTCGTCGCACACCATGTAATCCAAGTGGCCGTGGCGAGCAACGGCTTGGCGGGCAAAGCGGTGCAGGTCTAGCTCTGGGGTTACCTGCACAGCGTCTGAGCTGATGCCAAGCCGGGAACTCACTCTCGCCCCCTCGCGGTCCAGCTGGCTGAGCAACGACCCGATCTTGTGGTGACGACTGAGGTTGTGGTGAATCTGCAGCGCGAGCGTGCTTTTACCGCACCCCATTGTGCCGAACGAGAACCGCAATACCCCCACGGAGGGTTCACGATACTCCGGCTGCAGACCGCAGCGTCATACGGGAAGCGATGCCATCGGTGTGCTCGGTCACCACGGCCAAACCGCCGGCCGCAAAGTCTCTCTGCCATCCCGCGGCGGTGTCGAATACGATGCCGCTCGGCGCGAGCAGCGACTGCAACAGTCGTCCGGCGGCGGTTCGGCCGCGGTTCAGGTGCATGGAGAACACAACGCCAGCCTCGCTCGCACGATGCGCGGACCGGATGACCCGCGCCATCTCAGCCACGGCGGAGAGACGTACGCCGATCTCGTTCATGGACCCACCGATAGCGGCCCCGTCGAGCGAACCGCTACGGAACGGCATGTGTTGCGCCACGGCCTGCACCGCCACCACCGGTCGATCGCCGGACCGCCCGACCACCTTTCGCAGCATCGGCACGGAGTGCTCCACAGCAAAAACCGCTGCGCCGGCGTCGGCCAGTGCCCGGGCGTACAGGCCTTCGGAACAGGCCACGTCCACGAACACCTTGCGTGGCGCTGGTTGAAGGGCAGCCAACATCTCGCCAAGCTCTTCGTTCAGAGGGAACTTCCGGCCACTGAACCGGCTGAGTGCACCAGGTCGCCATAGCGATTCGTAGAACAGCGCGTTCGGCCAGACGTTGGTGAGCTGAGCGACGGACCGTTGTCGGCGGTGTGGGCCCATTGCCAGCCAAATGCCGTTCGTGATTGCGGTCTGCTTGCCGCAAGAACCGCAGCCCAGCGAGCCGGTGGCCACTCGTTCGCCGGGATCGCCGGTCAGTTTGAGCCCGTCGGAACCGCACCACGGACACAGCAGCAGTGGGAGCAGGCGACGCAGCATCGCCCCAGTCTCGGCGAAGCGGTCGGCAAAGGCCTAACCGCCGAACGCGGCGTTCGCCAAATTGTGGATCGAAGTGCCCTGAGGCGACCTGAGTCCACAATCGGCCGAGGGCTGGGCGGACGCGTGTGGCCCGTGGTCTGACAGACTTCGCGCATGGCTGATGATCAGAACCACGGAATCGACGCGCTGTCCGACGAGACCCGGCTGTTCCCACCTCCGGCGGCGTTCGCAGCCTCCGCGCACGTGAACTCGTCGGCCCCCTTCGACGAAGGCAATGCGGACTACGAAGCGTTCTGGAGCCGTCAGGCCACGGAGTTGGTGAGCTGGGAGAAGCCGTTCACCGAGGGCCTCGAATGGAAGCCACCGTTTGCCACCTGGTTCGCAGACGGGACACTTAACGTCTCGTACAACTGCCTCGACCGTCACGTCGAAGCTGGTCGTGGTGACCGGGTTGCGTTCCACTGGGAGGGCGAGCCGGGCGACTCGCAGACCATCACCTACGCAGACTTGCTGCAACGGGTTAGCCGGCTGGCCAACGCCATGACCACACTCGGCGTGGTGGCCGGCGACCGGGTCAACATTTACTTGCCGATGGTTCCCGAGGCCGCGGTGGCCATGCTTGCCTGCGCCCGTATCGGCGCTGCCCACTCGGTGGTGTTCGGGGGGTTCTCTGCGCAGGCTCTCGCCGACCGCATCAACGACGCTCAGGCCAAGGTGCTCATCACTGCCGACGGTGGGTATCGCCGCGGCGAAGTCTTTGCGTTGAAATCCCAGGCCGACGAAGCAGTGGCCATGACGACGTCGATCGAGCACGTGATTGTGGTTCAGCGCGGTGGCAACCCGGTCGACATGGTCGATGGCCGTGACCATTGGTATCACGAGGTGTGTGCTGCTGCCTCACCTGTTTGCATTCCGCAGGCGTTCCCGGCCGAGCAGCTGCTGTTCCTGCTGTACACGTCGGGAACCACGGGCAAGCCCAAGGGAATCATGCATTCCTCTGCCGGCTATCTCACCCAGGTGGCATACACGCACAAGAATGTGTTTGATATGCAAGCAGACGATATTTACTGGTGCACCGCCGATGTTGGCTGGGTCACCGGCCACAGCTACATCGTCTACGGGCCACTTGCCAACGGCGCAACCAGCGTGATGTACGAGGGTGTACCCAACTACCCGGCCAACGACCGTTTCTGGGCGATTGTGGAGAAGTACCGCGTCACCAAGTTCTACACAGCGCCAACGGCCATCCGGACGTTCATGAAGTGGGGAGACCAGGAACCACAGAAGCACGACCTGTCCTCGTTGCGGCTGCTCGGGTCGGTCGGTGAGCCCATTAACCCAGAGGCATGGATGTGGTACCACGAAGTCATCGGCGGCGGCCGTTGCCCGATCGTCGACACGTGGTGGCAGACCGAGACCGGGGCGATCATGATCTCGCCGCTGCCCGGGTACACGGTCACTCGGCCAGGCTCAGCAACAGCAGCGATCCCTGGGATCGGTGCGGCTGTTGTGGACGACCTTGGTGTGCCCATCGCTGTGGGAGGCGGGTACCTCACCCTCACCCATCCGTGGCCGTCGATGCTGCGCGGCATCTGGGGCGACCCCGAGCGATACCAGAAGACCTATTGGTCAACCTACGAGGGCCAGTACTTCGCAGGTGACGGAGCCAAGCTGGATTCTGCGGGTTACCTGTGGGTGCTCGGCCGCGTCGATGATGTCATGAACGTAAGTGGACATAGAATTTCAACGACAGAAGTCGAGTCGGCACTCGTGTCGCACCCAGCCGTTGCCGAGGCTGCTGTGGTGGGCGCGAACGACGCAACTACGGGCCAGGCGATCATTGCATACGTCACGCTGCGAACGGGCTCACAGGTCCCTGAGGCTGAATTGCGCAACCATGTGACCAAAGAGATCGGTGCCATCGCGAAGCCAAAGACGATCTACTTCACCCCTGATCTGCCCAAGACCCGTTCGGGCAAGATCATGCGCCGGTTGCTGCGCGACGTTGCCGAAGGCCGCAACCTGGGCGACACCACAACGCTCGCCGATTCCAGCGTGGTTACCGAACTTGCCTCACGCGCCTCGCAGGCACCTACGGAGGACTGAGCAGCGGAGGCCTGCCAGAACAGTAGTGCGCGCTACTCAGGCAGCGCTAGCGCGAGACCGATGATGCGGCTGAGCTCGGTCTCGAGGATTTCGGCCTCGTCATCTGGAACTTCCAGCAGCAGCCCAACCCCCGCACCGATGAGCTGCGCAAGCAGGAAGCATCGTTGACTCAGCTGGTCAACCGGCTCAGGCGTGTACGGCGCGATGGTGTTCGCCATGAGTGCTCCGTTGCGGCGAGAGTCCGCGATGTTGAGCGACACAAGGTCGTGGTGAACCATGGTTCCGTACCAAAGTTCACGGAGTGCGCGGTCGTCTTTGAACCGCTTCACGTAGTGCCCGAATGCCTCTTTCAAGACCGGCTTGAGGTCAGCGGTCGTGCGTACCTTTTGGTAGAAGAGGACCATCTCCGAATGCAGCTCATCGAGTGTGGTCTGCGCGAGAGCGGTGATGATCGCATGAGCGTCAGGGAAATACCGGTAAACCGACGCAGGCGTGAAACCGGCCTCGGACGCAACTGTCCCAACTGTCACGTGCTCGATGCCATCTCGTCGGAGCACGCGTCGAGTCGCCTCGTAGACCGCTTCTACCCGCTCTTTGGAGCGTTCTTGACTCGGCTGAACCCGCGGCATATGGGAACACTATGCACCGGGCGCCTGCTGAAGGACAGCGAGGGCTTCGCAGCCCGACCGGATGGAAATCCGGCCGGGCGACAGTGCCGCAACTAAGCGATGGAGCGGCGAAGCGACACGTGCAGCGGGAGATCGTCGCCGACGGTGCCTTCAGCAACGAATCCTTCCGACGCACCTGTTCCGATGTTGAAAGCGACCGCCAACACTTCGCCCTCAATCATTGACTGATGCCCGCGCATGGCCGCTTCGACCGTCGGGTCGGTGGAAGACAACCACAGCTCAATCCGGTCGCTGATGTGCAGACCCGAGTCCTTGCGGGCCTGCTGCACAGCCCGAACCGCATCGCGCGCCAAGCCTTCCGCCACCAACTCTTCGGTGAGGACGGTGTCGAGCAGCACCACACCTGAGTTTGCGCCTAACGCCGCCCAGCTGTCCGCAGCGGTGCCGGTGTCGCCCACTCTCCATGAGAATTCGAACTCGCCTTCGTCGAGAGTGACAGCCGTTCCATCGCCGAGGGTGACAGTGGCGTGCATGCCGGAATCGTCGGTTGTGACAACGGCCCCGGACTGCTTGAACGCTGACATGAAGTCCTTCATGCGCGAGCCGAGTTTCGGTCCTAGCTTTGCCGGGATCGGCTTCGCTACAGGTGTGGCTACCGACGTGAGGTCGTCGACCAACAGCACCTCTTTCACGTTGAGTTCGTCGGCGATGATGGCGCGGTGCTCGTGGAGCGTTTCGGCGCCGGGAGCTGCAACGGTCAGTGAGGCAAGGGGCTGACGCACGCGCCGATTCGTTGCCTTGCGAACAGCGCTGGCAGCGCTGCACACATCGCGAACCCGGTCCATCGACGCAACCAGGAGGGCGTCGTTGACAAAGCCGGCTTCCGTCGGCCAATCCGCCAGGTGCACGCTGTGATCGAGGTCCACAACGCCGGCGTTGGTGAGTCCTGCGTGGACGGCTTCGGTGGTCAACGGCAGCAAGGGGGCGGCCACGCGGCAGAGTGTGACGAGCACGGTATAGAGCGTGTCGAACGCAGCAGTGTCACCGTCCCAGAAACGGTCACGTGATCTGCGTACATACCAATTTGTCAACGCGTCGAGGAAACTACGGATGGACGCACACGCACCGAACAGGTCGTATACGTCCATTAGCTGCGTGACGTCGCGAACGAGTACATGAAGTTTGCCGAGGATGTACTGATCAAGCGAATCGGTCGCCGAAGTGATCTGCGTGGCCTGATGATCCGACGCGTTGGCGTACATGGTGAAGAACGAATAGGTGTTCCAGATCGGCAGCACCACTTGGCGAACCGCGTCGCGGATGCCTTGTTCGGTGACGCTGAAGTCGCCGCCGCGCAAGATTGGCGAGCTCATCAGGTACCAGCGCATGGCGTCGGAACCGTGATTGTCGAACACCTCGCGCACGTCGGGGTAGTTCTTCAGGCTCTTCGACATCTTGGCCCCGTCGGAGCCCAGCACGATGCCATGGCTGATGCACGACCGAAACGCCGGTCGGTCGAACAACGCGGTGGCCAACACATGAAGCGTGTAGAACCAGCCGCGGGTTTGGCCGATGTATTCGACAATGAAGTCGCCAGGGTAGTGATCCTCGAACCAGTCCTTGTTCTCGAACGGGTAGTGAACCTGGGCGAACGGCATGGAGCCGGACTCGAACCAGCAATCGAGCACTTCGGTGACGCGCACCATCATCGACTTGCCGGTCGGGTCGTTGGGGTTGGGCCGGGTCAGGTTGTCAATGCCGGGGCGGTGCAGGTCGGTCGGTCGCACGCCGAAGTCCCGCTCCAGATCGTCGAGCGAGCCGTACACATCGATGCGCGGGTACTCGGGGTCGTCGCTCTTCCACACCGGGATAGGTGATCCCCAGAACCGGTTGCGGGAGATGCCCCAGTCACGGGCGTTCTCGATCCATTTGCCGAAGCTGCCTTCCTTCACATGTTCTGGGACCCAGGTGATGTCTTTGTTGAGTTCGACCATGCGATCACGGAACTTGGTGACCTCGACGAACCACGACGACATCGCCTTGTAGATGAGCGGGTTGGCGCAACGCCAGCAATGCGGGTAGCTGTGGTCGTAGCTGTCGGCCCTGACCAACTTTCCGTCTGCGCGCAGATCTTTTACGATCGCCTTGTTGGCATCGAACACGTGTTGGCCCGCATAGTCCGACACAGTTGCGTCGAACTTGCCGGTGGCATCGACCGGGTTGACAGGCTTGATGCCCGCCACGTCACAGATGGCCTTGTCGTCCTCGCCGAACGCCGGGGCAATGTGCACGATGCCCGTGCCGTCTTCGGTGGTGACGAATTCGGCCGTGAGCACCTGGTGGGCGTTCGGGTTTTCGGGATCGTTGGCGAAGTACGGAAACAGGGGCACGTAACGGCGGCCGGCGAGATCGGAACCCTTGACGGTGGCAACTTGCGTGGCGTTCGCGAACTCCTTGGCGTACGAACTGACCCGAGCCGCGCCCACGTAGTAGCGCTTGCCGTCTTCTTCCATCAGCGCGTATTCGATGTCTGGCCCGACAGCCACAGCAAGGTTGGACGGGAGTGTCCATGGAGTGGTGGTCCAGGCCAGAATGTAATCATCTGCGGGCTTACCATCAGCGTCGAGCAGCTGAAACATCACCGTGGCGGCCGTGTCCTGGCGCTGCTTGTATGCATCGTCCATGCGGAGTTCGGTGTTGGACAGCGGCGTCTCGCAGCGCCAGCAGTACGGCATGACGCGGTAGCCCTCGTAGATGAGGCCCTTGTCGTAGAGCGTCTTGAACGCCCACATGACGCTTTCCATATAGGGCAGGTCGAGTGTCTTGTAGTCGTTTTCGAAGTCCACCCAGCGCGCGGCGCGGTTGATGTACTCCTCCCAGTCCACTGTGAAGCGCAGCACCGACGTGCGGCACGCCTCGTTGAAGGCGGCGATCCCTCCGGGCAACGCCTTGATCTCCGAGTGACCGGACACGCCAAGTTCTTTCTCTGCCTGTACTTCGGCGGGCATGCCATGGGTGTCCCAGCCGAAACGGCGTTCGACGCGCTTGCCACGCATGGTCATGTAGCGCGGCACGACGTCCTTCACATACGAGGTGAGGAGATGGCCGTAATGGGGGAGACCGTTAGCGAACGGGGGGCCGTCGTAGAACACGAACTCGTTGGCACCGTTCGGGCCGGCGTCACGTTGCTCGACCGACGCCTTGAACGCGCCGATCGCGTTCCAGCGCGAGATGATGCCGGTCTCGACAGCGGGAAAACGCGGTGACGGGTCGACGGTGGGATACGGCTTGCGCTGGGTGCTCATTCGGGTCTCCTGAAACGTGTTGTTCCAGGGACGAGGCTCAGAGCCCCGCGGTACCACCCTGCTTGCGGTGCACCCGAAGGCGCCCGCCGCTCTTGGCCTGCTGGCTGTAACGGGCCGTACCCGCCCGGGTCTAGTGAGCAGGCCGAAACCTGCCGTTCTTCCGGAAGCTCAGGGGTGATAGCCCCGTCGTCGCTTGTTGTGACGGTCATTCTACGAGCCTTCGGCCAGGACGCGTGCCGAATTGATTTGTACCCGATGACGAAAGTCCACAACTCGGCACGGTTTGGTCCACCACTCGCGCCACAAAGCCCTTTTGCAAGGGAAATTCGGTCGAGTGGTGGACTTTCCGGCGGGTTCAGCCCCGAGGAAGTGGAGTCATCCCAGCCCGCCTCAGGCCTGCATCAATAGTTGCCCGGACCGACGCAGGTCGGCGCTGGAGCTGCTGGGCAGTGACCGCCACGTAGTGGAACCCGGATCGGGTCAACAGCGCGAAGCGTTCGTGGTCTTCTTCAAATCGGCCTTCATGGAACTCTCGACCTTGCAGCTCGAGGACCATGCCATGCGATGGCCGGAACCGCTCGGGTCTGTCGCAGAGCCGGCGACGATTGGCCCCGATCACGAAATCCAAACGGATTCGCTTTCCCGCGATCAGAACTTCCACCTGCCGCCACGGGGCAGCGCCCCAACCCAGCAGGTGCTGCCATTGGCGGGTTTCGGCGTAACTCTCGGTGGGAGGCTCGTCGCCGCTGCGAGCCCGTATGGTTCGCAGCATCGACAAGCCCGCATCGGCGTTCCCCTGTGCGGTGACGATCTGACATCCCATCCGTCGGGCATGTTCAACCGCAAGCTCGACCCGGTCTATGGGGGCAAGATCCCGGTGCCTCATCAGATCTGCATCAAACCGGCCGAGCTGGTTGCACACGACCGAGAGCGCGGCAACGGGCTGGCCGCCGATCCAGACCGGGTCTTGCCACAGGTCGGTCCGGATGGCATCTGCCACGTATTTCGCATTTGCGCTGGTAGTGAAACGGTGAGGCCAGACGAGGTCTCGGAAACCATCGAGTTGGTATTCCGCAGCTGCGGCTGGGCCGGTGAGAACAATTGGGTATTGCCGGGGTCGGGACATCCGTGCCTCCTCAGTGGTTGGGTCACTGCGGCACGCGGTGCATGCGGTCCTCGGTGTCTCCACCGGCTCGGCCACTCTGACAGCGGGGTATGACACGAAAGTCCCCTTCTCGCGGAAATTGATTGTCAAACAGCTCAATTTCTGCTTGGTCGTGGACTTTGCAGCGCCGAGTGGAGGACTTACTGAGGCCGCCGACTGCACGCTTAAGGTGAAGCAGTGGAAATCGGCCAACGGGTTGCGCAACGGGTTGCCATTGTTGGGCCGACCGCGACCGGCAAAACGGCCCTCGCCTTGGAGGTGGCCGAGCAGATCGACGCCGAGATCGTCAGTGGTGATTCGATGTGCGTCTACCGAACCATGGACATCGGCACGGCGAAGCCAACACCGGCCGAACAGGCCAGTGTTCGTCATCACCTCATCGACGTTGCAGAACCCGACGAAGAGTTCTCGCTCGCGATGTTTGCTGGCCTAGCCCGCGCTGCCATCGCTGACATCGAGTCCCGAGGAAAGCGGGTCGTCCTTGTGGGCGGCACTGGCCTCTATGTCGACACGATCATCGGCGATCTCACGCTGCCCGGGCAGTTTCCGAAGGTCAAAGCGGAACTCGAAGCCGAGACGGACACGGAAGGCCTGCATAGGCGTCTAGCCGCACTTGACCCAATGGCGGCAACCCGGATGGAACCGTCCAACCGCCGTCGGATCGTGCGCGCACTCGAGGTCACCCTCGGCAGCGGTCATCCGTTCTCTTCGTTCGGGCCTGGGCTTGAAGCTGCACAGCACGCCGCAACCGGATGGCGGATCATCGGCCTCGATACCGACCGTGCCGAACTGGCATTACGTATCGCTCAGCGTTACGAAAGACAGATGGCGGACGGCTTCCTCGACGAAGTGAAGAACCTCCGCAGCACCTACGGCGAACGGCTCAGCCGCACCGCTGGCCAAGCGCTCGGGTATCGGCAACTCCTTCAATATGTCGACGGAGACTGCACGTTCGACGAGGCTATGGCCGAAGCGCAGCGCGCCACGGTGTCTTTCTCGAAACGTCAACAGCGGTGGTTCAGACGCAACGCAGCAATCGATTGGAGCAACCCGTCGAGACCCTGACCGGCACCGTTTGAAAAGAAAACCTTCGCCACTAACGGCCGTGGAGGGGCAGAATGGGCAGACGATGACAGCAACCGACCGCCAACCCACACATCTGCGCCTCTCCAAGCACCACGGACTAGGCAACGACTTTTTGGTTCTGGTCGACAGTTCATCGGTTGCGCCGCATAACCGGGCCGAATTGGCCCGCCGACTGTGCGACCGACACCGTGGCATAGGCGCCGACGGTTTGCTTTTCGTGCTGTCTGCTGAAACCGCTGCGCTGCCTGCTGAAAGTTCCGACTCCGATGTGCGAATGCGCCTACACAACGCCGACGGGTCTATTGCCGAAATGTCCGGTAACGGCATTCGGTGCTTTGCTCAAGCTGTGACTATGGCCAACGTGGTTCCGACCGGCACCATACGCGTACATACCGATGCTGGTTTGCGGGTCATCCAGGTCAGCGCAACCGACCCCGCAACCGGCATTGCAACCGTGTCTGTCGACATGGGCGAGCTCGCCTTTGATTCCCACCCTGTGCACGGCGCAGATGGCCACACCGTCGATGTGGGGAACCCGCACCTGGTGATCCCGGTTGACTCGCTGGACAACATCAACATCGCCGTCACCGGTCCCTTACGCGAAGCGCCATACCTCGCCGGCCCCACCCGCGGCATCAATGTGCACGTGGTCAAGGCAAGCGATGACCGCACCATCGACATGATGGTCTGGGAACGGGGCGTCGGCGTGACCCAAGCGTGTGGCACAGGGGCGACGGCCGTTGCCGGGGTTATGCACCGCCTTGGCCTCACTGGTTCCCAGGTCACCGTGCGGCAACCAGGCGGTAGCGCAACGGTCGACATCGCAAACGGCCGAGCCACACTGCACGGCCCGGCGCAACACATCGCCGATATCGACTTTGCCTGGTGCCCACCTGAGACGCCAAGTGCGGCTGAGTCTGTTGTCGCTAACTCTCACACGACAGTGGCTGCATTATGAGCGACGCTGACCGCCGCAGGGCCCAGCTGATTGATCGCACCCGTCGCGAAAAAATCGTGTTGGTCGGCGTTGCCACCGGAAGTCAGACACTCGACGATGCCGAGTTCGGTCTCGATGAACTCAGCGCGTTGGTGGATACCGCTGGAGCAGACGAAACCGCACGTGTCACGCAGCGTCGAGACGAGCCCGACCGCACGTACTTCGTGGGCAAGGGCAAGGCCGAAGAGCTGCGTCTGGTGAGCGAAGAGGTCGACGCCGACACGGTTGTGTTCGACACCGAACTCAGCCCGGTGCAGTCGAAGAACCTCGAACGGCTGCTTGGGCGCACCGCGATTGATCGCACAGCCGTCATCCTCGACATCTTCGCCCAAAATGCGCGTACTGCCGAGGGCAAGGCCCAGGTCGAACTCGCACAGCTCCGATACCGGCTACCACGGCTGAAGGGAAAGGGCGGGGCGCTCAGCCAGCAGGGTGGTGGCATTGGTACCCGTGGCCCCGGTGAAACAAAGCTCGAAGTCGATCGCCGCCGCCTGCTCGAACGGGTCCGCCGCCTCGAGACGCAGCTGCAAGACCTGGAACAGGTCCGCAAGACGCAGCGTAAGTGGCGCCGACGAAGCCGCCAAGCAACGGTCGCACTGGTGGGTTACACCAACGCTGGCAAATCCACGCTGCTCAACAAACTCACCGATGCCGGCGTGCTGACCGAGAACCGACTGTTCTCCACCCTCGACCCCACAGTACGCCGCCTGGCCCTGCCTGGGGGCGAAGTCGTGCTGCTGTCCGACACGGTGGGTTTTGTCCGCAATCTGCCCCACGCCCTGGTCGAGGCTTTCAAGTCCACGCTCGACGAAACTGCCGACGCAGACCTGCTCATTCATTTGGTCGACGCCAGTGCACCAGACCCCGAAGGCAATATGCGCGCTGTCGAAATTGTGCTCGAAGAGATTGGCGCCTCTGCCGTGCCGCGTCTGGTGGTCTTCAACAAGACCGACGTTGCGTGGCCTGATCATGTCGAAAGCCTCATTCGCAGCCATCCTGACTCCGTCAGTGTGTCTGCTGCAACGGGTGCTGGCATCGACCAACTGCTGTCGGTCCTGGCCGAAAAGATCCGCACGCTGACGGCCATCGTCGAACTGCTGATCCCCTACGACCGGGGTGACCTGTTGGCCGGCGTGCACCGGGAAGGGGAAGTGCTCGTGACTGTGCACGAAGAGGGCGGCACCCGGGTGCGGGCTCGCCTCGACGAGGCTGCCGCAGGCCGGTACCGAGACTATGTGGTGGAAGCCCCACCGATTCGTTCTACCAACGCCAACAACTGAGCCAATTGGCTTTGGATCGCCGTCACGTCTGCGCGCAGCAGACGAACTGCGTCGTCGAGTTGTTCGTCTGCCAGTTCTCGTGCGCTTACCCGGCCGTTCAGCAGTTCGACAGCGGCCCCAACCCGGTCTTGGGCAGCCGTCGCCGACGCAATGGCGTGATGCACCGGCACCAGTGCATCTGCCGACAGCGCGACGTCGCCGGCCTCTACCGACCGCACGCGTTGCTGGAGATCCCTGACCGCTTGTTCGATGGGCTTGGCCCGACGGTCCAACTCTGAAGCAACGACGCGTACGGCAGCCTGCTGGAACTGATCCTTCATGTTGTCCCTCCCGGAACGTTCAATGTGTGAGCACCGTAAGCATGCGTCCTTCCATGCGTCCTTCCATGCGTACTTCCATACGTACTTCCAGTCGTAATTCCGTGGCTGGCGCGAAGCTTGCGCACCCGTTCGACTATGAACGATGCGTCTGCACCGCTTGCGTTGCGTTCGTTGAGGTCGTGGATGGCCTGTTGCGCCCGACGCTGTGTCGCAACCGGGTCTTCGATGATCGAGCGAAGGTGTGCAGCTGCCTGATGCACGGACGGTTCGGCCCACTGACCAGAACCGCCATAGTGCGGAACCGTCTTCGGGATGTCGACGAGCTCGGCATCGACAAGCCAGCTGTTCTCGGGCGTCATGAACTCCATGTTGCCGGACCAGCCTGTTGCAACCACCGGGGTTCCGGCGCCCATTGCCTCGGCCAGGGTGAGCCCCAAACCCTCGGCGCGATGCAACGACACGTAGCCGGCGGCACTGGCAACCAGCGCAGTGCGGTGCTCGGGTGACAGGTAGTGCTCGACCAGAACGATGTCGGTTCGCCGACCGATGGAACGAAGCAGGCGCTCTCGTTCGAGCGGAAAGAACTCGTGGTTCAACGACTTGATGACTAGCTGCGGACCGCCGGCAACCTCCTG
>JAYSSK010000269.1:0-6775 GCA_043720595.1 Acidimicrobiia bacterium
GGACACGCCCACGAGGCGACGGATACGTGACGATCAGAGACTGGGTCGTGGGCGGAGGAGCAAGCCGCGCCAAATGCCGTCGGCGGCGATGTGCTGAACCCGAAGTGGCGCGAAGGCTCGGCAGATGTCGGCCACTTGGGAGTCGATCAGCCCAGCCAAGATCAGGGACCCGTCGGGGGCGACGGCTCGCACCAGCTGTGGCGCCAGCTCGATGAGCACCGGAGCGAGGATGTTGGCGAGAACAACGTCGAATGCGCCGGGCGAGTGTTCGACCACAGACACCACCGATTCCGTGCTTGCAGACACGATCGATGCCACTCCGTTCAAGGCCGCGTTGGCGGCCACGATCGGAGGCGATGCCATATCGATATCTACTGCCTCGACGTGTGAAGCACCGAGCCGTGCTGCAACGATGCCAAGCAACCCGCTCCCGCAGCCGGCGTCGAACACCCTGGCGCCTTCCAACAATTCAGAGGGCAATGACTGCAGCAACCGCAAGGCCAGCAGCGTCGACTGATGTCCGCCGGTGCCCCATGCTCGGCCAGGATCGAAACGGACAACCTGTAATCCAGCAGCGTCATTGGGCGGCTCATCGTCGCTCCAATCGGGCCAGATCAGGAAACGCCCGCACGGGACCGGATCGAAGCCGTCTCGCCACGCGTCCAACCAGTCGTTGCCGATCAGAACCTCGAAGCGGCGCCAATGAGGGCCTGACAGATCACGCTCGGCGACGGCGGCGAACGTGTCTGATGCGAACCCTGCACGAAGCATCACAAAGCCGTCAGGAATTGGTGTGCCGTTGCTTGTGCTTCCAGCAGCTACCTCTTCGATGCCGATCGTGTCGAGCTCGGCCAACTCGGCCGACACCCATTCGACATCGTCGGGAGCGGCCAACACCTCGACCACCGGGAAACGCGGCCCCGAGGCCCCCTCCAACGTCTCCAGCAGCTCGAACCGTTCGCAGCGAACCAGCGTTTCGTCAGTGACAGGTACTCCGACGGACGACCAGAACTGGTTGTGTGCCTGCCGCCAATCGGCAAGATCGCGAAACGACTCTCCTTCAGCCTCGGCCAAATCCCACCCGACGTCGGCCAGACGCATCTCCAGCACTTCCACAACCTCCAGCACCGCCAACCGTGCCGAGTCAGAGCCGAGCATCACCCACCTGCTCCCGGCGACCGGCGCTGGCTGAGCCGGGTCAACGACATCGAACGTGGTGGTCTTCACGCCGGCAAGTGTGAGCCCGTTCAACCGTTCACGCAGCGGGCCGGCCGTTGCGTACTCCCACACGGGAAGGGATTCGGTCGGGTTCGCCGGTGTGCTCATCACCGGGCAGACTTGCATACATATGGCCACACCAGAGTTCCGCCACCAAGACATCCTGCCGCTGGGCGAAGGTGAACCAGATACCACGCCGTACCGGCTGGTCACCACTGAAGGGGTGTCAACGTTCGAGGTGGACGGCAAGCAGTTCCTGCGTGTCGACCCTGAGGCAATCCGCAGACTCACCGCCGAGGCAATCCACGACATCAGCCATTTGTTGCGTCCCGGTCACCTGCAGCAGCTGCGCAACATCATCGACGACCCCGAGGCCACTGGCAACGACAAGTTCGTTGCACTCGACCTGCTGAAGAACGCTGTCATTGCCTCGGCCGGCATCCTGCCCGGTTGCCAGGACACCGGCACGGCGATCATCAAGGCGAAGAAAGGCCAGTTCGTGTTCACCGGCGGCGACGACAAGGCCGCCATTGCGCACGGCGTGTACGACACGTTCGTGAACACCAACCTGCGGTACAGCCAGATGGCCCCCATCACGATGTGGGACGAACGCAACACGGGCACCAACCTGCCGGCCGAGATCGAGATCGAAGCCACCGGTGACGCGTCCTACAAGTTCCTGTTCATGACCAAAGGAGGTGGCTCGGCAAATAAGAGCCTGCTGTTCCAAGAGACCAAAGCGCTGCTCAACCCGGCATCGTTCAGCGCGTGGATGGACGAAAAGATACGTACGCTTGGTACCGCAGCGTGCCCGCCGTATCACCTCGGCGTCGTCATCGGTGGAACCAGCGCAGAGTATGCGCTGAAGGTTGCCAAGTTGGCCAGCGCCCGCTACCTGGACTCGCTTCCAACGAGCGGCAACGAAGACGGTCGTGGTTTCCGTGACCTGGAGATGGAAGCCGAGGTGTTGCGTATCTCGCAGGCCACGGGTATCGGTGCACAGTTCGGCGGCAAGTACTTCTGCCACGACGTGCGTGTCATCCGCCTGCCTCGGCATGGGGCCTCGTGTCCGGTTGCGTTGGCTGTGAGCTGCAGCGCTGACCGCAATGCGCTCGCCAAGATCACCGCTGAAGGGGTGTTTCTGGAGCAGCTCGAAACCGACCCAGCGCACTACCTCCCCGAGGTGAGCAGCGAAGAACTAGGTGGGGCGGTTGTCCAAATCGATCTCAACCGGCCGATGGCCGACATCCGCGCCGAACTCTCCAAGTACGCAGTCAAGACCCGTCTGTCGTTGACCGGCTCGATGGTCGTTGCACGTGACATTGCGCACGCAAAACTCAAGGAACGCCTCGATGCCGGGCTGGGCCTCCCCGAGTATCTGAAAGATCAGTGTGTTTACTATGCAGGTCCTGCGAAGACCCCGGCCGGCATGGCCAGCGGTTCTTTCGGACCAACTACCGCAGGTCGTATGGACTCTTACGTTGACTCGTTTCAGGCGGCCGGTGGCAGTTTCGTGATGCTGGCCAAGGGCAACCGTTCAAAGGCCGTCACGGAAGCATGCAAGAAGCACGGAGGTTTCTACCTCGGCTCCATTGGTGGCCCAGCGGCTCGTTTGGCCCAGGATTGCATTACCAAAGTTGAAGTTTTGGAGTATCCGGAACTGGGCATGGAGGCGGTGTGGCGCATCGAAGTGGTTGACTTTCCAGCTTTTATCGTGGTTGACGACAAGGGAAACGACTTCTTCGAGTCGGTCAACCGTCCGGTGTCCATTGGAAAGAAGGCGTAGAATCGCTGCTGCGCTATGCGAGCCTGGACAACTTTTGCCGTCGGACCCACTCCTCGAGAGGGCCGAACACTGCAGCCGCTGCCGCCATCGGTCCGCACGGTGACCGAGCTGGAAGTGCCAGACGGCTGCAACCCGTCGAAAATAGCCACCTGGGTGCAACGGCTCGCTATCGACGGTGTGGTTGCCGACGAATGCCCGCAGCCCGTGCACGACGCTGTACAGCTTGGCGCACTCAGCCTGGGTAACGACCCGAGCCAAGCACTGGCGATCGACATGACGGGCAACCCGATCGGCGACAAGATGTACGAACGCCTAGAAGGTACCGAAGAGGATCGCGCTTGGCTGCTGTTCGGGCTGAACGACTCAGACTCCGAGTAGCCAACCCAACTCCTACAGCCCACACGGTCAGCAAATGGCATCGTTCGAACCCGGCCAGGCACGCTGGATCCAGCAGCTGCCAGACCTGCGAAATGTCATCCGCCAAGAAGTAATCCGGCGCCAACTCGCACCCTTCGGCGGTAGTGGCGTCACGGTGCTCGACCTTTTCGCAACGGCGAGGCGTTAGCTGCGCGGCCCGGCATGCGCCGCGAGTGGCACGACTCCGTGAAGAGCGGTGCTCAGTTGCCCGACGGCGAAGACCTCGAGGCTCTGCTGAACGCCGAGGAACTTGCCGGAGCAAACGACCCATACCGCTGGTTCGGGGCCCTCCTGCATGTTGTGGCCGTGCGCCAGACGTAGCGACCTTTGCCGGGGGTCCTCGGAGTTGCCGGTCCCCTAGGCGAACTGCAGCCCGGTGAACTCGCCGCTGGTTCGCCAGGCGTCGATGTACTTGAAATAGGCAACAGGACCTTCTGGGTACCCGACACTGTTGAGCAATGCCGCTGGACCAGCGTCTTGTCCCTCGTTGTTGTAGTAGCCGGGCGTGCAGTCCGGGCGGTTGGCGAACCGACGGCCACCCTTCAACAGTCGGTCAACCCACTCCGCCTCGGCCTCTGGCTGGACCTCCACCAGGTTTGCGCCGATCTCCTCTGCATGCGACACGACCGCTGCAATGGTGCGCCCGGCTTCGGTGAGGTTGTGCGGCACGTTGCTGATGAGGTTGGCCGCCTGTGTCGGGCTGACGACGAACAAGTTGGGGAACCCATGCACGTGGATACCGTGCAGGCTGCGCATGCCGTTGGCCCAGTACTCAGACAGCAGCTGACCGCCGACGCCGGTCACGTCGTAACCGGACCGTCGCTTGTACTCCGTGCCGACCTCGAAGCCCGACGCGTAGATGAGCAGGTCGAGTTCGTAGTGCGTGCCATTGGCCCACACGCCGGTCTCGTCGATCCGCTCGACTCCCTTGCCATCGGTGTCGATGAGGTGCGCCGTGGGCTGGTTATATGCGTACAGATATTCGTCGTGGAAGCATGGGCGCTTACAGAGCTGTCGATACCACGGCTTCAGGGCGTCGGCCGTGTCAGGGTCGGCCACGATTTCATCGACGCGCTGGCGGATCTCGACCATCTTCTCGTCGTCGCTCTCGTGATACGCCCGTTCGAAAGCCTCTGGCGTGAACTCCGGGTTGGGCGCTGCGAACACCTTGTCTCGGATGCGCTGGCTGATGTCGGTCCAACCGTCCTTCACGAGGTCTTCGTCGACGAACCCGCCGGTCTGCAGCGTGGTGAAGTTCAGCAGCCACTGTTCCTGCCAACCCGGTTGCAGGGTGGAGAACCAGTCAGGGTCCATGGAGTGGTTGTTGCGGATGTCGATGGAAGATGGCGTGCGCTGGAACACGAACAACTCCCCAGCGCTGCGTGCCAGGTGTGGGACGCACTGCACAGCCGTTGCTCCAGTTCCGATGATGCCGACGCGCTTGTCGGCGAGCCCTGCCATCGGCGCACCTTCGGGGGTGCCGCCGGTGTAGTCGTAGTCCCAGCGGCTGGTGTGGAAGCTATGGCCCACGTACGTTTCGATGCCCGGGATACCTGGGAGCTTGGGCCGGTGCAGAGGACCTGTTCCCATGGCCAGATACTTCGTGGTGAATTGGTCGCCCCGGTTGGTGGTCACCACCCAGCGCTGGGCGGTTTCGTCCCACTGCGCACCAGTGACCTCGGTGGACAGCAATGCGTTGTCATACAGGCCATAGTGACGAGCAATGCGTCGGCAGTGTTCGCGAATCTCGGGGCCGTGGGTGTACTTCTCAGACGGCATGTGTCCGGTCTCTTCCAGCAGCGGCAGGTACACCATGGCGGCGGTGTCGCATTGGGCTCCGGGATAGCGATTCCAGTACCAGGTGCCGCCCACATCGCCCCCCTTCTCGACGATGCGCACATCGGTGACGCCGGCCTCGGCCAGCCGGGCAGCAGTGACAAGCCCGGCGAATCCGCCGCCGATGAACGTCAACGTGACGTGATCAGTCACTGGTCCGCGAGGGGTCACCGGAACATGTGGGTCTTCAAGGAACCGAGCGAACTTTCCGACCGGCTCGAGGTACTGCTGGTTGCCGTCAGCCCGAAGACGCTTGTCTCGTTCGGCGAGGTATTTTGCGCGCAGCGCGTCTTTGTCGATTGTGGATGGGCCTGGTGCAGCGGTCACTCGCTCACCCTAGGAAGCCCACCTGAGGAACGGCAATTCTCGGGCGCGACCTAGGCGGTGCGAATGTCCTCGGGAAGATGGTTCGTTTCCAGCCCTTCGAGCATCCAGTGCAGCACGTGGCTGGCGGCGCGGGCGTCGAACCGGCCGACGGTGGTGTGGCGGTAGCCGATTCGGCTCCACGGCCACGGCACCCGGGGCGCACCGAGCAAGTTGCCCGTCACCACGGAGTTGGTGCCGCCGTGGGCGATGAGCAGAACCCGCGGGCCGTTGATCTTCTCCGCGGCCGAACCTTCCAGCGAGTTCCAGCTCGGCACCTGGTGCTCGTGGCGCACGATGCCGTACTCGGCAAGAAACCCGGCAAGGCCGTGCTCAATACGGTCGATGAACGCATGGATGTTTTCGCCCCCGGCCAGCCCGTTCCAACGGTCTTCGATCGGCACGAGCGACTCGGCCTCGTAGAGCGCGATGACCTGTTCTCGTGTGTAACCCTGCCAGTTAGGGTCACGGATTTCTTCGAGCCAATCTGCGATGACTTCAGGTTGACCAAGTTGCTTCAGGAGTGGCGCCGCCGTCTCGCGGCAGCGTTGCAGCGGCGACACAAGGATGCGATCCCACTTCTCGGCGGCGAGCTGTTCGCCGACCAACTCTGCCTGGCGACGGCCCAACTCGGTGAGCGGCGGGTTGCCCATGTGCGTTTCGCCGGGACCCGCGTACCAGTGGGGTTGGGCATGACGGACGAGGACGAGTTGCACTGTTCGATGCTACCGGTCGGTTTCGTCGGTCGGTTTCGGCCTGAATTTCGGGATGGTGCAGGTAGCGGGTGCGCGCAACTCGGGCCGGACATACGCGCAACTCGGGCCGAACATACGCGCAACTCGGGCCGAACCGGCCGAAAATCTGCCGGTTTTGGCCGAGTTGTGTGGGAAGACTCAGCGAGACTGTCGACATGGTCTTGGAACAGACACAACTCGACGCATACCACCGTGATGGGTTCTTGGTTCTGCCCGGCTTCGCAGACAATGACGCGTGCCACGCGCTGATGGACCGCGCTGTCGAACACGTCGACGCGTTCGATCCAACCCAGTACCGCAGCGTGTTCCAAACCGACGAACAGACCCGCACATCCGACGCCTGGTTCCTGGCTTCCGGCAGTGAGATCCGCTGTTTCCTAGAGTCCGAGGCGGTCGACAG
>JAYSSK010000270.1:0-2653 GCA_043720595.1 Acidimicrobiia bacterium
ACAGCGGCGAGCATGTACCTCTGGTGCGCGTGGTCCGCTGCGGAAATGACTCGTCTGGCGACTGGTTGGCCTCCCGATGACTGGCCGCGGGACCGTCTACCGCGACGTCGCCACGACGTCAGAATGTTCCCCTCAACTTCAGGTGGGGTACCTGCCGATGTAGGCAGGTGTCCGTGTGGGTCGCTACTCGGATGTCCTTCGAGGACTGTCGGAGTGGCCAAGGGATCGGAGTTTGAGCCCTGGCCCGGGTTATCCGAGGGTTCACCCACGGACCTGTCCATCGTTCGCATCTGTCCAGCCTACGCTCGACGCCTGCAGAATCAGGACCACCCGGCTCACCGGGATGGCCACTGGTTCGAGGGCCTTCGCCGAAGGTCGGTTCACTATTGATGCAGACGCAACAGAATCGTCCTTCGTGCTCAGACCCGCGAATCACGCTAAACAATCAACCCGAACACCTGCCCCCGCTCATCCGAGGACAGAATCACAATCCTCCACCGGCAGCGGCGGACACAAGGAGCAAGCGGTGAAAACCACCACAGCAGACACACCCGGTGGCGCTAGCCACACAAGTGGTAACAGCACGGAGACCAACACTGCTGCTCGGTTCGGCGCCATTTTTAAGGCCTACGACGTTCGCGGCTTGTGCCCCAGCCAATTCGATGCCCAGATGGCACGTGCAATTGGTGCTGCGTTCGCTCGTTTTGCAGGAACTGCCTCAATCGTTGTTGCCCGCGACATGCGTCCCACGGGTGTAGAGCTGGTGGCTGCGTTTACCGAGGGCGCAAATAGCGAAGGGGTCAACGTGGTCGACATCGGTCTGGCCTCAACTGACCTGTTGTACTTCGCCTCCGGCCACCTCGATCTGCCGGGTGCCACATTTACCGCCTCGCACAACCCGGCTCAGTACAACGGCATCAAGATGTGCTTGGCCGGCGCCAAACCAATTGGCGAAGACACCGGTCTCACCACCATCCGCGACACAGCAGTGGCGCTGCTCGACGGCGTCACGCCGTGGGCGACCAAGACGGGCAGCCGCGCTGAGATCGATCTGCTGGAAAAGTTCGCCACGCACTGTCTGTCCTTCATCGACGTCACCAAGGTTCGCAAGCTGAAGATCGTCGCCGACACCGCCAACGGGATGGGCGGACTGGTTGTGCCGGCAGTCTTCGACCGTTTAGGCCTTGACTACGAAATCCTGTACGGCGAACTCGATGGAACGTTCCCCAATCACCCCGCCGACCCCATCCAGCCGGAAAATCTCCGTGATCTTCAGGCCCGGGTGCTCGCCGTCGGCGCAGACGTTGGCCTGGCATTCGACGGCGACGCGGACCGTGTCTTCCTGGTGGACAACAACGGCCAGCCAGTCAGCGGGTCGCTCACAACAGCAATGGTCGCAGCGTCCATTCTGAAGAAGCAACCAGGTTCCAAGGTCGTCCACAACCTCATTTGTTCAAAGACGGTGAGCGAGGTCGTCAAGGAAAACGGTGGCACGCCGGTTCGCACGCGGGTGGGGCACAGCTTCATCAAGCAGGTCATGGCGGAAACTGGTGCGGTGTTCGGCGGCGAACACAGCGGGCACTACTACTTCCGCGAGAACTGGCGGGCGGATTCCGGCCTCATTGCCGCATTGCACGTCATTGAACTGCTCTCCGAGCAGGGCGACAACGGCGCCAAGCTCTCCGCGCTACGTGTGCCGTTCGAGCGTTACGTCGGCTCCGGCGAAATCAACACCAAGGTTGCTTCGCCCACCGTGGTGATGGCCCGCATCGAGCAGGCCTACGCCGGCAAGGGCGGCGCTACCGTCGATCACCTCGACGGCCTCACGGTCGACTTCGGCACTTGGTGGTTCAACCTACGCCCGTCCAATACCGAACCGCTGCTGCGGCTCAACCTGGAAGCCGCTACGCAGTCGGACTGCGAGGCTCGGGTGGCCGAGGTGCTGACGCTGGTGACTGGCTTGGCGGCTGCCAAGGAGTAACGGGCGCGGCCGAGTGGTGAGCGGAGGGACGGAGTGAGTCCGAGGTGAGCAACCCATCGGGTACGGGCGCGGCCGAGTGGTGAGCGGAGGGACGGAGTGAATCCGAGGTGAGCAACCCATCGGGTACGGGCGCTGGCACCATACTTTGCGCTCGTGATCGCCGGTCACGAGCACGCCACGCAAGTCCCCAGATAAACCCAACCACGAAGCCACCCACATGTGCGCCCCATGCAACACCGCTGTTGTCGCTCATGATGAGGAATTGGCTGGCGATCCACAGGCCAAGCACCCAGCTGGCCGAAACCTTACGTAAGCCCATCCACGGCGTCACCACCTTGATGCGCATTCGCGGATAGAGCGCAAGGTAAGCGCCCATGACAGCGGCGATGGCCCCGGAAGCACCCACCACGGGCACGGTCGAATCCGGGTCCACGAGGATGTGCGCGAGGTCGCTCATGATGCCGCCGAAGAAGTACAGCAATGCGAACCGAACGCGGCCGCGGCTGTCTTCGATGTTGTTTCCGAACACCCAGAGGAACAGCATGTTGCCGAACAAGTGGGCCAGGCTGCCGTGCAGGAACATGCTGAACAGCAGCCCGAGGAACACTGGTTTTCCGGGGTTGAGCAGCGCCTGGTTGCCAGGGGTGCGGCAGGCCGACCCATCAGCGCTGC
>JAYSSK010000271.1:0-2650 GCA_043720595.1 Acidimicrobiia bacterium
CGACGAAGTGAAGTGTGACTACCGGGTCGACGATCACCCCGGTGAGATCGACCGACTTGCGAACCACCTGCCGGTGCACCTGCGACGACGCCGGAACATCGATCACCGCGTCGTTCAGCAACGCCGCGGAGCAGCTCAGCCGGTTTCCCTCAGCGAGGGGCCGCTTGCCGCGATAGTTCAGCTCTGTGTCACCGGGTGAGGACAACGAGTTCTCACGCGCGTCGATCCCCCACTTCGGGAACGACCCGGTGGACGGGGTGATCTGACAGCGCCCGCAGATACCGCGACCACCACAAACCGAGTCGATGTCCACGCCAAGCTGACGCGCAGCATCCAGCACCGCCGTACCGACTGGTACCTCGGAGCTGAGGCCCGACGGGGTGAAGACGACAAGTGGCACGGCCGATGGATCCGGTTCCGGGGACTAGGAGCGGGCGCGGCGCCCGCCGCCGCGGCCTTCGCGGCCAGCCGGTGCGTTTGGATCTCGGTTGGCGCGGATCCAGGCAGCACAGTTCTCGTCTTGTCCTGCCATCACGTCGGCAGCCATCACAGCGGTTTTCACCTCGGCGTGCATCGGGTTCATGATGGCCGAGGTGAGGCCGTTGCTGATGGCCATGGACAGGAACGCGCCCGTGACATGGTGCCGGTTGGGCAGCCCGAAGCTGACGTTGGACGCTCCGCCCGTGGTATTGACCTTTAGCTCCTCACGCAACCGGCGGATGAGCCCGAACGAGTTCTGCCCGGCAAGGCGAACCGCGCCAATGGGCATGAACAGCGGATCGACAACCACATCGGCCCGAGGGATGCCGTGGTCCGAACAGCGCTCGACGATCTTCTTTGCGATGAGAAAGCGCTTTTCCATGTCGTCGTCGATGCCGGTCTCGTCGTTCGATACCGCGACGACCGCAGCGCCGTACTTCTTCACGAGCGGAAGCACCCGTTCCATCACGTCGTCTTCACCGGTGGTGGAGTTGACCAGCGCCTTGCCCTGGTACACGGCAAGGCCCGCCTCGAGCGCTTCGATGATGGACGAATCGATACACAGCGGCACATCGGTAACGGACTGCACCAGACGAATCGCATCGGCAAGCAGTTTCGGTTCGTCGGCAAGCGGCACGCCACAGTTGACATCGAGCATCTGGGCACCGGCTTCGACCTGGGCCAGCGCGTCGAGCGAAATGCGGGTCATGTCGCCGTTCTTCAGTTCGTCACCGAACATCTTGCGACCCGTCGGGTTGATCTTCTCGCCAATCATCACGAACGGTCGCCCGAAACCGATGACAACTTCTTTCGTTGCGGAGCTGATCACGGTGTCGGTCATGGGAGTTGTCCTTGGTCGGTGCCTGAAACAACGGGCGGGTCTTCGAGTTTCTCGGCGGGGGTAACTGTGGGCGTTGCTTTGGACCATGTGCCCCAGTCCGAGGACTGTCCGTCTACGGCAGTCTCGGGGTCGTCCTCGGGATCTTCGGCATCGGTGTCGATGCCGGCGAGGTCTGGTACGGGCTGGTCTGTGGGGCGGTTCTCTGGCTCCCATCCGCCCAGGAACCCGAGCCTGCCGAGGTGCTCTTTAGTGTAGGTGTCTTCGAGCAGTTCGGCCTCGGCGCCAGCTTGGGCTGCGAGATCGTCTGTACACGGACGGCTGACACGGCGCCACTGAGCGATGTCTTCGTGTGCGGTGTAAATGTTCGCCTTGCGCTTCGCTCGGTCGATGGCGCGCTGGAACTTTGCCGACAGGATGACCTGCTCGCGTTCACGTCCGCGTTGCGCATTGACCTGGGCAGGAATGTCGCGCCAGAAAATCACGATGATCTGCGCGACATCGCTCCCCCTACCGCGGCGGCCAGCACGGCCGACTGTTGACGCGCCAGCTTCCGATTCGCCGGTTGGTGCTGGCGCGTCGGACATGGTCTCGCCCGGCGGATCAGGCCGCGGCGCGGCGCTGTGCGACAAGCGTCTTGGCCGTTTCGGCAGCTACCGCTGCGTCGCGGCAATACGCGTCGGCACCGATTGCAGTGCCGAACTCTTCATTGAGCGGAGCGCCGCCAACGAGGACGATGTAGTCGTTGCGCAGGCCACGCTCGCGCATGGTGTCGATGACCACCTTCATGTACGGCATGGTGGTGGTGAGTAACGCAGACATGCCGAGGATGTCTGGCTTGTGCAGGTCGAGCGCAGCCAGGTACTTGTCCACGTCGGTGTTAATGCCAAGGTCGAAGACCTCGAAACCAGCGCCTTCGAGCATCATGGCAACGAGGTTCTTGCCGATGTCGTGAATGTCGCCCTTGACGGTGCCAATGACTACCCGACCGACGGACTCTGCACCGGTCTCAGCGAGGATCGGCCGCAACAGGCCCATGCCTGCCTTCATTGCGTTGGCCGAAAGCAGCACCTCTGGCACGAACAGGATGCCGTCACGGAAGTCGATTCCGACGATGCGCATGCCTTCGACAAGGGCCTCGCTGAGCACCTTCTGCGCATCCCAGCCCCGGTCCAGCAGCAGCTGCGTGCCCTCCGCGATCTCGTCAGCAAGACCGTCGTACAGGTCGTCGTGCATCTGCGCAACGAGGTCTTCGTCGCCGAGGGAGTTCAGGTCAAGATCGTCTGTGTCGCTCATGGGAACTTCCTCGGCGCATACCGGCGTGGGATCAAC
>JAYSSK010000272.1:0-19980 GCA_043720595.1 Acidimicrobiia bacterium
AGCCGCGTAGCCAACTCCTCGTACGTGGTTCGGGGGCGCGAACCGCACCTTGCAGCTATGGGGTTCGTGTGGACACCAGGACCCACGCTGATGATCCTGCCGCTCCTCCCGTTCGCGAAGGTGTTCCCATTTCTGCTGACCGCAGGGTTCGCTGCCAACATCACTTCAGCGTTCACGATGACGCTGGCTGCGCGACAACTCCATCGAATCGTGTTGCACGTCGGGCTTGCGGGGCGAGCCGCAGCATTCGCCACCGCTGCATTCGCACTCAACCCTGTGGTGATGTTCTACGCAGCCAACGGGATGTCTGAGTCGCTGTCCACATTCGGCCTGCTGCTCTCGGTGGCCGCTCTGCTGTCGTGGCTTCATGACGCACTCACTGTGCAACTCGTGGTCTGCGGCATGGGCATCGGCATTGCCTATCTCGCGCGCTACGAAGCCGGCATCGCGTTCGTCGGGGTCGCCCTGATCGTGGCTGCCGTGTCTTACGCACGAGCGCGCAGCGGGTTCATCCCACCGATGTCCGCGATGCGTCTGTCGCGAACCGGGACGACCAGCGCGGGTGGGGCACCAGCGCCGTGGATCGTGTTGAACGAGTTGATGCTCCTCGCAATCCCAGCCGCGACCGTTTTCATCGGGTGGGCAGCGATGAGCTGGATCGTAACCGGGCATCCGTTCGAACAGCTCAGCTCGGAATACGGCATCCGCGAGTTCGTCCGTGTGTATCGAGCCGAGGAGACCGTGGGCGGCACCCCAGCTGATGTGCTTCGCACAATCGGGATTCTGCAGCCTGCAGCTCTGTTGTTCATCATGGCTGGTTTGGTGGTGTCGGTCGTTCGGCGTCGGTCTGCGTTGGCTGTCACCATTGCCGTCTTCGCTCCGGTGTTTGCATTCAGTGCGTGGGCCATCTCTGTTGGCCAGGCCCTTTTTCTGTATCGCTACCTGTTCGCCATTCTTCCGGTTTCGGCCGTGGCGGTTGCAGTGGTGGCGAAGGGCCTGCAGGATTTGTTCGGGCGTTCCAACGGACCGCAGCGCCACCTAGCGGTGGTCCCACTGCTTGCAGTCGCGCTCACGCTTCCCGTAGCCGGATCACGCTTGTTGCAAGAAGAGCGGTCCGTGCGCTCGTTCAACCGTTACGCGTTGGACAATCAGGTGGCCGACTATCTCGACAGTATCGACACGGGGGAGGGGTCGATCCTCGCCGACTCCGGCACCGCGTTCGCGGTGCTGCTCCGCTCTGCGCATCCCGACCGTTTCGTGATTACATCCGACAGTGATTTCCGCGAACGCGTGGCTGACCTGTCCACCGTGAAGTACGTGCTGGTTCCGGAGAACACGGGGCTCTTGCAGATCGACGCAGTGAACCGCCGTTGGCCGTCATTGTTCGACTCGGGCCCCGGTGCAGACTCGTTGGTCAAGGAGTGGCCCAGCGCAGACGGACGCCCGCACTGGAGACTGTTCCTAGTCCCCCAAACCGTTGGATTCGAGTGACACTGAACGGATGAGCAGAACGTCGGGCCGAAGCACCTCGATCCTGGTTGCCCGTGCAGTGATCGGGATCTTGCTCGCAATTATGATGTTCACCACCGTCGGACCTTCGGTTGGCTCAACCGCAACGGCAAAAACACCGGTCGTCATCGGTCCACGGTCCACAGGGCTGGTCATACCATCGTGGGAACCACACGGCTATGAATCGCCAGAAGTTGCCACCACCCTCGACCAGGTGAGGTCGCTCGGCCTTCGTCGGGTGACGTTCATCGTGACCTGGTATCAGTCATCGTTGACGGACAATTCGTTCGGTCCGACCGACGCCACCCCCACCGACCTAGCGTTACGTTCGGCCATAACCCAGGCAAACGCCCGCGGCCTCTCCGTTTCGTTGAAGCCCCACATCGACCTGCCAGACGACACGTGGCGTGGCGACATTGTTCCGTCCGATCGTGGCCAATGGTTCGCCACCTACCAGGAATTCATCAGCAGATACGCAGACCTCGCCGAATCCTCTGCAGTGACCACGCTCATCGTGGGAACTGAGCTGGCCGGTGTGTCGACCGATACACGCTGGCGCACCATGATCAGAACGGCACGTGCCCATTTCTCCGGAAGGCTCACCTACGCGGCCAACTGGGACGAAGCAGATCAGATTCGGTTCTGGGGGCTGCTCGACGAAATTGGTATAGACGCTTACTATCCGCTCACCTCTCGCACGGACGGCAGTGCCTCCGTTGCCCAACTCAAGCAAGGCTGGAAGGCACCAACACAGTCGTTGCAGCGGCTCGCCACGAAGTGGGGGAAACCCATCCGGTTCACCGAGGTCGGTTACACCCGGCACCTTGGCACGACCGCGTCACCGTGGGATTTCTCAACAGGCACTCCCGAAGCTTCGGCTGAACAGGCAACTGCCTATCAAGCGCTGTTCGAAGCCATGCGTACACAACGTTGGTTTGCGGGACCAGATTTTTGGGCAGCCGACCCGCCTGCCGAGGAACACGACGAGCTTGGCTACTCGCCGCTCGGCCACCCCGCCGAGGGTCGTCTTGCTGCCGGCGCCGCCTCATTGCTTCGGCTTCGCTAAGCCCTTCACATGCGCGGACACTGGCACCACGCAACACGCTGGCCATATCCTTGCGGGAAACCCAGCTCAGCACTCACGCGCTCAATGTGCAGTTGGAGCTTCTCGAGAGCCAACCGACCTGAGGTCACCGAAGCCCGCCAGGATCGTTGCCACCGTTGCGCCGATGATCAGCACGACCATGGCTCCGGTCCGAGCGCCAAGCGATGACTCCATCAGCCAGCCTGCCCACAGCCCTGCAATCGGAATCGTGCCGCCGAAACACATGAACCACAGCGACATCACATACGGCCGCCTGGCGGGCGAAAGGCTCTGTTGCAGCAAGGTGTTGAGCGCAGTTGTGGTACCGAAATAGAAGAACCCGAGCCCAAGCAGCACAACGTGCACAAACAGGCTGGGCGACCTCTGCGTCGACCACACCGCCATCATCAGCGCGAAGCCGATGAGCAGGCGTCGGGGCAGCGGTCGCTTGTCGACGTGGGCGAGAACGGTGGACATAGAGAGCGCACCGCACAGGGCACCGAAGCCCCACACACCGAACATGAACAAATAGCCTTTGTCCTGGCTGTCCATCGCAAGCAGACCTTCCGCAAGCGACGGAAACTGCGTCACATAAGCCAAGCACAGCAATGAGAACGCCAGCATGATGCTGAGCACGCGCCTCGCCACAGGATTCACTCCCAACTCACGGAACCCCACACCAAGGGACCGAAATCCCATCACCTCGGCTGACCGTTCAGCGGCAGCCGGCACGTGGATAGTTGCCAGCGCCCAAATGACGGCGACGAACGTGATCGCATTGAACGTAAACACCATGGACGGCGTGATGTGCACCACTTGGGAGATGAGGGCCAAGGCGACCGGCCCAACGACCCGTGAACCGTTCATCTGAGCAGACCCCAACGACACTGCGGCAGGAATGTTTTCGCGGCCGACGATGTCTGGCATCAGGCTTTGCGACACTGGTCCGTTCAGCGAGTTCATCGTGCCGCCACCCAACACCCCAAGCAGCAACAACCACTTGTTCGGCGTCCCATCGGCGGCGACCATGGCGAGGAACGTGGCGAAGACAATCTGCATGCATTGCACGCTGATCATGTAGCGGCGGCGATTATGAAGCTTCGCTGCCAGCGCTCCTGCCGGGATGGACAACACCAGGATGGGCCCGAAGTTGGCAAACATCAGGAGACCCACGAACGACTCGCCCCCCAAGCGCAGCGCCAGCGGTCCCACCACGACCGTCTGCATCCAAGACCCAACGCTCGAGGAGAACGTCGACAGGTAGAGCCGCCGAAAATCGTGCTGCGCCAGAGCCGCCCGAGCGGTCCCGGGCGCGTGGCGCGACCGACCAGGCTCGGCGAGCGGTTCTGATGTCATTCGGCGCTCACCCGCCCAGTCTCCCAGGCGCACCCTTGCGTAGAAAAGCTGAGGCCTGGATCCCGGCAACACACACAAGCCAAGCCTGATTTGGATCGGTTGTGGGCGTGCGATGCAGGTTTGGGCGTGCTGTGCAGGCTGCCTGGCACGCCCGGCCATGCACGACACGCCCACTCGTCTCGTTTGCGACCCACCGGGTCCCAATCGACTTCAGGAAAGCGGGGCTGAGCGAGCGAGGGCATCGAGCAGGTCGGACTCTGACACCCGGATGCCCGGCAGGTCGAAGTGACGCAGCACCGTCACCAGGATTGCCGCACCGGCAACAATGGTGCCCACCCGGTCGGGATGCAGGCCTGGGTTAGATGCACGGTCGGCAGCGGACTCTTGGGCCAGCGTGCGGAACACGTCTTCGGCTGCGGCACGGGAGAGCCACATGCCGTGAATGTCGTCATGCGAGTACCGCCCGAGTTCCACGGCGGCAACGGTGACGATGGACCCGGCAACCCCAACGAACCGCGTGGCATCGTCGATTGCCGGAAGTTCGCGCTGCACGTCGTCAAGGTGCGCATGCACCACCCCAATGAGACTGGACAACTCGGCGGCACGCGGAGGGTCGGCGGCCAGGAATCGTTCGGTCATTCGCACGCAGCCAACATCGATGCTGATGACGCCCTGGGGTCCCTCTCCGGAACGGCCGACTACGAACTCGGTTGACCCGCCGCCGATGTCGATCAGCGCATCGAGACCGCGACCACCAAGACCTTCGTCGGCCGTTCGGGGCGGCAACGACGACATGGCACCTTCCCACGCCAATGCACCCTCGGCCTGCCCGCTCAGCACCTCGGGCCGAACCCCACACAAACGCTCAATCGCATCGAACAGTTCGCCGCCGTTGCTCGCATCGCGCGCAGCCGAAGTGGCGGTGATCCGCGTGTTGGCAGTAGCGAGGGTGAGACCGACATCGGCCGCCACACGCATCGCTTCTTCGATGCCGGCGACCGTGCGACTGATCGATTCAGGGTGCAGCAAACCGTTGGCCAAGCCGCGGCCAAGCCCGGTGACCTTGGCCGTGCGAGCAAGTTGCACGTTGTCGTCACCGAGCACCAAAAGGCGAACGGAGTTGGTTCCAATGTCAATACCGGCTCGCACGTCAGCGCTCCACGGGCGGCAAATGATCGGCCAGCACGGTGGCGACCCACTGTCCCACCACGTCGGCTTCACCGGCCAGCCAACACGCGTAATGAGCATGGAGGCACTTGACTCCGCGTCGCGTCCCGGCAACCCCGCCTGAGGGCTTGTAGCCGGGCCACCCCTCTGGCAGCTCGGCGTCTCGGAGAACCGCGTGGCGTTGGTGGGTTGCTGCGATCGCTTCCGGGTCGATTTCGACCTGGGCGCGCCGCACCCCACCCGACGCTTCCAGCCGACCGATGATTTCGATCTGGGTTGGCCCGACAAGCCAATAGCGAGTTGGCATCGGCGTACCGTCGGCCTCGAGGGGCGCATTTCGGATAACCACCGGGGTGCCAGCCGCGTCTCGCACAACGATGGTGAATGCTGTCTTGGGCAACCGGGTGAGCAACTCTGTGACGACAGCCAGATCTTCGGCCGACGCGTGTTCGCGCGGGAACATCGGGCCACCCACCGCTGCAGCGCTTAGCGGCGCCAACGCTTCAACAGCCACAACAGCGCCAGCACCGCAACAGCGACAGGTGCGGCACGCTTCAGCACCGGGCTACCCGCAGCTTCGAGCAGATCGACGGGCTTGGTGGGCTCGTACTGGATCTTGCGAACTGCCGGCTTGACCGGTTCGACAGCTGGTGCATCGGTCGATGCAACCGATGCCGCTCCGGCCGAAGGTGCAGCCGTTGATGCATCGGCGGCGCCGGCAGAAACCACACTAGAGACCGAGTCAGCACCGCCATCGGTGGCGCCAGCTGCCGCAACTTCGGCGATGACCGTTTCGGGTTTCGCCAATACCTTATGTTCGAGGCAGTCGACGAACTGGCCCAGCAGCTTGGCGCTGACATCGGCAAGCACGCCGCGCCCGAACTGGGCAACCCGTCCGGTGACCGTGAGATCGGTGGTAACCGTGACATCTGTGCCGGTGCCGGACTGCTTAAGGTGCGCCGTAATGGTGGCGTTGGCGTTGCCCTGGCCCTTGGTGTCACGACCTTCTGCACGCAACACAGCTTTGTGGTTCACCACATCGCGTTCGAGGAAGGTTGCCTTGCCCTTGTACTGCGCGGTGATGGGGCCGACCTTGATCTTCACGCCACCGCGGAACTCTTCGCCCTCGATCTCTTCAAGCGCTGCACCTGGCATACACGGCGCGATCAATTCGAGATCGGTCAGCACGGCCCAGGCACGGTCGATGCCGATGGGGACGTGGAATTCGTTGGTCAGTTCCATGACGAGAGGTCTCCCGGTGTGTCGATGTCGTTCAGCAACTGCTGATCGTCGGCGCGCGGAAACTCGTCAACGAGTTCCGGCTCCTGGGCGATCAGGATACGTGCTCCTGCGTCGCCCGTTGTCGGCAAGGCCGCCCAAACGTCGCTGCGCAGCCCAACCGGCTGCCCGCGGCGGCCGCCAAAGGTGGGGACAACGATTGGACGAGCCGAGATTGCCAACCTCGCAGCGACTGCAGCCCACGAATCCGATCCAACCCACGGCTGGTCGCCAAGGCCAACGACGACAGCCTCGTACCCGTGCCGTTGCGCCCACCGCACAGCGACGTGCAACGACGTGGCCTGTCCTTCGGCCCATTGCTCGTTGTGGACAACGTGAACCGAAGACGGGAGCACCGCGTCCAGCTGGACCGCTCCGGTGACGACACACACATCGAGCCCGGCACCCACAGCGCTAGCGACCGACACAGCAACAACCGTGCGACCATCTGGCAGCAGCGCAAGCAGCTTGTGGCCTGCCCCGCCGGCTTCGACCCAGCGTGTTCCCCCGCCAGCAGCCAAGACGACCGCCAGAACCCGCTGCGCGCGCAAAGAGTCGGTCATGGGCGAACAGGTGGTCGGACAGTGTGCATCAGCGTGGGTGCGATTTGAGATTCAGCCGTGGTGAATTGGTCCGGCCGCATCGCGAAGTGACGCAACTGGCCGACCGGTCCGCACTGCGATGATTTCGGCCACGATGGAGATGGCCGTCTCTTCTGGTGTACGGGCGCCGATGTCGATACCGATGGGCCCCATCACACGCTCGATCTGCTGGGCAGAGAGACCGGCTTCGATCAAGCGCAAGTTGCGGGTTTCTGTGGTGCGACGGCTGCCCATGGCACCGATGTATCCCACAGCCGTGCGCACCGCTGCGGTGATTGCAGGTACGTCGAACTTGGCGTCGTGGGTGAGCACGCACACAGCGTCGCGTGGACCAAGCGACCCTCCGTGCGCAGCGAGATAGCGGTCTGGCCAATCGTTGACCACCTCGTCGGCCAACGGGAACCTGGCCCGCGTTGCGAACACCGGCCGCGCATCGCAGACCGTGACCCGATAACCAAGCACCTTGGCGGCCTTGACGAGCGCAGCCGTGAAATCAACTGCTCCGAAGATGACCATCTGAGGTGCCGGAGCGAAGCTCTCGATGAACACTTCGAACCCGGCTTCGGTGACGCGAGCCTCGCCGCTGGGCCCGTAATGCCGGGTACTGGTGAGGCCGTTGACAAGCTCACCGAGCGCGTCGCGCGCCACCACCCGGTCGAGGTCCACATTGCCCAACGTGCCCAGCGGTTCGGCATCGAGCCGGACCAGCAGTTTGGCCCCCAGGACGGTGCCAGGAGGGCCGGCCACAACAGTTGCCAGTGCCACGGGCGCGTCGGCCCGGATGGCGGCGCTGAGCTGCGAGTAGATGGGGGTCTGGGGGACCTGTTGGCTTGTCACCAGGCCAGCTCTTCGATGAACAGGTGAATGGTGCCGCCGCAGGTGAGGCCAACGGCGAACGCCTCGTCGTCGGAATATCCGAACGTGACGATGCCGGGGCCGCGTTCACCGTCGAGCACCGACAAGGCTTCGGTGAGCACAGCACCTTCCACGCATCCGCCCGATACCGAACCGGCTACTTCGCCGTCTGAAGACACGGCCATCGTGGCACCTGGGTCGCGAGGGCCAGAGCCTTCGATGCCGACGACGCGCGCAACTGCGACGCGCTTTCCCTGCTTCCGCCAGCGGTCGATGTCGTTGAGGACTTCACGCATGACTGACTGTTGCCCTTGGCAGCGCTGCCGAACCAGATTCCATCCTGCTCAGGATGGCACGCAATTCGACTTGGAGATGTGCAGTGATTTCTCGCGGGGGAACCGTGTGCAGGTCTGGAATCGCCACAGAACGGATGGTGACCCGTGGGCGACGCCACAGCCTGAAACGCGGGAACGACGCGCCAGAGGGCCAGACGTCGTCTGCGCCCACCAGGCCGCTGACAACCACGAGGCACGGGCCAACCGCGACCAGGCGACCGAGTGTGGAAACAAGATCGCCAGTGCCCTCTGGCCGCTCTTCGGGAGGCACGATGCGGGCCTCGGGCATGATGATGATGGACTCGCCGTTGCGAAGTGCAAGCGAAGCCTGATCTAATGCGCGCTTAGCACCGCGACCTGGCGTCACAGAGATAGCACCGACCAGGCGAAGCAACAGCGAGAGGCCCGGCCGTTCGAAGAAGTCGCCTTTGACCATGAGACGGGCTGGCGTGTTCCACCGGCGGATCATGCGCATGCCGAGGAAGACGTCGAACAGGCTGCGATGGTTTCCGATGAACACGATTGGCAGGCCGTTGCGGGCTTCGAACCCCTCGGGGAGACGAGGCACATCGACACGCGCCAGCACCCGCGCGAGCCCAGAGCCGAAGTGTTCCACCAACCGCTGCACCGGACGAGGCGCTCCATGGGGAAGTTCGACGTCGATCGCCTTCGATGCTTCCCTGCCGTTCACCTGCTGCTCACCGTGACCTCGTTCGGGTGTCAGCCGACTGCTCGGCCGTACGTTCCACCCGCGAATCGTAGAACCCACGAGGAACTCTGAAAACACAAACGGCGGGAGGTTTGATGACCTCCCGCCGTTCGGCGATCTACTCAGGCCCGATGCTTCCGGGCTGTGCTGTTCTCATCGAACTGCTTATCGAACTGCTTTCGAACTGCCTATCGAAGGCTGTGGCGGGCCTTGCGACGTCCGGTGCGGGACTGGACGACAAGGGTTCCACCAGCAAGCACCAATCCGAGACCGAAGCCGATCAGACGGCCGGACTGCGAACCAGTGAAGGCCAGAGGGGCCACACGGAAGGTTGCGGTTTGACGCTCGGCAGATTCGCCGAGCACCTCGACACGGATGACCTGATCGGACAGGTAGCCGTACTCTGCTGGAACACCGGACACGATCGTCACCGTGTAGGAGCCGTTCGGGATGTTCTCGAAGCAGTATTTGCCCTGCGCATCGGAGGTGGCTGTCTTGTTGACAGGACCGCTGAGGGCGAGGGTCACACCGGCGAGAGCCGGCTCGCCAGCGTCCCGCTGGCCGTTGCCGTTGGTGTCCACGAAGATCTCGGAGCACACCGAGCCAGTACCCGGGGTACCCGGAACCGTTGTCGTTGCACCGGGCAGCGTCGTAGAGGCGGGAACGGTGGTTGAGCCACCGGCCACAGTAGTGGTCGCACCTGCCACCGTAGTGGTGGTTGCTGCCAACGTGGTCGAGGTGGTGGTTGCACCCGGGATGGTCGGAGCGACGGGCGCCAGGTAGAGACCGAAGTCGACCGTCAAGTTGGAACGGTTGTCCGGGACATTGTCAGTCAGCCCGCCGTTGGTCTCGCCGATGGGCTGGACCGTTGCCGAGTTGAGTGTGAACAGTGCGCTCTCGATCACGCTGAGAACCTGTGCACCGTTGTCGTCGAAGTCCGATGTTTCGGTGATCGGGTTCGGTTGGAGTTCAACCCCGGTGGGATTGGAGCTGATATACCCGGTCGGCGCAACGATCTGGATGCGATACGAGCCGTCGGGGATGCAGCTGAAGAGGTAGTAACCACTGGAGTTGGTCGCGGTGCTTACGAGCACCGTGCCGGCAGAGGTGAGCAACCTGACGGTCACGTTCGGAGCCCCAGCTTCAGACGCTTCGATGATGCCGTTGTTGTTGAGGTCGAACCAGACGTAGTTGCCGACCGAGCTACAGGCGCCAGGCACCGTCGTCGTGGTTGTGCTCGTAGTCGTACTGGTAGTCGTCGAAGCGATCGTTGTCGATGGGTCCAGCGTTGTAGGTGGCAAGGTGGTCGCAACAGTCGTCGACGTCGTCGGCGCAACCGTTGTTGCAACAGTCGTCGACGTCGTCGGCGCAACCGTTGTTGCAACAGTCGTCGACGTCGTCGGCGCAACCGTTGTTGCAACAGTCGTGGACGTCGTGGTCGGATCGACAGTCGTCGACGTCGTCGGCGCAACCGTTGTTGCAACAGTCGTGGACGTCGTGGTCGGATCGACGGTCGTCGACGTCGTCGTTGACGTCGTCGTTGGATCAACCGTCGTCGACGTCGTCGTCGGGTCAACCGTCGTCGATGTCGTCGTTGGATCAACGGTCGTCGAAGTGGAGGTCGATGTGGAAGTCGATGTGGAAGTCGAAGTCGAAGTAGACGTCGACGTCGTCACCGGCGGCACATAGTTGAAGCCGGCGTCGAACGTGTGGTCCGACCCAACCGTCGATGTGACGGTCACCTGCGAGATGCCAGCAGCGTCAAGGAAATCAGAGTCGCTATCGTCCTGGGTGACGTCACCGGCCACCTCGACCACTGCGTTCGCAGGGCTGAGGACATAGTCAGCAAGGACAGAACCTGAGTCGGCCGGATCGATCTTGATCACGTACTGGCTACCGGAAGTGAGGGCCGAGACGCCATAGACGGCCCCAGTTCCGCCAGTGCCAGAAGCGGCGTTCGAGAACAAGTAAGTGCCCGCAGCATCTGTGGTTGCGGTACTGAGCAGCGTGGTGCCGTTGGATGCGTACAGCTTGACGACGACGCTGGCGAGGCCGGTCTCGTCGCTGTCCTGGCGGCCGTCGTTGTCCGTGTCGATCCACACCCGGTTACCGACTTCGGTCGGAGTCTGGTCACACAACAGTTCGAGCTGGCCCATGCCGTTTGCTTTGCCGAGGCGGTCCGGGGTGTCCGAAGCGACTCGCAGCGAGTTCGTTGCTGCACCACCAGTTGAGGTGTCGAACCAACGAACACCAGTGGTGAAGAAGTCGGTGCCGTCAGTGGTTGGCGAGACAGGATTGTTGAACGTAGCAATCAATTGGTTGCTGCCTGGCTTGGTGAGCAGGGCGCCACCAGCAGCTTCGTCGTGGTAAACGATGCTGTTGAAGGTGAAATCGTCGCCCGTGAAGTACTCCGAACCGGCACGTGTACACGAACCGCTTCCTTCCATCTCAAAGACGGCACCGGCGGCGCAAGCACGCAGGATGTCGCCACCAGCAAGGCCGGAGACCGGCGTTGCAGGAGGAGCGCCAGCAGAGTACTGGTTACGGCCAGCCAGATCGCCGAAGCGGTCACGGATGCCAATGATGAGTGAGCCATCGTTGGCGAATGCCAAGTCGCTCAGAACGGGCTGCGGTGCCGTTGCGAAATCCTCGGCGCCAGAGGTGAACACGTCAGCCGTGCCCAGCCACTGATCGCTCCAAGGCTGCCACGAGCATCCGTGGGTTGGAACCGTCGAAGCTGCAGTACAGCCGTTCTTCACCAAGGTCACTGGGCCCAGGATCGGCGTCGCTCCCCAACTCGGTGAACCCGGCGCGTTGTACGCCCACACCTGGATCGTCAGATCAGCTGCAGTTGCGCCGACGCCGCTCGCATCACAGAGGACGCCTGCGTACAGAACTCCATCCTTGATCGTGATGCCACCCGTACGTGCAACGCCGTTGGTGCAGGGAAGGTTTTGGATGCCGATGTTGTCGGCCGGCGCCGTAGGTACGGAACCATCTGCAGGAAGCCCGATTCGGTAGATGTTTTTGTCGTATCCGCTGACGACAAAGAGGTTCGAGTCGTCTTCGCTGATCTCAAGATCAAGCAAACCGTACTTGTGGACCTTGTTCAGCGGGTCCAGATCCTCGTTCGGTGTTGTGTTGACCCCACGCGAAGCGTTGTCCCGAAGCCCACCGTCTCGGACCTGGACACCGAGGTTCTCGAGGTCGACCCATGGAACCGTAGGTGTACCGACAGTTCCCATTTCGGTCTTGTAGAGCATGCCGAGCGCAGGGACCAACACAGGAGTACCGAATTCCGGGGAAGCGACATGACGCTTGAACAGCGTGGTGTTGAACAGGCGCTTGCTGCCGCGCTGGTAGGCAACACCGTACGCAGGACCCGACTCGTCAACGGCTGTCACCTGGGTAGCAGTGCCACCCGAGAACGGTGCTGTGTAGATGGATCCGACGCCGCTTCCAGGTGCAGGATTACCAGCAGCGAAGCAGGTGAGCGCATAGGTGGGGTTGGCCTGGCAGTAGTCGCCGGGGTTCTGCACCGCATAATTCGCGGTGCCGTTCTCAGCGACGAACTGGACGCTGGAACCGCTACCGGCTCCCTGTCCGCTCGATGCCAGATACGCCGGAAGGTTCGTGAACTCAATGCGGTACGTCGTACCGCTGATAAGCGCACCGATGGTGTAGGAACCGTCGCTCGCGGTTGTCGCTGTCAGCGGGGCGTTTGAACCTTCGAAGGCTCGAACGACCACGCCGCCAACGCCACCTTCGCCGACATCAAGGGCGCCGTTAGCGTTGATGTCACGGAAGACGGTGCCGACAATCGACCCGGGAATCGCGCCAGCGGACATCACGCCGCCAACTGCGCCGCCGGTCAATGGGAACAGCACGGCAGTCGCGGCCGAGATGGCGCGACGGCCGGACCGCCGCCTCATCAGGCCCTGCTTGGGTGCTCGCTTCATGTCTGTGTCGCTCCGATTCCTGCGGGAGTTACCGCTTGAGGTATGCGGGCGCGCCGACAGGAAGCCGACGTAGCCCACGGGGGGAAGTCCCACAGGATTTCGGCGTGTGAAGGAAGGAACTTGAGTGGTTCGTAATTCAGCGCGCGACGATGCGCGCCAACTCCGTCAACGAAGCCAGGGAATGGCCCTCGATGAACTCATCAACATGCGGGAGCGCTGCCGCCATTCCGCGCGCCAATGGGGCATAACCGGGCGCTGCCTTCAACGGGTTAACCCACACCAGCCGGTACGTGACGCGGTGGAGCCGTTCGACCTGTTCGCCCAGAACCTCTGGGTCGCCGCGGTCCCAGCCATCAGAAAGAATGACGACGACCGCCCCGCGGGCCATACCGCGAATTGCCCACCGGTCGTTGAATTCACGGATGCCGTCGCCGAGGCGGGTGCCGCCTGACCAATCCACTACACGGGTGGCGGCCTGTTGCAGAGCACGGTCGGGGTCCCTGCTGCTGAGTTCCCGGGTGAGACGGGTGAGACGAGTGCCGAGGGCAAACACCTCGACCCGTCCGCGGCCGACCACCGCTGCCTGGGCGAACCGCATCAGTGCGCGCGCATATGACTCCATCGAGCCGCTGACATCGAGCAGCAGAACCAGCCGCCGGGGCCGGTCTGACGGTTCGAGATACGCCCGCCGGATGGGGGTGCCGTCGGTGCGCAGCGCATGACGTACCGTGCGCCGTACGTCGGGACGCCTTGTGGGGCGGTTGCCAGCACTGCGGCGGAGCCGGCGCGACCGGCGTGGCGAACCAATCATCCGCAAGGCGGCCATCAGGCGATGTGCCTCTGCGAAGTCGTCGGAGGAGTAGCTGGCGAAGTCCTTGTTGTGCAGCAGTTCCACGCGGCTGTATCGCACGGCCATCGTGTCGCCGTCATCGTCTTCGTCCGCTCCGTCGTCGCCTTCAGGCTGGTCGTCTTCCGGTAGGTCGTCGAAGGCAACCGACAGGTGCTCTTCGATCGTCGGAGCGTTGTTGCCGAAGAGGTACCCGTCCCAGAAGGAAGAGAACGCCCGGTCGTAGACCGAGATGTCTTCAGGACGACGGATCAGCGTGGCGCGCCCAGCCCAATACACCGGGGATCTGCGCTGGACTCCGGTCGCAATGAGTGCTTCGACGAACGCCACCGTGCTGCCCACGGGAGTTGCCACCCCGAAGGCACGCAGGATGTTGACGAACGCCACCGCCATCCGATCTATCCCGGTGGGGCCGTCGCTGCGAGGAACAGTTGGGAACTGGCGTACACCGGACTGGGCAGCGCGGATGGCCGCCATGGTTGGACCTCCTGGCACGCTCCCCGTTGTCGGCGCGATGTCACCTGGGGCGACAAGCGCAACACCTGAGGCATCAGCCGGTGGACCATCTGTACGCATAGTTGATGGAGTGTCCTGGTGCTGGTCAGGTGCCGGCACGCGTCACCGCTGCGCGGATCATCTGAGCAACGCCAGCATGCTTCACTCGCTCGGCGTCTTCCCGATATTTGAGAACGGTGCCGAGCGTCGCTTCTATGGTGCGCTCATCGAGACGGCTGCGGCCAAGTGCTGCGAGCGCTTGAGCCCAATCGATAGTTTCTGCAACGCCTGGCGGCTTGTAGAGGTCCATCCCGCGCATCTGTTCGACTGCTGCCGCCACCTGACGGGCCAATTCGACCGAAACCCCCGGCGCACGGAGGCGCACGATTTCGACTTCGCGTTCGAAACCTGGATGTTCAACCCAGTGGTAGAGGCATCGACGCTTCAGGGCATCGTGCACGTCTCGTGTGCGGTTGGAGGTGAGGATGACCACTGGCGGGGTGTTAGTCGTGAACTTACCCAGCTCGGGGATGGTGACCGAGTAGTCCGACAGCACCTCCAGGAGGAACGCTTCGAACTCGTCGTCGGCGCGGTCGACTTCGTCGATGAGCAACACCGGCGCTGGCGATTCGCCGTGGTCGATGGCCTGCAACAACGGGCGCCTGACCAGGAAGCGGGGCGAGTACAAGTCTGCCTCTGCAACCGCGGTGCCGGAGGAAACTTCGGTAGCACGGAGGTGGAGCAACTGTCGGGCGTAGTCCCACTCGTAGAGCGCCTGCGAGGCATCGATACCCTCGTAACACTGCAGACGGAGCAGGTCGGTGTGCGTCATGGCGGCCAGCACCTTTGCCACCTCGGTCTTTCCGACCCCGGCCTCGCCTTCCAGCAGCAACGGCCGTTTGAGCGCCATTGCAAGGAACACAACGGTGGCTAGACCCTCGTCCGCCAGGTACCCATGGGCAGCCAAGCCGGCGAGAACATCGTCGGGCGAGCCGAAGGAATCAATCACCCCTCAAAGGTACCCGCAGCCCGAGGGTTCACGAGATTCCTGTTGCTGCGCGGGCACACCCGGGCTCGTCGACCCACAACGATCCAAGTCCGGTGGTGCCGGTGCAGCCGCGCGAGGTGGTTTGTTCGGCATTCGCCACTTCGCGTCCCCCACGTGCCTTCGCGTCCCCCCAGTGACGACCCTCCCGGGACGCGAAGGTTCCCACCAGGACGCGAAGCCGCATCCCGACCGCGCGACAAATCGTCGAAGGATGGCTCGGCCGTGGTGGCCGAGCAGCGAGAGAAGCCGCCGAGACCCTCAGTAAGGCAGCGGACACATCTCGCGCACAAGACCATCGCCACAGCACGAGGTGGTCAGTCCGAGGCTGGCTTCAAGCGAGCCGAGAGACGCGGCCCCGTCCCCGTTGGCTGCGCAGCAACAACTCGCCCAGACGCGCCACGACCGCCGGGCTTGCCCTGCGGGGCGCCTCGGCGGTCATGGGAATCAGCAGAATCAGTCGCTACTTGTGCACTAACTCAGTCTGGGACTGATCTAGTGCACAAGTTGCATGGGAAATAATCCGTCAGGCGACGCCCGAGGCTTCGAGGGCACGCCGGGTGAGGACCCTGGCCAGATGCTTGCGGTACTCGACCGACGCGTTGAGGTCTGCGGATGGCTCGGTGCCGTCGGCGGCATGCTCTGCTGCTTGGGCCGCTGTGGCACCACTCTTGAGGGCGGCTTCCACCGCAGACGCACGAACCGGAGTAGAGCCCATGTTGGTGAGCGCAACGCCGACGTTGCCGCCGTGGTTGAAGGCCGCCACACCGACAATTGCCCAGTCCTGGGCACGCCGGTTGAACTTCTGATAATTGGCACCGGCGCCGGTTGTCTTTGGCACACGGATCTCGGTCAGCAACTCGTCTTCGGCAAGTGCCGTCGTGAGGAAGCCGTGGAAGAAATCCGAAGCGCTGATGGTGCGCTCGCCCTTGGGGCCCTTTGCGACCAGCGTTGCACCGAGCGCGAGCGCCGCGGTGGGCAGATCCGACGCGGGGTCACCGTGGGCGATGGAACCGCCGATGGTGCCGCGGTGGCGGACCTGATTGTCGCCCACGTAGTGCGCAACCTTGCCGAGCAGCGGCACATGCTCTGCCAGCACCGATGACGTCTCGACCTCGCGATGGCGAGTGAGCGCACCAATGGCGATGTGGTCTCCGGCGTCGCGGATGTAGGACAGGTCTTTCACGCGACCGACGTCGATGAGCACGCCTGGCGACGCAAGCCGAAGCTTGAGCAACGGAACCAGGCTGTGGCCACCGGCGAGGATCTTTGCCTCGTCGCCGTGCTCCACCAACGCAGCAATGGCTGCTTCGGCCGAATCGACCCGGATGTAATCGAACTTTGCGGGAATCATGGTTGTGAAACTCCTGGGCGGGGGTCAGTTGGCCGAATGCGTGATGGCATGCCAGACCCGTTCGGGGGTTGCAGGCATGAGGATGTCGTTGACGCCGAAGTCGCGTAGTGCGTCGACGATGGCGTTCATTACCGCGGGGGCAGAGCCGATGGTGCCAGCTTCGCCTGCGCCCTTGACACCCATTGGGTTGACAGGGCTTGGGGTAACGGTGTGGTCGGTGACGAGCGACGGCACATCGGCCGCCGACGGCACCAGATAGTCGGCCAGGGTGGCCGTGAGCAGGTTGCCCTTGTCGTCGTATTCGACGCCTTCGAACATGGCCTGGGCAATGCCCTGAACCACGCCGCCATGGATCTGACCCTGCACAATGAGCGGGTTGATCTGGTTGCCGCAGTCATCGACCGCGACGTACTTCTTGAGCTTGGTCTGGCCGGTTTCGGTGTCGACCTCGACAATGGCGATGTGCGTGCCGAACGGGAACGTGAAGTTGGGTGGATCCCAGGTGCAGTGAGCTTCGAGGTTGGGTTCCATGCCGTCGGGCAGGTTGTGCGCTGTGAACGCACCGAACGCGATGGCCGCGATGGGGAGCGCCCGGTCTGGGGAGCCCTTGACGCTGAACACGCCAGCCGCGAACTCGACATCGTCGTCGGCAGCTTCGAGCTGATGGGCTGCGATGGCCTTTGCCTTTGCAATCACCTTGTCGGTGGCGATCCAGATAGCTGTACCACCGACCGCGAGCGACCGGGACCCATAGGTATCGAGGCCGAGCGGCGAGATGGCTGTGTCGGAGTGAAGCACTTCGATGTCGTCTGGGCTGATGCCCAACTTGTCTGCGACGATCTGGCTCCACGAGGTCTCGTGCCCCTGACCGTGAGGCGTGGCACCCGAGATGACCTGCACCTTGCAGGTAGGAAGCACACGTACGGTTGCTGCTTCCCAGCCACCGGCTGAGTAGTTGAGCGATGCAAGTGCGCGGGATGGAGCAAGGCCGCAGATCTCGAAGTAAGACGAGATGCCAACCCCGGTGCGAATCTTGGACTTGCTTGCCTTCTCCGTGGCCTGCTTGGCACGAAGTGCGTCGTAGTCAGCGTGGGCCAGGGCCTTGGCCAGTGCTGGCTCGTAGTTGCCCGAGTCGAACACCAGGCCGCTGGCCGATGGGTACGGGAACGCGTCGGTTGGGATGAAGTTGCGACGACGGATCTCGGCGGGGTCGAGGCCCAGCTTTGCAGCCAACGTATCCATGGCCCGCTCGATGGCGTAGCTCGCCTCGGGGCGACCTGCGCCACGGTACGCATCGGTTGGGGTGAGGTTGGTGAACACCGCGGTGCAACGGAAGCTGAACGCAGGCACCGCGTACACACCGGTATAGAGGAACGAACCGAGCAGCGGCACGCCAGGCGTGACCAGCTGAAGGTAAGCGCCCATATCAGCGACGATTTCGACGCGAACAGCAGTTACTTTGCCATCGGCATCGGCTGCGAGTTCGATGACCTGCTCTTGCCCACGCCCGTGGATGGTGGCCTGGGTGTTTTCGGAACGGGTTTCTGTCCAGCGGACGGGCCGCCGCAGCTTGCGAGCAAGCGCAAGTGCGAGCACTTCTTCGGCGTACACGTTGAGCTTGGAGCCGAAGCCACCGCCCACTGCCGGGGCAATGACGCGCAACTTCTGTTCAGGGATCCCAACAGTGAGGCCAAGCATCACCTTGAGGATGTGCGGGATCTGGGTGGAGCTGTAGACGACGAACTCGCCACCGAATGGCTGCGGAACGACGAGCACGCCGCGGGCTTCCATGGCCGCCGGGATGAGCCGCTGCTGGACAAACTCGCAACGCACCGTGTGCGCCGCTGAGGCGAATGCAGCCGTGACCTTGTCCTCGTCGGGCTTGAGGTCCCACACGTAGCTCTGGTTGGTACCCAGCTCGGGGTGAATGATCACGCGGTCCGACAAGGCGTCTTTGACCCCCACGACTGCAGGCAGTTCCTCGTAGTCCACAACGACCATGGACGCAGCGTCGGCGGCCTGGGCCTTGGTGTCCGCGATGACAACGGCAACCGCGTCGCCGCAGTAATTGGCCGTGCCGACCGCGAGTGGATAGTGCGCCGGGTTCTTCATATCGGCGGTGACCGGCCATGCACAGGGCATTGGCCCGCCCCACTCGCCAGCCAGATCGGCGCCGGTGAACACTGCCACCACACCGGGCGCCTTGAGCGCTTCGACGGTGTCGATGGAACGAATGCGAGCATGGGCATATGGGCTGCGGACGAGCGCCATCTGCAATGCGCCAACGACCACAATGTCGTCTGTGTACTTACCTTCGCCGGTAAGGAGCTTTGGGTCTTCTTTGCGCAGCAGCGGCTCGCCGACCGTTCCGTGGAACGGGGCATCGGCTGCGAGGACCGGGTCGAGGATGTCGGTCACGATGGACCTCCGATCAGCTTTGCTCGGCAGCGGCAAGAACCGCTTTGACGATGTTGTGATACCCGGTGCAGCGACAGAGGTTGCCGTCGAGTTCCGCGCGGATCGTTTCTTCGCTCGGATTCGGATGCCGCTTCACCAGGTCCAGCGCGCTCATCACCATGCCGGGCGTACAGTAGCCGCACTGCAGGCCATGGTGGTCGCGGAATGCCTCCTGCATTGGATGCATGGTTCCATCGGCCTTGGCGAGGCCTTCGATGGTAACGACCTGGGCTCCCTGGGCCTGGAGCGCCAGCATGTTGCAGCATTTCACCGCATTCCCGTTCATGTGGATCGTACAGGCGCCGCATTGGGCGGTATCGCAACCGATGTGCGTGCCGGTGAGGCGCAACGTGTCGCGGATGAAATCCACCAGCAGCAGGCGCGGCTCGACTTCCGCGCTGACAGGCTTCCCGTTTACGGTCATGGACAACCGGACTGGCATGGGTCTTCCCTTCCTGGATGGTGAAAGCCGGAGAACCCGGCCAAACCGGAATCCTAGACAACCATGACCCTCTATACAAGCGCGGCTCCTGAACCGACCCGAAGCGGCATGAACGTTCTTTGGACGCCTGGCGTAAAATCTGCCGCGATTGCCCCAATTCGAAGTTTGGCGGGCAACTTCCGGTCCCAAGGCGCAATTTGCAGAAAAAGGATAACTCCATGGCAAAGTTCGGTATCGGTCAGGCGCTGACACGCAGGGAGGACCTGCGCCTTCTCCTCGGCACGGGTCAATATGTGGATGACGTGGCGGTCCGCAAAGAAGTCTTTGTCGCTTTCGTGCGCTCCCCCTATGCCCACGCGAAAATCGTCTCGATCGACGCTGGCGCCGCCAAAGGCATGCCTGGGGTCGTGGCGGTGCTGACGGGCGCTGACCTGCTTGCGGATGGCGTCGGTCCGCTGCCGGACGGTGCAGGCCTCAAGCGCGCCG
>JAYSSK010000273.1:0-6607 GCA_043720595.1 Acidimicrobiia bacterium
GTCGCCAAACTACGCGAAGCCGGCGTGCTTGTCACCACCGTCGATCCGGCTGACAAACGGCGCACGCTTGTTGCCCCCTCGAAGGAGCACCTGGCCCGGGTCCGACGTGCCCAGCGAGTGATGCCGACCATCGATCACGAGCTGCGCCAAGCGCTGATCGAGATACACGGTCCTGATGGGGCCGAACACTTGGAAGCTGCAAAGGCCGCCCTTGAGACATTGCATCAATTGCTCGGCCAGCCAGCCGATGCCAGAACCGAGGCTGAACCATGTTGATCAACCTCCTCAGGCGGTATCTGCAACCGCATCGAAAAACGCTGGCCATTGTCGGTGCACTCCAGTTGGTGCAGACGATTGCCAGCCTGTTACTCCCCAGTCTGAACGCGACCATTATCGACAAGGGTATTGCCCGCGGTGACACCGGGTACATCTGGCGAGTCGGTGGGCTGATGCTTGCCATCTCCTTTGCCCAAGTGGCCTTTTCCATCTGTGCGGTGTACTTCGGTTCCCGTGCAGCAATGGCGTTTGGCCGAGACCTGCGCCGAGACCTGTTCCATCAGGTCACCCGATACTCCGCACGCGAGGTCAACCAATTCGGCGCATCGTCGCTCATCACGCGCATCACCAACGACGTCCAGCAGATTCAGATCTTGGTGGTGATGGGCTGCACGATGCTCATTGCCGCGCCGATCACGATGATCGGCGGCGTGGTAATGGCGCTGCGCGAAGACGTGGGCCTGTCAGCTCTGTTGCTGTTCAGTGTTCCAGCTCTCACCGTCATGGTGGGCGCCATCATCGTCCGCATGGTGCCCATCTTTCGCGAAATGCAAGATCGGATCGACACGGTCAACCGGGTCCTACGCGAACAGATCATTGGCATGCGGGTTGTTCGTGCATTCGTCCGCGAACCCAACGAGGTCGAGCGGTTTGCAGATGCCAACGACCATCTGACTGATGCCTCATTGCGAGCCGGCCGCCTGATGTCACGAATGTTCCCGACTGTCACCTTGGTGATGAACATCTCGACCGTCGCAGCGGTGTGGATCGGTGCGAACCGAATCGCTTCGGGCGAGATGCGCATCGGCGCACTGGTCGCGTTCATGTCATATCTCACGCAGATCCTGTTCTCGGTCATGATGGCCACGTTCGTTGTGATGATGATTCCGCGTGCGACGGTGTGCGCTGGGCGCGTGCGCGACGTCATCGATACAAAGAGTTCAGTCCGCCCTGCCGAACATCCAGTCACGCAACTCGCCGACAGCGGAACGCTCGAACTACGTAATGCCGGCTTCCGCTACCCCGGAGCCGAATCGCCGGTGCTCAGTGGGGTGTCTTTCACGGCCAGGGCCGGTGAAACCGTGGCGGTGATTGGCAGTACCGGGTCCGGCAAGACCACGTTGCTGCATCTCATCCCGCGGTTGTTCGACGCGACTGAAGGGCACGTGCTGATGGGTGGCGTGGATGTACGTGACCTCGCCCCAGAAGTGCTGTGGAGCCGAATTGGTCTAGTGCCCCAACGCCCGTATCTGTTCTCCGGAACGGTTGCGACCAACCTCCGGTTCGGCAAGCCCGATGCAACGGATGACGAGATCTGGACGGCACTCGAGATCGCCCAGGCTGCCGATTTCGTGCGCGGCATGGACAAAGGCCTCGATGCGGTGATCAATCAGGGTGGATCCAACGTGTCCGGCGGCCAACGGCAGCGTCTTGCGATAGCCCGGGCCTTGGTGCACGAACCTGACATCTATCTGTTCGATGACTCGTTCTCGGCGTTGGACCTTGCAACCGACGCGAGGCTGCGTGGGGCGTTAGCACCGGTTACCCGGAACGCGATCATGGTCATTGTTGCTCAGCGGGTTTCCACCATCCGTCATGCTGATCGAATCTTGGTCCTGGAAGATGGGTCGCCAGTAGGCCTGGGCACGCACGAAGAACTCCTGATTTCTTGCCCGACGTACGTCGAAATTGTCAATTCGCAGAACGCGGAACGCGAGGAAGCAGCATGAGCAGCAACGCGCCACCTGAAACCAAGGCCGACGAAAAATTCGCTCGTGAACAGATGGCGCAGGTTCGCTCTTCTGCACCCCCCGGGCCAGCCGGGCGGATGGCAACTGCGGGCATGCCGGCCGAAAAGTCAAAGGACTTCGGAGTAGCGGCCAAGCGGTTGTTAAGCCGGCTGCGCCCCGAGCGATCGGGCGTCATCGCCATCTTGGTGTTGGCAGTCACGTCGATGTGCTTGTCGGTTGCCGGTCCAAAGATTCTCGGCCATGGCACCAACATCGTCTTCGACGGCGCACGGGGAAAGTCTAACCGGGGGACTGGTGTCGGCGGAATCGACTTCGGTCGGCTCCATCGGGTGCTTGTAGTGGCAGCGGGCGTCTATCTGGTTTCGGTCGTACTTTTGTGGCTGCAGTCGTACCTGTTGGCGGGTGTGGTGCAGCGCACGATGTTTCGTATGCGCGCAGAGGTAGAAGACAAGCTCCATCGTCTACCCCTGCAGTACGTTGACTCCCAACCCCGCGGTGACCTACTCAGCCGCGTGACCAACGACATCGACAACATCGCCCAAAGCCTGCAGCAATCCGTCAGCATGCTGCTCACATCCACGCTGACTCTGGTCGGCGTGTTGGCGATGATGTTCTACATCTCGTGGTTGCTTGCACTCGTGGCTGCCATCACCATTCCGGTGTCCATCTACATCGTCAAGTTCGTCACGTCGCGGTCTCGCTCCCGCTTCATGGCCCAATGGCGCCACACCGGCATTCTCAACGCGCATGTCGAGGAGGTGTTCACCGGGCACGCGCTTGTCAAGGCCTTTGGACGCCAACGCGAGGTTGAGCACCGCTTCGATATCGAAAACGAAAAGCTATACCGCGCCAGTTTCGGAGCCCAGTCCATCTCCGGAGCCATTCAGCCGGCCATGCAGTTCTTGTCCAACCTGAACTATGTGGCCATAGCGGTTGTGGGCGGGCTGCGGGTTGCGTCGGGGGCGATGACGCTGGGTGACGTTCAGGCGTTCATCCAGTATTCGCGCCAATTCGGCATGCCGCTCAGCCAGTTGGCCTCGATGGCCAACGTGTTGCAGTCCGGCGTTGCTTCGGCGGAACGAGTCTTCGAGTTTCTCGATGCTCCGGAGGAAGTTCCCGACATCTCAGTGGGCGACACGCCAGAATCACGCGGACGGGTGGAGTTCGCCGATGTGTCGTTCTCCTACCGAACGGACAAGGCGCTCATCGAGCACCTTTCGCTGGCGGCCGAGCCCGGAAAAACGGTTGCCATCGTCGGCCCCACTGGCGCCGGCAAGACCACGCTCGTCAACTTGCTGATGCGCTTCTATGACCTGCAGAACGGGTCGATTCTTCTCGATGGCCGTGACATTGCATCTATGCCACGTGCAGAACTGCGCGGCCAGATGGGCATGGTGTTGCAAGACGCCTGGCTGTTCGACGGCACCATCCGCGACAACATCCGCTATGGCAACCCGGCAGCCACCGACGCCGAGGTCATCGCCGCCGCGAAAGCGACGTACGTAGATCGATTCGTTCGCACGTTGCCACTGGGCTATGAAACCGTTATCGACGACTCTGGCTCGAATGTGAGCGCAGGCGAACGTCAGCTCATTACCATCGCTCGGGCGTTCCTCGCCAACCCAACCATCTTGATCCTCGATGAGGCAACCAGTTCGGTCGATACCCGAACCGAGGTGCTCATCCAACGAGCGATGGCTGCGCTGCGCTCCAGGCGCACAAGCTTCGTCATCGCCCACCGGTTGTCCACCATCCGCGATGCCGACACCATCCTTGTGATGGACGCCGGTCGCATCGTCGAGCAGGGCACGCACGCCGAGCTCATTGCCACGGGCGGCGCCTATTTCGCCCTGTACAACTCGCAGTTCACCGAGCCTGCTGAGGCGGCGGCCTGACTCCAGCCGCCTCCGTCGGGGCCGCAGAGCAGCACGGGAAAGGTGACACAGTAGGAGGCGATGGACAAGTCGGACAGCGCCCCAGAACGAGTAGTGCCACGGTGGCGCCGATTCGGCGTCACCGACAGAGACGCGCAGCGTGCGGTGCGCAGCGTGTGGTCAGACCTGGGTGATCCACGACGGGTTGTGTCCACCGTCGAGGTGTCGTCCAACGTCTCGACCAATCGTGTGTTCCTGCTTCGGCTGAACGACGACTCCAACGTGTTCGCCAAAGTGTCGAACTACGGCTCGCCGTACTTGTTCCGGGAGGACCACGACCGGGTCTGCCGTCTGATCGAAGCGTTTGAAGGAGGCCGTTACGAGGGCTTCCTTGCCGCACCGATCGCGAAGACTCGAAGCCGCTCACCACGTGTACATACGTATTTCGATGGGTCGGTGTGGGCGGTGCTCTACCTCGAGGTCGAACGGCGGGAGCATCTGCCTCGCATCTTGAACGACGAAGACATCGAGTGCCTGGCTCGTGAGATGGCACGCTTCCACCTGGGTTGCGCCGATGCGACGCTGCAGGCGCGTATCCCGCGGACGTCGACCTCAATCGCGTCCGACGTGGTGCACCTGATCGATCTGGCGTCGGACCGAACTGCGTCTCGCACGTTGCAGCTCGATGGTGATTCGCTTGAACATCTTCGGCGCCATGCGAACCGCTTTCTACTGGCCTTGGACGATCTTGGCTATGCCGACATGCCTCGCGTGCCGGTGTTCGTCGACTGGAACCTCGGCAACTTCTCGGTCGACCGGGCCGCTGGCGGGAGCGAGCCGTTCCAACTGTTCAGCCGGTGGGACTATGACTGGTTTCGCACGGACTCGGTGTTACTTGACTTCTATTTCCTATCGAGGGTGTCTTCGCAAACCGGCGACCGAACCCGCTTTTCCTATGGCGTGCACACATTGGCCGAGCCACGATTTCGGAGGTTCCTCGCGGCCTATCACGAGGTGTCGCCGCTCACCGAAGCCGATATCGAAATGATCGTGGAGACGTACCGGTTCTTCATCCTGCACCACGTGATTTCTGTCGGGGACCACTTCTTCCGCCCCGAGCTGTGGGAAACGTTTCGTCGCGATGCGGTGACGAACGGCCTTCCATCAATTGATTCGTTCGACCGTCGCCCTTTGTTGCAGGCGATCCGTCACTGACCAACCTCGCGCCGAGCACTATTTGTAGACCAAATCATGCTCAGCATGATTCCACGATTAGACCACCGGTGATGTCTGCATTGTGCGTCGACCCGGCTCGTTGTGCGCGCTTTGGGGTAGAACGAATCCATGAAGACACTGATTGCAGTCGACAGTAGTGAGACCGCCTCGTGGATCGCAGACGAAGCCCGCCTGTTGTTCCCCACGGCGGAGCATCTGGTGGTGAGTGCGGCGAGCGTCGCTCCGATGCTGTTCAGTGACCCCATCGGGGGTGGGGGCTTCGCGTCCGTTCCAACCGAAGAAGCACTCATCGCCTCGGAAGACACAGCAGACCGTGCCATCAGTGAAGCCAAAGCGCACCTTGGCGATGTGGAGTCCTCTGTCGAAATCGGCCCAGCAGGCCAGGTGATCTGCGAGCAGGCGGTCGCGCATGCAGTCGATGTGATCGTGGTCGGTCGTCGAACGAAGAACTGGCTGTCGAAACTTTTCGATCCTGCGGTGTCTGACTACGTCATCGCACACGCACCTTGCGCTGTGCTGGTGGTTCGCGAACCTCACCATGAACGGTGACCAAGCCATGCGGGCTCACGCTGCCACGCTGCCCGCGCCAGAGTTCCCCAACCCTGCGTGGGTCACGCCGAAGCTGTTAGCCCAGTCCCGAGTCGCCATCGTCACGTCGGCCGCGCTGTACGCAAGCGGCGACGAGCAGTTTGCCGCCGGCGACACAGGGTTTCGCCTGATCGATCGAGAACGACACGATCTGGTGATGGGGCATTGGAGCCCAAACTTCGATCACATGGGATTCAAACTCGATCTCAACGTCGTCTACCCCATCGATCGGCTTGAAGAGCTGGCCCAGCAGGGGTTGATTGGAAGCGTGGCGGCTCGTCATGTGTCCTTCGCAGGGAACCAGCCCGACGATGTGTCGACCATCCGGCTGGACACCGGTCCGTCGGCAGCTGCGGCGCTTGTCGCGGATGGCGTCGACGTGGTGATCCTTACGCCGGTCTGACCACTCTGTACGCGCACCGTGAGTGTGCTTGCGCATGTGTTCGAAGCAGCTGGAATCGCCACGGTCGTGCTGTCGTCGGTGAGGGAGATGGCCGCCAAAGTTTCGCCTCCTCGTGTGTTGCATTGCGAGTTCCCGCTGGGCCGACCCCTTGGAAAGCCCAACGACCCGGCGTTTCAACTCGACGTGTTGGCGCTGGCATTCGCGCTTCTCGATGCACAGTCTGGCCCGGTGTTCGTTGATCACCCCGACGTGATCGAAGCAGACAATCATGCCGTGTCATGCGCGCTGCCAGCTCGGTTCGATCCGTCCCTGCCTCCCGCCGTCGACGAGGCGCGTGGCTTGCGCAAGGCCTATGACCGATCGCTCACCGCTCGGGGTGTCACATCGGTCGGCCGGGTGATCTCTGCCGATGGCGTGCCCGATGTGTTGGGGCTGCTGCACTTGCTCGCCGAGGGTGCGGACTGGAAATCGATTGCGCT
>JAYSSK010000274.1:0-2625 GCA_043720595.1 Acidimicrobiia bacterium
CCAGACATCTTGGACCCAGCCCTACTTCGCCCAGGCCGGTTCGATCGCCAGATCATGGTTGACCGCCCAGACCTTGAGGGAAGACGCGGCATCTTCGCCGTGCACTCGAAGGGCAAGCCGTTGGCGAACGACATCGACCTCGATGTGCTCGCTCGCTCAACCCCGGGGTTCACTGGCGCAGACATCGCAAACCTGCTGAACGAGGCTGCGTTGATCGCTGCTCGCCGCAATAAGCAGGTCATTGGCCAGGCCGAGATGGAAGCCGCCACTGACCGTGTCATCGCCGGCCCAGAAAAGAAAAGCCGGGTGATGCCCGAAAAGGAACTCTGGGTCACCGCCTATCACGAGGGCGGCCACGCACTGGTTGGCCACGTGCTGGACAATTGCGACCCCATCCACAAGGTCACCATCATTCCGCGGGGCCGTGCGCTCGGCCTCACTATCGCCCTGCCCACCGAAGACAAGTACACCCAAACCCGTTCGGCGTTGCGTGATCAGCTCGCTATGTTGCTCGGCGGTCGGACCGCCGAAGAGATCGTCTTCGACGAAATCACCACGGGTGCGGCTAACGACATCGAGCGTGCTTCTGGCATCGCCCGGTCAATGGTTACGGAATTCGGTATGAGCGACCTGCTCGGCCCGCAGCAACTCGGCGAGAAGAACGGTGAAGTGTTCATGGGTCGCGACTTCGGCCGCACCCCGAACTATTCACCAGAAGTCGCCTGCCAGATCGACGAAGAAGTTCGAAAGTTCATCGACTCGGCCCACGCAACGGCTTATGAGATCTTGTTCACTCACCGAGACGTTCTCGACCGGTTCGCTGCGGCGTTGATGGAACGCGAAACGCTCGATCGCAAAGACATCGAAGAACTCTTCAAAGACCTGCCGAACTGGACCAAGCCGGCAGATCACGCAATTCTTCCCAAGATTGACCGCGGGCCCGTCCGAACCCCGCAGCCAATCGACGAGTCTGAACTTGTGGGTGTTCGCCGAAACGCCCTTTCAAAGGTTCGCCAGAAGCTGGGTGACGCCATCAAAGGTTCCGAAGACGATCCGAGTGGCGGTGCTCCGGCTGGCGTGCCGAAACGGCCGCGTCCAGCAACCTGATTCGTCAGGTGGAATCTGGAATCCCCGTCCCCGATGTACGGCCGGGGTCGAACCCGGCTGGACCGGTGTTGGTGTTCGTACACGGAGCGATGGACCGCGGCACCAGCTGGGACAGAGTCCGGCGGCGAATGACTGATTCGACAACCGTGGCCTATGACCGTCGAGGGTATGCCTCGTCGGTGCCCCTGCCATTCAGCGCAGACCCCTTTGCAGATCATGTCGCTGATCTGCGCTCGCTGATCCGGCTTGTCGGTGTGAACGCGCCTGTCGTGCTCATCGGGCACAGCGCTGGTTCGAACATGGCGCTTGCCGCAGCACAGGAGGAACCGTTGGTGGTGGGTGCTGTGGTCTACGAACCCCCCATGTCGTGGACGGACTGGTGGCCGTCCTCAGCCGGCGGCAGCACTCTGGCAGTCCATGCAGATCACGGTCCCGAGGCGGCAGCCGAGGCGTTCATGCGCCGCATCGTGGGTGATGCCATCTGGGAACGGCTGCCTGCTGTCACCAGGAACGCTCGGCGCAGCGAGGGATCCGCGCTCTATGCCGACCTATCCACGCTGCGCGGCCGGCCTGTGCAGTTCGATCATGGGGCGATCCAGGTACCGGTGGTGGTCGGGCGTGGCGAAAAGTCAATTCCCCACCACCGCCGGGCTTCGGCGGAGACAGCGGCTTTGCTGCCGAAGGGGGAGCTTGTCGATCTGCCCGGACAGGGCCACAGTGGCCATACCGGTGACCCCGCTGGCTTTGTTGGGTTGATTCAGCGAATCGCAGCTGTGTCGCGCTAGGCGGATGGTTCCGATCACTTTTTCGATTACTTTCCCGATCAGGGCTGGAATTTGCGGAATTTCAGGACTTTTCGGCCCGAACCGAGAAGAAGGGTGGAATATGTCCGGTACGCTCGGCTCTCGATGAAGGGCAAATGGGCCAAAGGTATCGAGCCACGAAATTTCGGCTGGGTTCTGAAAGATTCGCTGGCCTATTCAGAGCGTCCGGGTGGCCATACGGCTAACCATCGCCGGGTCCGACGCCACGAAGAGATCGTGTGGATTCGCGAACACGGGTTCAACCGAATCGTGTCCGTGCTCGGCTCGCCGCACAATCTGCACGCCTACGACGAGATGTCCATGCCGTATGCGCACGTACCATTTGGTGCGCACGACGATTCGCATGCGGTTGTGTCGGTCCTCTACCCACAGTTGCGCCTCTGGCTAGAAGCTGGCGAACGGGTGTTGATGCATGCCGACGAGGTCTCAGACAAGTTGCAGGGAATCTTCGGTGGCTACCTGTTGTACACCGGCAAGCTCTCCACCGCTCCGCAGGCCATCACGGTGGTCGAGACGCTGATGTCCCGCCAACTCGGTCAGCCCGGTCGCGAAATCGTGGTCATGGTCGCCGAGGGTCTCGCCGCCCCGCTTCCGTAAGTCTGGCCGGGCTCCGGGGTTCCCAGGCCAGGTAACGAGAACGTTCGAAACGTGCGACTCACAACAATCAATGCGCTGCACGAAACGGTGCGAGCGG
>JAYSSK010000275.1:0-2616 GCA_043720595.1 Acidimicrobiia bacterium
GGCTTCTCGAAGCCGTAAGGCCGGCTCTACGAGGCCGACACTGCCGCAGCCCGTCGCTCCTCGGCGGCATTTGCCGCCGAGGCTTCGAGCCAAAGCTGATGTTCTGCGCGTAACGTCGGCGGGAGCGATCCCGCGAGACGGCGAGACAGCCATGGCAAAGTAGTACGTGCACGTAGGATGGTGCGGCCCGATGGGTGTTCGCCATCGACTGCTGCCAGGTCGAATTGGCATGCGCGCGTAATAGCGCGGATAAATGGGCTGTTGCGGCCCATTCGTTCACTGATGCCAAGTGCCCTGGCCGTGGTCGGAAGATCGAGCGCGAATCCTTCCGGCGAGGCGGAGAAGCCCCACGACAGACTGCGGATGAACCACGTGGTGCTGGGGCCGAGCACCGCCAGCCAGAACCGCTCGACGTAGTCGCCGCGTGGGTCGTGGCCGATTCGGTCAACGAACGGGTCACGCCACGGGTTGACCTGGATGACCGTTGCGTCGGGGGAGAGCAGAAACCCTGGCTCCAATGTGTGTAGCCGTGGGCTTGTGTGTTCCAAGTGGATGAGTGGCGATAGCGCCGGGGAGTCCAACACATTTACGGGGGTCGCAGGAGCAAGGTGGACCGCTGGTACCAGCGGTGTGAGGGGGTTGATTGGTGTCAATGGGTTCGACATGGATTCTCCGTTCGAAGAAATGGGGCGAGCGTCACGCGGTTGAAGGCGGGAAACGCAAAGACGAGCGGAGGAAGTAGGCCGCAAGCGGAATGCTTAACAATGTATTTCATGTTATTCAATACCGCAACAGTTTCGTGGCACTATCGATCGAAAGTTGGTCGGTGCTAGAAGCGTCTGGTGCAACCAAACGACCCATCGCTCGAAGCAGCGCTCGCCACGGCAGTGGTGCGAGCCCAAATTGCCGAGGTGCTGCCACTGCTCGTAGAGCGGTAGGTGGGTTTCAAGTCTGCAACGTGTGCACGAAATCGGTTTGGAGCCGAGTCTTTGCACACGCAGCCCGACAATGCCTGATACCCGACCAAGTGAGTCGGGCCGTGGTGGATACCCGACCAAGTGAGTCGGGATTTGGCGTACGATTGACCCATGGCAACGTTCCGCGACCTGCTCGCCTCCGCGAAGTCCGAGATCACCGAAATCGACACGGCTGCTGCTGAAGCGGCGATTAGTCGACCTGGCACCGTGGTGCTCGACGTGCGAGAGCCCGAAGAGTACGACCAAGGGGCGCTGTACGACGCAATCCACATTCCCCGCGGGCACCTCGAGGCTCAGATCGAGAACCGCATTGCAGACCACGATGCCACAGTTGTCGTCTACTGCGCCGGTGGCGTCCGCAGCGCATTTGCCGCCAAGACGCTGGGCGAGCTCGGATACACCGATGTGCTGTCCGTCGCCGGTGGGTTCGGCAAATGGAAGAACGAGGGGCGTGCCTGGCGTGTTCCGGCTTCATTGTCGCCCGAACAGCGCAACCGGTATCAGCGCCATCTGCTGCTGCCAGAAGTTGGCGAGGCCGGCCAGCAGAAGTTGCTCGAGTCCAAGGTGCTGATGCTTGGCGCTGGTGGCCTCGGTTCTCCGTCTGCGCTGTACCTTGCGGCAGCTGGCGTCGGCACCATCGGAGTGATCGACATGGACGTCGTCGATTACTCCAACCTGCAACGCCAGATCCTGCACAACATCGACCGGGTGGGCGACCGCAAGGTCGATAGCGCCAAGAAAACGCTCACGCTGCTCAACCCCGACGTAAACGTTGTCACCTACGACGTGCGGCTCGGTGCCGACAACGTGCTCGACATCATCGATGGCTACGACTTAGTGGTCGATGGCACCGACAACTTCCCCACCCGATACTTGCTGAACGATGCGTCGCTCAAGAAGAACGTGCCTGTGGTGATGGGCGCCATCTTCCGGTTCGAGGGGCAGGTGTCGGTCTTCAAGCCACACCAAGGTCCGTGCTACCGCTGCATGCTGCCAGAGCCACCTCCCGCCGAGTTGGCGCCATCGTGTGCCGAGGCCGGCGTGCTTGGTGTGCTGCCCGGCATTATCGGGTCGTTGCAGGCAATGGAAGCAATCAAGTTGCTACTTGGCTTGGGTGACTCGCTCGTGGGTCGTCTGCTCACTTACGATGCGCTGGAGCAGAGCTTCCGCACGTTCAAGCTGCGTCGAGACCCGAATTGCCCGGCCTGCTCCATCGACCCGGCGCAGCTGCAGATCGCCGAGTACGACGAACTCTGCATGCCTCACCCGATTGCCCCACCAGCGGCGTAAGTCTGCGAGAGAGGTTGCCCCCAGCGATGGGGGCTATTCACCTCGCAACTGCGTTCCGAGGTGAATAGCCCTCAATCTGGGGGGCAACCTCTCTCGCGCTAGCGGCTGACGGGCAGCCAGACCAGCTTGGTGTCGATCACTCGAACGTCGGTCTTCTCCAACGGGATGCTCACTTCGGTGACCTCTGCGGCCACTGCGGTCCACTTGGCATCGACCTCGAAGACCTGGTCGGCCAGTTGTTGTTCGAGGTCCACCAACTCGGTCGACTTGTCGGCCAACGCCGACGCTGCGGCTTCGGCCTGAGCACCTTCACGACGGGTATCGGCACGGCGTCCACTCGCGCCCCGAA
>JAYSSK010000276.1:0-2613 GCA_043720595.1 Acidimicrobiia bacterium
ACGTGATCGCTACCGATCCTTGGTGAGCAGCATGCAACCGCCGAGCGGGCCTCCACCGGCACCGACCAGGGCGACTTCGGCACCCTCCACTTGGCGGCCAGTCGCTTCCCCTCGGAGTTGGGCACAGGCTTCGTACAGGTAGCCGTATCCGTGCAACCGACCGCCGGAGAGCTGACCGCCGTTGGTGTTCATCGGAATCTCCCCACCCAAGCCAATCCGCGCCTCACCGGCTTCCAACCACGGGCCGGCCTGACCCTTGGGGAAGAACCCGAACGCCTCGAGCCACGTGATCGTGAGGAACGAGAACCCGTCGTACGTCTGCACCGTGTCAACGTCGTCAACCGTGAGGTCGGTGCGGGCCCACATCATCGGGGCGCAATCGTGTGCTGCCGTCTCCGTGAGGTCGGCCCGCTGGTCCCAGGAGTTGCGACCAGTCAAGGCCGAGCCAATCGCTTCGATCCGAACGACCTGTTTGAGGTCGGGCGCGGCGTCGGCTCGCGAGATGATCACGGCACAGGAACCGTCGCAAGGGATATCGCAGTCGTACAGACCGAGTGGGTACGACACCATGCGAGCGTTGAGGTAGTCGTCCATGGTCAGCGGTTCACGGAAGATCGCCTTGTCGTAGAGCGCCGCATGACGACGTTGGTTGAGCGGGATCTGCCCGAGCTGCTCCCGCGTCAAGCCGTAGTTGTGCATGTATCGCTGGGCATACACACCAACCCAGTTGGCAGCTGAAACGGCCTGGAACGGCACCATCCACTGCATCGGGCCACCAACCCGATTGCCGCCTGAACCGACCACGCTGGCGCGTCGCTGGGCGGTCTGGGCCGACGACTCGGTGACCGTGCGGAACACGAGGACGTGATTGGCGAGTCCGGCGGCCACGGCGGCGACTGCGTTGAACACCGCACCGAGTTGGGCGGGAACCTCGCCACCTCCTGAGTACCAGTTGAGCTTGAGGCGGAGTGCGTCCTGCACATCGCCAATCCCGCACGGCGACATGCCCGGCGACGCATCCATCAGACCTGGATAGGTGGACAGACCGTCGATGTCGTCACGGCTGAGCCCTGCGTCCTCGATTGCCAGCAGCGCCGCCTCGACCGTGAGTGACAATCCAGTGCGTCCGAGCTTGCGGCCGACGACCGAACGACCGATCCCAGAGATAACGGCGTCGCGTTCCCCAATCCGCAACCCCAAATATCGGCTCGTGCTGGTACTCATGATGTGACCTCCGAAGTCGTGTTGGTGCTGACCGGACGGAACAACGGCAGCCACACGTCGTCGGCAACCTGTTCGAACGTAACCTCAACTGGCATCCCTACCGACACATCGGCCGGGGCGACGTCGATGAGCCGCGTTGTCAGTTGAACCCCAGGCGCATCATCGAGGGTAACGACGGCGACGACGTACGGCACCTCCATGTCTGGAGCCCATGGCTGCACGTTCACGGTGAAGCCGGCGACCAGGCCGCGCCCTGACGTCACGCCGGCGCCGACATCCATCGAGAGACATTCCGGGCAAACCGGAGACGGCGGATGAAACCACGTTTGGCACTGGCGACAGCGATGAATCCTCAACTCGCTGTCAGCACCGCCTCCCCAGAATGCCGCCGTGTCATCAGTGATATCGGGTAATGGTTGCAAACTCATGGTGATTCCTTTGTGAGAGTTATATCGATCATCGCAACAGATTTTCCTGAACGAGGGTCGCACCGAGTCGCCCGCTGCGATCTCGCAGCGACCTGTGATACACCCCGCGTTCGTGAACCGCCGAGGCGGGCCACATGTCAAGACGCAACCAGTCGCGCGGATCGAGTGGCTGCTGGAACCACATCGCGTGATCGAGACTTGGTCCACCGATGCCGACCGACGGGTCGAGGGTCTGGCCAAACCCGCTTCCCAGATCCGACATGTAGGCGAGTGCTGCAGCGTTGGTCAACGCGTCGTCAGGTAACTCGTCGGGAACTCGCACCCATAACGAGTCAGGATGCAACTGGCGCCCCTCGTGCTCCCGAAAAGTTGTGATCTGGCGAACTTCGAGATGCGGATCGATCGGATATGAAGCGCACTCCCTCGGTTCGGGCGCCACCAACGGATGACGGGGCACGTTGTCCAGCACCGCAGTCGCCTCGCCCGCACAGAACGAGGTGAGCATCGAAAAGATCACACGACCGCCCTGCATCGCCGACACGTGACGGGCGGAGAACGAGCGGCCGTCGCGATCGTGATCGACCCGAAACTCGATCTTGCGGTCGATCTCACCGACTCGTAGAAAATAGCCGTGCAACGAATGCGGCTTGCGACCCGACGGCACGGTTCGCCCGGCTGCGATCAGCGACTGGGCGGCGACTTGACCGCCGTACAATTTCGGCCATGAAGCAACCGGCTGACGCAGCCGACCATAGAACCAGCTGACTTCGTCGGCGCTTGAGACCGCCTCGAGGTCGAACAACGATCGAAGGTCGGCCGCATGCAGGTCGCTTTCGGTTGTTGTCACGTCCACCATCTCGATCCCTGACCTCGCTGCGCTAGTGTGACACGAGCGTCAGATTTTCAACGGATCGGCAGGGAGCAGTGCCCAAATTCAACCAAAGTCCGGTGCAACCCGGGT
>JAYSSK010000277.1:0-6520 GCA_043720595.1 Acidimicrobiia bacterium
AGAGTCCTCCATCAGTGCGGCACCAACGATGCCGAGGACCTGCGCCACCAACGCGATCGGCTCGAACCCGAAGACGCCAGCCGGTGGCAGCTTCGGCCGTTCGTTGAGCGCGACGAGATCGGCGATGCATGGGCCCTCGCGGACCTGGTGGTTGCGCGGGCCGGTGCTGGCACAGTGTCCGAAGCATGCGCGCTTGCAAAGCCTGTGGTGTTCATCCCCTTGGAGCCAAGTTCAGGCGACGAGCAGCTGAAGAACGCCCAGCGGTCCGTTGCCGCTGGCGGTGCACTAGTCCTCCGCCAAGCGGACTGCAATGCAGCCAACCTACTGAAGACGCTTCTGCCCCTGCTCGTGCCCGGCTCGGCAACGCGCCGCCAGGAGATGGGGGCGGCCAACGGCAAGCTCGCCGCTCCGAACGCAGCAGACGAACTCGCCCACATGCTGGTCGAGTTGGCTGCTCGTTGACGCCACTCCACGAGGCAGTCATTTTTTCCAGTCCGAGACCGGATAGGTTCGAATCATGACCGATGTGGAGTACTGGTTCGATCCCGCATGTCCCTGGACGTGGATCACCTCTCGCTGGGTGACCGAAGTTGCCGAGGTGCGTCACCTCAACGTCACCTGGAACACTTTCTCGCTGCTGCATCACAACCGCGAACGTGAAATTCCACCGGAATATCGGGTGCCGCTGGAGGCTCAGTGGCGTGGTCTGCGCGTGATCGAAGCAGCGAGGGCCGGGTACGGCAACGGTGCCGTCGCTGCGCTCTACACCGCATTCGGAACCGCCATCCACCTCAACGGTGACCGGCTGCTGGAGAACTTCGAAGCCATCATCGAGAATGCGGGCGTCGACGCCTCAGTGCTCAGCCACGCCGAAGACGACAGTTGGGACCATGGCATTCGTGACTCGACCGAAGCTGGCGGCGCACTCGTCGGCCCCGAGGTCGGCATCCCCATCATCGGAATCGAAGGGGCGCGTTCGGTATTCTTCGGCCCGGTCATGAGCCCCGCACCCACCGGCGACGATGCAGTCAAGCTGTGGGACGCGTATCGCGCCATCACCGAACTCGACGGCGTGTACGAAATCAAACGTACGCGTACGGTCGGACCACAGTTTCGCTGACCAGGCGAGCCCTGCTTTCCGGGTACAACACCCGGCGAGTCCCGGTGGCAGAAGCGTCAGGGACTACTGGTGCGGTTCAACGCATCGATCAGGAGCCGAAGCCGTCCGGGTTGACGTCTGTTCCACCGCAACACCACCCGAGCGGCATCAAGTTCGTCGTTCTCGCCGATCTCGGCCGGCAACGCCCCTGAACGAACGATTCCTTCGGGGCCCGTCCATGCCGCGAACTCCTGATTCAGATTCGCTAAGACGGTGTCGGTTGGTGCCTGTTCAAGCCGCAGCACCAACTGGTCGCCAACCCAGCGCATCGAACGGAAATTACGGTAAAAGCCCATCACCTCGGCGACCGCAGCGTCGATCTCGTTGGTGACCTTGAACAGGCATCGGTCCGTCGTGCTGGCGTAGCCCTTCTCGATCACCGTATCGACGAATGCTTCCCACGCATGCCAAAAACCTTGCCCGATGCCCAGCATGATCACGGGCACGGGCGTTGCCTTTCCGGTCTGTAGCAGCGTAAGCAACTCGAACGCTTCGTCAAGCGTTCCGAACCCACCGGGCATCACGACGAATGCATCAGATTCGCGGATCAGCGAAAGTTTGCGAGTGAAGAAGTACTTCATCTCAATCACGTTCGATTCATCGACGAACTCGTTGGAGGCGCTCTCGAAGGGCAGGCTGATAGTGACGCCGAGCGCGTTCCCTTTTCCTGCCCCTTCGAGACCGGCAGCCATGATGCCGGGGCCAGCGCCAGTGAGGACCATCCAGCCTTCTTTCGCCATGGCTGCGGCAAAATCCCTGGTTTGTAGGTACAGCGGGTCGTCCTCCGCCGTACGGGCCGAACCGAAAATGGTGACGGTGCGACGGTTGCGGTACGGCCGAAACAGCCGCGCAGCATCTCGCATTTCGGCAACCGCCGTTGCGGCAATCTTCAGATCGAGTCGATCCGCACCGTCGGCGTAGAACCCGGCCGATTCACGAAGCAACATTCGGAGCTGATCACGGTTGCGTCCCGTTGCGGTGTGCGCAGACACAGCCCGAACAAGGTCGTCGACGAGCCGGTCGATCTCTGGTGGCAGCGGGAGAGTCGGGGGAGTCATCGAAGGCGAACCTACCGGCTGACCGGGCTACCGGTCGACAACCTGCTGCTAAACACCTCGTAACGCAATTGGGAGGTGTTTTGCCCCCAGTGTTGCGGGCAACCTGTAAGGAGAATAGGACGGGGTAGCGTCGTGACCAGGGGAAACGCGAAGCACCGTCAGGCCACTCTCATCGAGTCGTGGCGGCGCGCAAGCGCCATGGGGTCTCTCTCCCGCCGCTTGGAAGGCTTTAGGGCTTTGGGTTTCGGCGGGTTTGGAGCAGCAGGCCGCCGACGGAAAGCGAGACCGACACCAACAAGATGAGGGTGGCGAAGACGTTGAGTTGCGGAGGAATCGATGAACGCTTCTGCGTCCAGATGCGCACGGGGAACGTCTCCACCCTGCCGGAGTTGAAGTACGTGATGATGAAATCATCCAGGCTCAGGGCGAAGGTGAGCAGCGCCGCAGCGGCGATGCCAGGCGCTATCAGCGGCAACGTGACCTTGCGGAACGTGGCGAGAGGGGTTGCGCCAAGGTCTGCTGCTGCCTCCTCAAGGCGCCAGTCGAAGCCCCGGATTCGGGCTTTCACGGTGGTGGTGATGTAGCTGACGCAGAACATCACGTGGGCGATGATGATCGTGACGTAGCCACGGCGCACACCCGACGAAGCAAACAGATTGAGCAAAGAAAACCCGAGCACGAGCTCTGGCATCGTCAGCGGCAGCACCAACAGCGTGTTGACGAAACCTTTTCCACGGAAGCGGTACTTCACCAGTGCCAGCGACATCAGGGTGCCAAGCACAACTGAAATTGCGACTGCGGCGAGGGCGATCAACACAGACCGGATAAAGGCATCGGTGAGCGCCGGGTATTGGCCGATGTGAATCCACGGGTCGAACGAGAACTTGTCCCATTGATAGTTGTAGCGACCCTGGCTCCATTTGCCAGACGAGCCGAGCGTTCCGTTGAACGAGAACAAGACCACCACCAAGATGGGAGTGAACATGTACGCAAACACGATGGCCGCCCAAACTCCGAGGAGCTTCCCGGAGAGCCTGGACTTCATGCAAGTTCCTCCGTGCCAAGTATGCGGGCGTACAGCAACACTCCGCCGAGGATGAGCAACATCAGCACGAAGCTCATAGCACTCATTTCCGGCCGCAGCGGCTCTTTGAGAAAGTTCTTCTCGATGAGGTTGCCGATCATGCGCTGGCGATCCGACCCGAGCAGTTCAGCGTTGATGAAGTCGCCACATGCAGGAATGAAGGTGAGCAGCGAACCGGCGAAAACACCTGGCAACGACAGCGGAAGCGTGACCTTGCGAAACGTGGTGCGACCGTCTGCGTACAGGTCAGGCGCTGCTTCGAGCAACCTGCGGTCGATCTTGTCCAAAGACACAAAGATGGGCAGCACCATGAACGGCAAGAAGTTGTAGAGCAACGCACCGAGCACAGCGGGTGTCGTGTTCAGGATTTCGCCGTTCTTGCTCAACAGCCCGAGCGACCGCATGATGCCAGCAACCGGGCCGCCGGAAAACAGCAGCACCTTCCAGGCCAGCGTGCGGATGAGATAGGTGACGAAGAACGGAAGTACCACGGCGGCCAGCAGTACCGGCTTCCATTTCCCAGCACGCATAACAATGAAATACGCGAGCGGGTACCCGATGGTAATGGCAGCAACGGTAACGATAAGCGCGTATAGGAAAGTGCGAACGACTACTTCGCCGTTGTCCGAAAAGACCTTTGTGTAGTTCGACAATCCGCCATCGTCGAGCGACTTCAGCCCGAGCTGGATGAGCGGAACGACAAAGAACACCGTGAGCCAGATGAGGCCGGGCACAAGGAGCAACCACGGGGTGGAGGCGGAGGCTGGACGGAGACCGTCGTCTCCTGAACTGGGCTTCGGTGCACCTGCTGCCATGGTTGCTCCTGTACGACGACTTCAGGCTACGGGGGTGAGGATCTGGGAGGTCACGGTTGTCGAGGTCACTGCTGGGTTGCGGCGGCAAACGCCTCGGTGATTTCGTCAGCCTCGGCCGATTCGAGGGAACGGAACTCGAACAGCTTCACGGATGCTGGCGGGTTGATGAACGGGTTGGCCTTCGCTGCGTCGCTCATGAACTCGGCAGAGCCCTTGACCGGCGACACATACCCAATGGCCTCGTACAGTGGGCCAGCCACGGCTGGGTCGTAAATGTGGTTCATCCAGCCTGCTGCGCCGGCCACCTTGCCGCCCTTGGGAATGATCATGGTGTCCGCGAAGGACATCGCACCCTGGGGAGGAATGACCCACTTGAGCTCGGGCTTCTCGGCCTGGATCGAGGCAATGTCGCCAGACCAACCGAGCGCCGCCCAAGTGTCTCCCAGGTTGAGGTCTTCGGTGTAGCTGTTGCCTGTGATCTTCCTGAAGTGACCCTGGTCCCGATACTTCTTGAGCTCAGCAATGGCCTTGAGCGCATCGTCCTTCGACGCCGTGGTGGGGTCCATGCCCAGCATCAGCATGAACGTACCCACCGAATCTCGCATCTCGGACAGGATGGTGACCTTGCCAGCCAGCTCGGGTTTCAAGAAGTCTGCCAGCGAGGTGATCTCGAAGCCGACCTTGTCTGGGTAGTAGCCGAACCCGACCTGGCCAATGGCATACGGAAGCGTGTAGGCACGGCCTGCGTCCCAGGCGGGGTTGGCGAGCGAGTCCAAGACATTGCTCTTGTTGGGTACAAGGTCGGCTGGGATCTGCTGTGCCCATCCCTCGGAAATCCACCGCGCGCACATCCACGACGTGGGGATGCACACGTCGTAGCCGAAGTCGCTCCCGTCCTTCAGGTCGGGCGCGAATTTCTCGGTGAAGCTGTCGTTGTCTTCGATGCTTGGCTGGTAGTCGACGTCCCAGCCTTTGGCGACCAACGCTTTGATGGTGGCAGCCTGCGATGGATCCTGGTCGTTCTCGATATAGAACGGCCACGACGCAATGCGAACCGACTTCGAGTCGCCCGAAGCCCCAGAGCCGTCAGCTGATGTGTCTGCAGCAGTGTCAGAACTGCCAGTGTCGGAGCTTCCAGTGCCAGAACTACCGCCGCACGCAGCAAGAACTGCCGGGCCGATCAGACCGACGGCTGCGGCACGACGGAGAAAATCGCGCCGGTTGAACCCGGCGGGAGGGAGGACTGGGAGAGGACGGTAGGTCATGAGCGCTGCTCCGCTTTGTGAGGGTGGATTGGTGGTGTGGTGGGGAAAATCGAGGAACAGTTGACCGTCACAACTGTGCTTCGACCTGTTCGAAATCAGTCGAGGTGGAACCTGCAGATTCGATGGCTTCTGGCATGATCCAGGCACTGCCGGTAGCCCAACTCATGAAGAGTTTTTCTCCAACGAAGCACGACAGGCCATCGTCGGCTTCGAGGTCGGCAACAAGCTCTGTGCCATCGGCCAGCTCCACGATCACATCGGAAGAAGCGCCATGGAAAATTCGGTTGGTAACCGTGCTCCAGATGCCAACCCGACCCGCACGCTCGTGCTCGTCGAGGCTGATGCGCTCGGGGCGAAGCATGACCGTGACCTTTTGGCCAACAGTGAACTCACGACCGATACGCGGCGACGAGACGACGCCACCATCGACAATGCGCGCCGAGACCAACTCGTCGGTGACCTCGATGACCGTCGCCTGCAAGAGGTTGGCTGAGCCGATGAAGCCTGCAACAAACACGGTTGCTGGCTGGTTGTAAATCTCCTCGGGAGAGCCGACCTGCTCGATACGCCCCTGGCTCATCACCGCGATGCGGTCACTCATGGTGAGCGCTTCCTCCTGGTCGTGCGTCACGAAGATAAACGTGATGCCGACTTCGCGTTGAATCCGCTTCAACTCGATCTGCATTGCCTTGCGCAACTTCAGGTCGAGCGCTGCGAGTGGCTCGTCGAGCAGAAGCGCGCTGGGCCGGTTGACCAACGCCCTTGCCAGCGCAACACGTTGCTGCTGGCCGCCAGACATCTGATTGGGGCGCCGTGAACCGAAGTCCGAGAGGCGCACGACATCGAGCATCTCCTGGGCCAATTTGCGCGCTGCGGCTTTGTCCTTACCCTTGTTGCGCGGACCGAACGCGACGTTGTCCAGCACTGACATGTGTGGGAACAACGAGTAGCTCTGGAACACTGTGTTGATGTCACGCTGATGAGCAGGAACACCCGCGACAGGCGTGCCCGAGATGTACACCTCGCCGTCGTCGGGTTGTTCGAAACCTGCGATCATGCGTAGACAAGTGGTCTTGCCACATCCTGAGGGACCGAGCAATGCAACGAATTCGCCCGCGTTGATATCGAGCGAGACGTTG
>JAYSSK010000278.1:0-2601 GCA_043720595.1 Acidimicrobiia bacterium
GCCGACGCAAAGCGGATGTCGGTGTCGATGGCCAAGGTCGGCAACACCTTGCCGGCTCGGTCTGCGGCGGCTGCAAGGTCGGCCACTTCGCGGATGACCCGTGCTGCTAAAGCGACGATGTAGCGCGCGGACAACCGATCGGTCCGTCCGGGATCCGGCGTCAACTCGCCGAGTACCGACGGCGATATCACATACCCCTGAGCCGTTGCTTGAACGATGCGTTCCGTCAGCCCGCGCCGCTGTCGCTCCTCGATCAATGTGACGAGACCATGGGCTTCAAGTCCCCGCAGGTGATAGTTGACCTGCTGTCGCGTGAGCCCCAGCGCAGCCGCCACCGACGTGGCCGAACCCGGCACTCGAAGTGCGGAAAGCACCCGGGATCGCGTGGCGTCGAGCGCGACCGCCGCCGTCCCCGGTTCGTCGATAACCAACACGTCCTGCACGACAACAGTCTGCAATTAGACAAATCAATTTGTCAATTGGTTGTTTCTGATCGACCCACTCCGTTCACCCGCACGCCGAAGCGTGATCTGCGGCACATCTGCGGCACAATCCGTCCGTTGGGCGACTGGGCCTTTGTCCGCCAGGGTTTGAAGTCGTAACCTCAATTCGTGCTGAACAACTTTCCTCCCGCAGACGCAAAAGCCTGGTCAAAGCTGGCTGCCAAGGAGTCCAAGACCGACGACCCCATGGCGGCCCTTGCGTGGCACACCCCAGAGGGCATCGCCGTCAAGCCCGTGTACACCGCCCAGGACCTCGAAGACCTCGAGACCATCAGCACCGTCCCCGGGGTGGCACCGTTTGTGCGCGGTGTGCGGGCGACGATGTACACCAACCGTGCATGGACCATTCGTCAGTACGCAGGGTTTTCCACCGCCGAAGAATCCAACGCCTTCTACCGCAAGAACCTCGCTGCCGGGCAGCAGGGCGTCAGCGTGGCCTTCGACCTTGCCACCCACCGCGGCTACGACTCAGACCATCCCCGCGTCGAGGGCGACGTTGGCAAGGCCGGCGTGGCCATCGACAGCATCGAAGACATGAAGCTGTTGTTCGACGGCATCCCGCTGGACAAGATGAGCGTCTCGATGACCATGAATGGTGCGGTGCTCCCCGTCTTGGCTGGCTACATCGTTGCGGCCGAGGAGCAAGGGGTCAGCCAGGACCAACTGCAGGGCACCATCCAGAACGACATCCTCAAAGAGTTCATGGTGCGCAACACCTACATCTACCCTCCGGCCCCCAGCATGCGGATCGTTGCCGACATCATTGGCTACACGGCGAAGAACATGCCGAAGTTCAACTCCATCTCCATCTCGGGCTATCACATGCAAGAAGCCGGAGCCACTGCCGTCCAAGAGCTTGCGTTCACGCTGGCCGATGGTCGCGAATACGTGCGGGCGGCCATCGCAGCAGGCCTCGACGTCGACGAATTCGCAGGCCGGCTCAGCTTCTTCTTCTGCATCGGCATGAACTTCTTCATGGAGGTCGCAAAGCTCCGTGCCGCCCGCCTGCTGTGGTCCAAGATCATGAGCGACTTCAACCCGAAGAGCACCGGATCGCTGATGCTCCGCACGCACTGCCAGACCAGCGGCGTGTCGCTCACCGAACAAGACCCCATGAACAACGTGGTGCGCACCACCATCGAGGCACTCGCAGCTGTCCTCGGCGGAACGCAAAGTCTGCATACCAACTCGTTCGACGAAGCCATCGCGCTTCCGACCGAATTCTCTGCGCGCATAGCACGCAACACGCAGCTCATCCTGGCCGAAGAGTCCGGCGTCACCAACGTGGTCGACCCGCTCGGTGGCAGCTACTACGTGGAAGCACTCACCCACTCGCTTGCCACAGAGGCCTGGAAGCTGATCGAGGAGACCGAGTCGCTGGGCGGCATGACCAAGGCAGTCGAAACGGGCATGCCGAAACTGCGCATCGAAGAATCGGCGGCGCGCCGCCAGGCCCGCGTCGACCGCGGCGAAGAGGTCATCGTCGGAGTAAACAAGTACCGGCTGGACAAAGAAGACCACATCGACGTCCTCGACATCGACAACACCAAGGTTCGCGCCAGCCAGATCGAGCGGCTAAACCACATCAAAGCCACCCGCGACGCGGCCGCGGTGGCCGCTGCCCTGCAGGCGCTCGAAGACGGCGCTCGCGGCACCGGCAACCTCCTTGCGCTCACAGTCGATGCCATCCGCGCCCGAGCCACGGTTGGCGAATGTTCTCAGGCGTTGGAGAACGTATTCGGCAGGCATAAGGCCGAAATCCGTAGCATTGCTGGTGTGTACGGCCAAGCCTACGAAGCGGACGAAGCATTCGCCAAGATCGTTGCCGATGTCGCCGCGTTCGCAACGGAGCAAGGCCGCCGCCCGCGCATGCTGGTCGCAAAGATGGGCCAGGACGGGCACGACCGCGGTGCGAAAGTCATCGCGACGGCGTTCGCCGACATCGGCTTCGACGTCGACGTCGCCCCGTTGTTCCAAACTCCCGGCGAGGTCGCACGCGAGGCCGTCGACAACGACGTGCACGTGGTTGGAGTTTCGAGCCAGGCCGCAGGACACAAGACGCTGGTCCCGCAGCTCATCGCCGAGTTGAAAGCCGCGG
>JAYSSK010000279.1:0-2588 GCA_043720595.1 Acidimicrobiia bacterium
GCGGTACGACTGGCCCGGCTCCAAGGAGATTTCCCCGGGGTGCAGCAACTCGCCCAGCTGTATGTATCGGCGACCGTCTGGAAGTCGTTCGGCGAACACGACATGGTTGCCACTCCAAGCGAGATGGGCACCCCACACCGAACCTGACCATTCGCGGTACTCGGGTGTACCCGCAAAGATCAGCGGCGGGTGCTCGTGCGAGGTGCGACCGCGACGATTCTCCGATGTGAACGAACCATGCTCCCATTGAACGCGGACCGGATGCATCTCACGGGTCCAACGACCGGTGAACGAACCCAATTCGTCGGCCTGCTGGGGGATGGGCAACGTGACCGTGAGACCGCCCAATAGGTACCGGTCGGTCGTGCTGTGGTTCGTCAGTGTTACTGCGACGACAAGGGCATAGTCGAGCTCAAACTCAACGGTCAGTGACAGTTCCGCAATGTTGTCAACGGCGCGGGCGACGAGCCGATTGCGGCCAACGTCGTGCTCGTGGCCCGCTGAGCTGAATCGCGGTGCCCACGCCGTGCCTGCTCGACGGTGGCCGACGAGTCCGGGGCGGCCGGGGAAGCCGGAACCATGCTCGGGCACCACTGAGACTGGAGCCACGACGTCGGGCGACCCATGAACGAGCGGCCGTTCGAGCGCCGAAGCGAGACTTGCGAAGTCATCGTTACCACCGAGCGGAGCACCCCAATACACAATCGTCGGCGCACCGGTCGAGACGTCGACGACGAGATCGCTGACGCGACCGCGTAGGTGAACCATGTCAGACGCGCCTCAGCCTTTGTTGGCGCCGAGCGTCAAGCCCGAGATGAACTGCTTCTGCAGCAACAAATAGACGATCAGTGTCGGTAACGCAATGATGATCGATGCCGCCGCAATCAGGTTGAAATCGGTCGCGTACTGACCGTTGAGGACTGCGATCGATGACGTGACTGGTCGCTGGTCGCCCTGGCTCAGCAAGTTGGCACCCCAGAAGAAATCGTTGTACAACCATGTGAACTCCAGTGTGCCGAGCGCCGCCAGCGCTGGCCGAGTCAGCGGCAGGACGACTTGGAAGTACTGGCGCAGAACGCCGGCACCATCGACCGACGCTGCTTCACCGAGTTCTTTGGGAATTGTCTTCATGTAGTTGGCCAGCACGAAGGTACAGAATCCGGTCTGGAAGGCGACGTGCACGAAGATCACGGCGATCTTGGTGCCGAGCAAGTTGCCCGTGTTCGAGTCGGACAGCACGTCAGGCCACGGGACCCGCTTGAAGAACTGGAAGAGCGGCTGGAACATCACCTGCTGGGGCATCAAGTTGCCGGCCGTGAACAGCACCAGGAAGGAAACGTTGAACCGCCAACTGAAACGCGTGCAAGCGAACGCGACGGCGCTCGACAGCAGGAGGATGAAGAAGATCGAAGGGATCACTATAAATGCCGTGTTCCCGAACGTTTTGCCCATCTCGCCGACACTCCACGCGTCGCGGTAGTTCTCGAGCGTGAGTGCCGTCGGGGCGGCAAATACACCGTTCGGTTGGGTGTCGGCTTCGTAGAAGCGGAACGAGTTGTAGATCGCAGTTCCGATCGGAATCAGCCATGCAATTGCTATGGTGATCAGGAAAACATGCAACACGATGCGGGCAGGGCGGATGCGTTCCTTCGGTCGCCGGTTGAGGATCATTGTGGTGCCGTCGTCGAACGTCACGACCGTCATGATTCCTCCGCTTCTCGATAGTGGTTGGTGACATACCAGATGATGAAGGCGAGACACAGGAGCAGTAGGACGACGGCGTATGCCGAGCCGAAACCGACTCGGTCACTGGCACCTTCACCGAGCAGGCTGCGGGTGACGAGCGTGCCCATCACGTCGGTCCCGCGTTGCTCGTTGAGGGCGGCAACGATGTCGTATGCCCGCAAGGCTTCGATCACCGTGATCACGACGACGACGACGTTGATCGGTCTGAGCGACGGGAATACAACATTGCGGAATGCCTGAACTTCGTTACATCCGTCGATCGATGCCGCCTCGCGGAGCGCTGGATCGACCGCTTTCAGGCCGGCGAGAAAAATCACCATGACATAACCGATATGACGCCATGCCATTGCGATCAGCAGCGCAGCGAAGTTCTTCGACAGGCCGAGCGGGGTATCGAGAAATGGGAGGTCAAACTGGAACAACTTGGAACCATCGCCCACGAAGTCGACCCGCCCGCCGGGCCAAATCGTGTTGAGCAGCCCTCGGTCGCGCGAGAACATGGTCGACTTCCAGATGAACCCCACGACGGCGAGCGAGAGCACCACCGGGAAGTAGTAGATGCTCTGGTATGCCCGACCGCCGCGGATGTTCTTGTCCAACAAGTAGGCGAACAACATCCCGATCATCGAACAAATCGTCAGCCAGATGATCAGAACGAAGTTGTTGAACAGCGCCGGAAAAAGGTCGCTGTCGAAGACGGTGAAGATGAACCAGTAGTTCTGGAAGCCGACCGCCTTGATGCTGGAGGGTGGTCGCAGCACGTCCCAGTAGGTGAACGACAATGCAATCGTCAGCAATGCCGGAATCCATACAAGTGCAATGTGTAACGCAGCCGGTACACC
>JAYSSK010000280.1:0-6461 GCA_043720595.1 Acidimicrobiia bacterium
GCAAATGTTTGCAAGTTCCTCTAAAGTAAGGGCTTCGCACCGCCGATGACCACAGTGCAACCGGGAGCCAGTCTCACGGTGCGGAAACCAACCCAGTGAGATATTGGCTGCCTACCAAGGCGGAAGGAAGGAAACCAACATGAAGAAGAATGACGAGGGCTTTACCCTCATCGAACTCCTGATCGTGATCGTCATCCTCGGCATCCTGGCGACTGTTGTCGTCTTCGCCGTCGGCGGCATCACTGATCGTGGACAGGTTTCGGCCTGCAAGGCTGACAAGGCGACGCTCGAAGTTGGCGTTGAGGCGTACTTCGCAAAGTACAGCGTGTACCCGGCTACCGAGCAGGCATTGGTTGACGCCAAGTTCCTGCGGTCGACGTCATCGCTCTACAATGTCGGAGTCAGCGACGGAACCGTTACCTTTGTGGCTCCTTGCACAAGCTGATTTGATCTGACTAGCACAGATGGAGCCCCGCCTCGTGGTGGGGCTCCATCTGCGTTTTCGGTATTGGCACCGGTCGACAAAGCATCCAGGTTCGGCGTCGACGCGCTCGCTACACTCGAAAAATGACGATCCCGTGAGCGACTGGATTCAAAATTGTTGAGCTTCCTTGGGTCGTCGCATGATCAGGCGTACGCTGAGAACGGTCGTCGACGTTTGCCGATTGGCGACATTGCTGTCGCCGCTGCAGCGGCTGTGTACCTCCTCGCCACGTTCCCGTTTCTCTACATGCCGTCGGCAACTCCCCGATTGGCGGCGATTCTTTGCTTGCTACCGCTCGGCGCTGCGCTGCTGTGCAGAGACGTTCGTGACCGTGATCGGGCCGCGACAGCTGCTGTTGCGGTGTCGGTTTGGATCGTTGCGAGCTCCGCCTTGTCGGCAGCGCCTGGTGTAGCACTCTTGGGGGCGTATGGGCGCGAAACGAGCGCTCTCATTTACGTTGGCAGCATCGCTGGCTGGGCCATCGCGCGACGGCTCAGCTCCGGCGGATTGCAGTATTTCAACGTCGTGCTGCTGGGTGCGCTTGTTGTCACTGCCCTTGTCGGATTTCTGCAGCTCGCCGTCCGGTCGGGGTCTTGGATCTTGTTTCTCGTCGATGGCCGAGCGTTTGGACTATCAAGTGGCCCGATCTACTTCGGAGCGGTCACAGCCGGCGGAGCCGCCTATGTTTGCGCTCGCGGGTTGCGGAGCCGAATTGCGTTCCCGCTCGTCGTGCTATTCGCGGCGGCGGCGAATCTGTCGGGTTCCCGCTTTCCGGTAGCAGTCGGGTTTGTGACCATTTGTGCGCTCGCTGCTCATCGACGAGCGTGGGTCCAGCTAGTTGGGTCGGCAGGCGCATACCTCGCGGGGGTTGTCACTTCATCGTGGGTCTCGAGCCTCCTTGGTGATGCAACGACAGCAACCGGCCGGGCGACATCCGAGGCGGCGGGACGTCTCGATGCGTGGAGGTATGGCGCTCAGGCGATCGGGGACAAGCCGGTGTTCGGGTGGGGGGCAGGAAACTTTCGGCCTGCCGTTCAAGGCCGATTCTCGGCGGAGTTCTCTGCCCGGCACGCATCGCAAGAACTTTCCCAGATCTGGTTCGATGCACACAACATTCTGGTCGGCCTTGCTGTCTCGTTTGGTGTGGTCGGGTTGTTGTTGTGTGTGGCGTTTGCCTGGTTTGCAACGCGCCATGCCTCCGGGCCGCTGCTCGTATTCACCGCCGTGGTCGGGGTTACGTGGCTTCTTGAGCCAACGGGCCTGGTGACGCTGCCGCTTGCACTCCTGACACTCGGTGCATCACAGGCGTCGAACGAAGCGAGTGGCGTCATCGAACGATCCGAGCCGACGCGAGTCTCGCCGGATTCGATGTCGCGTCTGCTCGTTTTGGGGGGTCTGACGTTGGCGCTGCTATTCGTGCTCATCGACGTGCAGCTGTCAAGCGCAGTTCGGAGTCAACGACCAGAGGAGGTGGCTCGTGCGGCACGCTGGACTCCTTGGGATCCGGTCGCAGCCAACGTTGTTGCCGCGGCCTACGTCAACTTTGTCGGCGATGTAGCAGCACATCGTTCTGCAGCCGTCTGGTTGGAGCGAGCACGAGACCGACAGCCGGATTGGCCGTTCTACTACAACAAGATTGCCGAGGTTCGGCTCACGCTTGGCGACAACCTGGGGGCGAGACGGTCCCTCGAAGATGCGCTTGCCTTGCAGCCATGGAATGCGCAGTCGCTAGACCTCATGCGCATCGTGGCCGAACGAACCGGCGACGGAGAACTGAGGGACTCGACCGATTTGGCGTTGTGTCGATTGGGCGTGACGGGGTGCGACTAGCTGAGTTGCTCGAAACCCAGCCATCGACCGCCGCCCTCCGTCGATTGAGTGTCACCGACATCGTGGCGCTTGCAAGCGTTGTGACGCTCATGGTTGCGTACATCCCTTCGGCAGAGCACCCATGGGATACACCTCGCTTCGCCGTTCTATTGGCGACGATTCCACTCGGGGTTTGTTACCTGGGTCGTCTGATTGTGGCTGGTGATCGGGCCGCCCGAGTTGCCGGCTTCATCGTGGCCTGGGTCGCGTTCGGTGCGTCGTTGTCGCGGGCACCAGCCGTTGCGTTTGTCGGCGCGATCGGACGATGGAGCAGCGTTCTCGTGATGGTGGCTGTGCTCTGCCTCTGGGTGATTGGTCGTGAACTCACAGACAATGGCCGAAATGCTGTCGGTTGGGTGATGGTCAGTTCTGGCGCTTTGAGTTCGGCGTTCGCAGTGTTGCAGTTGTGGACCAAACCAACCGACTTCTTCATGGCACTCGAACTCGGGCGTCCGGTTGGCCTTGCAGGTAACCCGATCCACTACGGGGCTCAAATGTCAGCGGTTGCCGCTTGGTTTGTGCATCGACAAACTAAATCGGCTGCAAACTCGAATCTGATCGGCTTCATTTTCTTCAGTTTCTTTGCAGCCTTGAGCGGATCACGTATCGCTTTGTTGGCTGTGCTGGCTGTCGCAGTATTTGGTGCACTTAGAGCGCGTTCGATCGAAGCGACGCTTCTCGTGCCGCTCACGTTGCTTACCGCTATCGCTGCGAGCTTCGCCCACGGCCTGGCCGGGACCGGCCAGAGCGCTGGAGATCGAGTTGGAACGAGTGGAGTCCAGGATCGCTTGGACCTGTGGTCCTTCGGTCTAAGCGCTTGGCTTGACCGTCCAATACAAGGATGGGGATTGGGTCGTTTTCGACCTGCGACTCAATCCCACTACTCAGATGAGTGGGCTGGCCGCTTCTCCGACGACCTAGCCGGGTCGTGGATCGATGCACACAATTTTGTTGTTGAGCACCTGGTGACAACAGGACTCGTCGGTGTGCTGGCAATCGCAGCCTTCGCGTGGTTCGCTGGGCGGAGCTCGGCCGGGCCATGGTCTTGGATGGCAGCGGTCATCGGCATTGGATGGCTGCTTGAGCCTGCCTCGCTTCCAACGTTTGGTTTGGCATTGCTTCTGTTGGGATCGGCGCCGCCACGTCTCGCTCGCGAAAATGTGCGGGACCGACCATGGCTGGCTGTTTCGGCAATTGTAGGGATTGTGTTGGGTTCGTGGTACTTCCTCAGCGTGCAAGCCCTCAATCCACTCCCGGCCCATGTCGGCGAGGATTTTGCAGTTTGGGCGATCTGGCTGGACGCCGATCCAGGTGTTGCGAATGCTGTTGCATCGTCGAAGGGGCGAGTCTCAGAAGCCGATGATTCGGTTGACCAGGAGTTTGTTCTCGCGTGGTCCCAGCGAGCAGTTGAGCGAGAACCTGACATGGCGATTTGGCGCGCCAACCTCGCTCTTCGATATCTGAGGGTTGGCGATCTGGACGGTGCACGGGACTCGGCAGAACGGGGACTGTCGCTGCAGTCGAATCACGTTCCCTCGCTTGAGATCCTCCAGATCGTGGCGCTACGGGTCGACGATCGCCTGCTCTTTGATTCTGTGACCGGCCGATTGTGCGAGCTCAGAGCCGATATGTGTGCAACGGAATGGTTCGATGATTGAGTCGGGGTGGCCGTCGGCGACTCGAGCGCGTCGACCAAGTACGGCCGCTGGTGCCGCGTGCGTCGCGTTCTTCGTATTGCTTGTCGGTTGGTTTCGAGTCGGTGACGATGGATATTGGTTTGACGAGACTATTTCGGCCCTCGTCGTCCGGCGTTCGTTCGGTGGATTGGCGCGAGTCTTATGGGATCAGGAGGCGGGGATGTTCGCCTACTTCGTCGGTCTGTGGTTCTGGTCACAACTCTTTGCCGGCGACAACGGACTCCGAATGTTCAGTGTGCTCGGCGGTGCGGTCGCCGCAGCACTCTTGTTCATACTCGCGACCCATTGGTTCAACCAACGCACAGCGGCGACAGCGTGCCTGCTGATGATTACGAATCCCTTTTTCCTCCGGTATCTCACCGAGGCGCGCGCCTACACATGGATTTCGTGCGTTGCGCTGGCCACAGCGATCGTCTTTGAGCGAGCCTTAGAATCTCGGCGGCTGTCTTCATTTGCTGCGTTCGGGCTTTTGACCGGGATTGGCGCGTCGTTGCATATCTTGGCTGTACTAGTACCTCTCACCTTGGTGGTGATCGCCATTCTGCAGAGACGGCTGGACCCCAACCAAGGAACGCCGATTGCGATCGCGATCGTGACTGCCGCGCTGTGTTTCGCTCCAGCTGTTCCGGCACTGCTGGCGAACTCCTGGCAGGCGGACTGGATTCCAGAACCTTCGGTCGACGTCGTACGTGGCCAGATTTGGAGCATGTTCGGTCGCGGCCTGCCAGCGATCGTTCTCGGGGTCGGCATGATCTGTGTAATGGTGACGGTAGCGATCCGACCCAGCGCTTCGCCTGAACTCCTGCTGTGTTTCTTTCTGGCGCTCGCGTACACAGGCCTCACCCTCCTCGTGTCCTTGATCCAGCCGGTCTTCCTGGCTCGGTACCTGATGCCCGCGTTTCCATTTGCGGTACTAGCGGCATCGGCAGGAATTGATGTCCTGCTAGGCGAGTTCAGTAGTTCGAAGCGCGTGCCTATTCTGGCGCTTGCGGCGGTGTCGCTCGCCGGTGCGCTGTCGTTTGTGACCGGGGGCCCTTTCACCGACAGGAGTGGGCGAAGTTCCGCCCGCGACGCTGTTCAATACGTTGAGCAACACTTTCATGGTGGTGACGCGATCGTAATTGCCTCTAAGCAGCCAGAAATTTTGCACCACGTTGGATACCGGCCCGATATTGACCCGGCTGCTCTGCCTCCGCTGGACAACCAGTTGTACCCCGATCGCCTGACGACAGGTGAGATTGCGACGGAGTTGGTCGCTGCGGAGCGGGTTTTCGTTTTCGTTGCCGACGGTATACCCGTGGAGGCGGCACTGGTCGAGTTTGTTCAAAGCCGAGAAATTGAAAAAGAGACACGGTTCGGTGAGTGGGTTGTGTTGGAGGTCGAGTAGCGGTCGCACTTTGAAGCGCCGACTTGGCTCGTCAAGCCTCTGCCACCTGTGGGTTGGCTCTCCCGGGGTTTGCCTGCCGGCAAGCGACCGACTGCGGTCTTGCTCAACAGAGGAAGAACCGTTCGGGTACCAAACGGAAGACGACCGTCGATCCGGTGGGCAGCACTTCGCGGCTGACCTCGCTGACAGAAGTCGACATCCTGAGCGAAGTTCAAGTTGTCGCCGGGCAAGTTGTGCGCGTTGAGCCCTCCAAACACCAACCCGCACGCGGTCATGTGTTGCATCCACAATCCTTGACTGCGACTCTGTCGCAACCAACCACGACAATCCAACTCCACTGTCCCCGAGCGCGCGAGAACTCGTCTTGTCATCTCGACGAACCCGACGCCGAACAAACCAAACGTCGAGATCAGCAGATACCAAACTTGCCCGACTGCGGCAGCCGCGATATCACGGGGTCGGTGAGCCGACGCAGCACGGCACCGACGGTGTTTCGGTCGTTCGGGTCGATCCAGAGCGCTTCGACGAAAAGTGATGCGTACCAACCTGAGGCGGCAGTCGTCAATGCTGCGACGAATAGCAGAATGACGCTGTCCCGCCATCGGCGATCGAGGGCGAGTTTCCCCGCCGTGGCGAGCCCGGCGACGATTGCGAGCGGGAGCAGACGGCCGTGGCATGTGTAGCCCGCTACTGCCCATCGAACAGCGGCGACTCCGATTCCGAGCCGGGGCTGATCGAAGAACCGCATGAGCATCAGCAGAGTGAGGAGAAATGTGAGCGTCACGAGCGGTTCGGCCCAAAGGTGGGCGGAGGCTGACAATGACGCGGCCGATCGGGCGACCGCACCCGAAGCCAACAACGCCGACCTCAGCGACAGTGTGGTCAGACGCAGCACCAACTGGGACAGCACAACGACCGACAGGCCACCCATTGCAGCGCCGAGCGCGAGACCCAACCGATACTGCATCGTCTGGTCATCGACGATCCACATCAACGGAGCTATCAGGGTCGCCAACCCGGGCCG
>JAYSSK010000281.1:0-6441 GCA_043720595.1 Acidimicrobiia bacterium
CAGCCCGAGCTGTGGCGCCGATCGTGGTTCCTACAACCCGTCGAACAGCGCCGACAACGGTGAAACCAACTCGCGCGGCGGTGCCAGTTCCCACACCAGCTCCGTCGGTCGCTGCGGTGGCCGAAGTGGTTGCAACGACGGCACCTCCCTCGCCGCCCACGTCGAAGCTGACAGCGGTGCGGACCGATTCGAAGCTGGCTGTGTTGGGTGCCCGGTGCTTGAAGTCCCAGGTGGGTCTGCAACGACGTACCAAGACCGGTGACACAGTCGTATGCACACGAACGAAGAATGGGCGGTTCGTGTGGCAGCGCGCTCGGGCAACGGCCTCGGCCGCCACGCCAGTCGTCCCTGTTGCGGTCCCCGGCTTCGACGGACGGGTCATCACGGTTGGGCTGATCGGAACAACCACAAACCCCACGTGGTCCAACATTTCCAAGGCGATCACTGCGGGGTTCGAGGCCCGCATCGCGGCAATCAATCGACGTGGCGGAGTCGGTGGCCGATATCCGGTGAAGATTCTCTTCAAAGATGCGAACTATGACCCAACCCTCACCCTGACGGAATTGGCATCGACACAGGCTTCGGTTGTGGGGTTCGGGTCCATCCTGGGAACGCCTGCGACGGAAGCAGCCGTGCCGTTTTTGCGAGAGAACCACCTGCTGGCCAGCCCGGCCTCGCAGGAAGGGCGTTGGGCCAAGGAACCCAATCTCCTCCCCGTGTTCAACAGCTATCAGATTCAAGCGATCTCAGGAGTTTCGTACTTCCTGGAGCAGGCGCCGGGTTCCGCCGTCTGCTCGGTTTCCATCGCCACGAGCTTCGGCGACGCGGGTGCCGAGGGTTTCGCTTTCGCCGCCGCAGACAGCGGTGCACGGGTGGGTGCGTCGGTGCAGATGGCAGCCACCGACACCAATCCAGCGCCAGTATTGGCACAGCTCGCTCGCGGTGGATGCCAGGGCGTGGTCACCACGTTGGCACCGCAACAGCTGGTGCAACTTGTGATGGGCGCAGCTCGTTCCGGCCTCACGTTCCGGTGGATTGTTCTCGGTGCTGGCTTCAGCGATCGGATCATCACCCCCCAGACCTCGAAGACGTTCGAGGCAACGTGCTGGGTGATCGGAGACGGACCGGTTTGGGGCGAGAACGAGACAGCATCGCTCGCCGCTGATCTGCTTGCGTCGGACAACCGTTACTGGACGGAGAACCCAGACGTCGGCCTCACATTCGGCTACACCCAAGCCCGCGTATGGGAGGCAATTCTTGAACGTGCCGTGGCGAGCGGCGACCTTTCTCGCGCCGGGCTGCTCGGTGCGTCTCGATCCGTTGGAACGGTCGACACCGGTGGGCTGGGGTCACCCATCGACTACACACAACCAGTCCGGTTGAGCGCTCCTCGGGCATCGATCTATGCCGTCGACGGGTCCTATCGCAACAGCATCAGGCTGCTCAACGCGGTCTACGTCGCACCCGCCGCTACCCGTTTCAAGCTGCGCTAACCCACAGCAGGCGGCGCTCGCACGCGAGCTTCCCAGGGCGTTCATTGGTACGCCGCGGTGCGCCCCTTAGGTGCCGGCAGCTGTAGTCGGACCGGCGGTCGGCTCGGCGGTCGGCTCGGGGAGTGCGGCAGCGGCGGTGACTGCGGACCGATCGATCTGTTGCAGCCGTTCGCCTTGGGCATGCGGCATGAACCAGGTGCGGTTGGCGCCGATTTCCAGACCGATGTCGGCGCAGCCGTCGGAGTTGTGGTCGCCGACCACCACCTGCGCGTTGGTCATCCCAGTTGCGTCAGCGCGTACGTCGCTTTGCTCGCCGGGCAGGGGCCATTGCTTGAAGTAGTAGATGACACCGTTCGTCGGCCTGTACACGGCCAGCGTCTCGGCCGACCCGCAGAAGAAGTTGCTCACCCGCAACGCATCAGTGCGCCGGCCAACGGTGAACAACGTCGGTCGGTCGTCTTCGGCGAATCGCACCAAGATTCCCTCGGGCGTTCGGGTGATGGCCCCGACACACTGTGCAATGGTCTGCGAGTCACACCGAACCCGGAACGGAACCACACCGTTCGTCTTCTCGGTTCGATTGGCGGACCGCACCGCGGCAACTGTCGCGCCGACTGCGCCAAGCACTACCACCGCTGCCACGCCCGTCCAGATGCGTCGCCAGTTGCGCATCTCACCGACGGGCTCTGCAGCCTCGAGCGCCCGTGGCCGAATCGGAATTCGAAACGCACTCGTGCGGTCGAGACCATCGTCCTCGGTCGTAACTCCCTCCACCCCCTCACGAGTTGCGGCTGTGAGACCAGGTGTGTCGGAGACAGATTGTGCTACCGACACGCCCTGCGGCACACCCTGCGGCACAGCCTGCGACGACGGACCTTGCGACACTGGTTCCGACAGTCCCTGCGAAGCACGAGCATCTTGTGGCTTTTCAACATCGGAATGCGGGCCATCGACCGCCGCCCTCCATGTTCGAAGCAACGTGTCGGCATCGGGATATCGCGCCGCTGGGTCGCGCTCGATTGCCCGCTCCACTGCAACAGCCAACGGGCCGTGCACGGCCGGGTCGAGCGGAACAAACTCGCCCCGATCGGCGGCCCGCAGAACTGCAAGCGGGGTGTCGCCAGGGAACGGAGTCCTACCGGTCAGCAGCTCATAACCAACAACGCCAAGCGAGTACAGATCGGATGCTGGCGAAGGCATCGCCCCGTCGGCAACCTCGGGGTCAAGATACGAAGCGGAACCGAGTGCAGCGCTGCTGGTCTGAGACACCCCTGGGTCGGTCAGGGCCAAACCGAAATCCACCAGCACTGGTGTGCCGTCAGTCCGGAGCACGATGTTCGACGGCTTCACGTCTCGATGCACCACCCCGTCTCGGTGGGCAGTGGCCAACGCTGAGGCGACCGGACCGAGTAAAGCCAGGACCTGCTGAGCATCGAAGGGGCCATGCGTGCGCAGCACGTCGCGTACTGAGCCGCCGCCGGCATACTCGGTGACCAACGCCAGATGTTCGTCCGTATCGATCAGTTCGACCACTCGAAGCACCGAGGGATGCTCGAGCCCTGCCAAGGTTCGCGCTTCTCGGTGAAAGGCAGCGCGCTGAGCATCGGTAGGCATGGTTGTGATGCGCTTCACCGCAACCGTGCGACCTGTGTCGGTGTCGACCGCTCGAAACACGCTGCCGGTCGAGCCGTGCCCGATGAGCGACACAATCTCGTACTGCCCGATCAGCGTTCCGGCGCTCGGTTCAGTCATGATGCAATTCTCCTGCCGGTGGTGCTGGGGCTTCCACACTCGATTGGTGAAATCCGCGCGGGTTTTGCAGTGTCGAGGGACTGTGCAGTCCCGTTGTCGCGTCTGACCATTGGTTCGATGTGGCCGGTCTCGACGTGGATGGTCTCGATCGTGCCGGTCTCGATGTGGCCGGTCTGCACCAGCTCGGCATGGCCGTCGTCGAGCAGGTATCCACGTCCAACCGGCATCACCCGAGCACCGCCCCGAACTCGGTTGCGGGGGAGTGGGGTCGCCCACAATTCTCCGTCCATCTCGATGTGGGGTCGAAGTGCAAGGCCCTTGCGTGATCTGCGAAGCGGCACCGTCCAATGTCCGTACGCATTTCGCAGGGCATCTGCCCGGCCGGTTGCCACGATCCACACGTGCTGGTTGCGTGCTGCGATAAACCGGGCCATGTCGCCGGAGGGGTCATCGATGAGTTCTGCGTCATCGACCAGCAGTAGCAACCCGCCCGACGCTCGGTCTGGTTGGCTCTGCGCCCCGATGACTTCTGCGAGGTCGTATGTCTGCTGATGATCGATGCCAAGCCCATCCAGCGTCGCTGTAAGTGGGGATCGCCCAGACCCGAGTGTCACGATCCGGATTCGCTGATGGTCAGCTCGTGCCGCTGCAGCGATGAGCGCCAACACATTGCTCTTGCCTGATCGCCCCGGACCTGTGACAAGGAGATGTTCTCCTTGGTGGAGCTGCCAGCCGACCGGCCCGAGGTCGGTGTCTCCGATTCCGATCGGGAGTGACAAGGACTCGCTCGAAGATCGATGTGTAAGGGTGGTTCCCTGGTCGGCAGCACGTTCCCACACCGTCTGCGCGCTGATGGATGTGGGCAGCAGCTCGATTCGCCGCGGCCCCGGATGCTGAGCCGCCAGATCCACGCCCGAAGCATGAGTCCGGGCTGAGTCCGGGTGACTGCTTCCCGACGTTGCGAACTGCACCGCAGCTCCATTGCTGAGTTCGATAGCCCGTCCCGGCGCACTGCGTGGCGGCGACGACCTCGCAATACCCAGCATTGCGTCGTCCAATGGGTCGTTGAGGCGAAACGCGAACCGTGTTCCGAAGGACGCAAGCGCCGAGCCGGGCAATGCCTGCGCTCGATCCGCGCTAATCACGGAGGTCACACCAACCGATGGACCATCGGCAAAGATCCGGAACCACCTTTCTTGCACAGCGCCAAGCACGTCGTCGGTCGCTGCCCTCAGAGCTCCCCAGTCGTCCACGCAGACGATCACTTGTGGATGGTGTGCATCGGGTCGGATCTCGCGGTCGGCGCGGCGTTGGTCGATGGTGGAGGTCAGCACACGCGCTAACCGGTCGAGCCGCTCCGGTTCTGTCGCGGTAATACGTGCACCTACTTGTGGCAGCGCCTCCAACCCTGCGAACACCCCTGAGCCGTGGTCAACGAGGTAAAGGTGCAGCGTGCCGGGGTCTGAGGTGCACGCCAGCGCTACAGCGACCGAGGCCAGTGCAGTTGAGACCCCGGACCCTGCGGCACCGAACATCACCGTGTTGGAACGGAACATGGACACCGGGAGCACCTCGGTGCGCTGCAGTTCTGGCCGGTCGACGAGCCCGAGTTGCACCGTGTTGTCCGCATCGAACAAAGCGAGGGTTGCGGGTAACGGTTCCGGCCATGGCCGCCGGGGCCGAGCAAGCTGCATCTCACTCGCAACCAACTTCGCCGATGCAACGATGTCATCGAGGTCGCTGCGACCCGCAAGCTTGTCTGCCGCGCCGCTTGGCTCCGGCCGCCCGGTGAGTACGGGGCTGCGGAACCCGAGCGCCACCCCAGAGCTGTCCTGAGCGGCGGTATGGAACGCGATTGCTTGATTGTCGCGTCCAGCGCTTCCCGGACCGGTCCCGCGCAGCGTGCACGAGGCCGTTTGCATGGCAACGAACTCTTCGGGGCCCGTGCGAAGCACGGCCCGGCCGGGGAAGCGGCGGTCCAACGCCGCTGCTCGCGGCGAACCAATCACGTCGGAAGAGTCGGCAGCGGTCTGCACCCGCAGGCAGAGGCGAAGGTTGGTGTTCGCCCGGATCGAATCGTTCACGGCACCTGCCGGGCGTTGCGTCGCCAGGATGAGGTGAACGCCAAGACTGCGCCCACGCTGTGCAATGCCAATAAGCGCGCTGACAAAGTCCGGCAGCTCGGCAAGCATCGTTGCGAACTCGTCAATCACGACAACCAGCCGCGGCATCGCCGGAATGCCGAGTTGTCCGTGTGGGTATGCGGTGATGTCTTCGCTGCCAGCCGCCGCAAGCATCTGTTCCCGATGACGCAACTCTGCCTCGAGGCAGATCAGCGCACGCGAACCCAGCCCGTCGTCCAGGTCTGTGACGAACCCAACGGTGTGTGGCAGTTCTTCCATCCCAGTGAAGGCTGCCCCGCCCTTGTAGTCGATAAGCACGAATGTCAGCTGTTGAGGGCTGTATCCAGCGGCCAACGAGCACACGAGCGTGCGCAGCAGTTCGCTCTTTCCGGAACCGGTCGTGCCGGCGATCAGCGTGTGCGGACCGTCGGAGACAAGGTCGATGGTGACCGGGTCCGTGCCTGCCAAGCCAAGGGTTGCGACGAGTCGATCCATGTGCGTGTGGCGGCTAGGAAGCCATGCTGAGCGAATGTGGTCGTGCCACCTTTGCGAATCGCTGGCGCTGGCATTGTCGCTTTCCGTGCCGATCAAGAGTTCGCTCAGGCGAACGACAGAAGCCAACGCTGACCCAGCGTCGTGCAACGCACCGTCTTGGCAGGTGGAAAGGGATTCGGCAACTCGCTTGGCCCTTGATGCAGCCATACCGGAGAGGACGAACGGCGTGCCAGGTTCGTGACAAATGGTGCGCGGGTTCTGTAGCAGGTCTGCCAACACTCGGCCGCGCTCGTGCACCCGGATGGCTGCCGCGGCATGTTGCGGGACCTGGTCGATGCGGTCGGCCAGAATCACGACACTCAACCATTCTCGCTGTGCGGCCACAAGGGCGCGGATCGCAACGTGGTCCAGCATCGACCAGCCGTCGATCACCAGGATCGTCCACATCGGCGCTCGTGCCATGTCCTCGACGACGGTTCTAACCGTGTCGGCGGAACACGTCATCAGCGGGTCGCAGCCAATACCAGCATGGGGGAGCTTGGCCGCCCAGGACCAGTCCTCAGCGCGGATCAGATCAA
>JAYSSK010000282.1:0-6418 GCA_043720595.1 Acidimicrobiia bacterium
TCCGGCGCCGGCGAGTAGAGCTACCGGAGGAACTGACACCACGTGGTAGTAGTACGCCCACTCGTCGCCGGTGGTGCGTCCGGCAACCAGCAGCATCACCACGGCGGCACCCAGCCAGCTCAGGCCAACCCGCACAGCATCAGACCGCATCCTCGTAGCAACCGAGTACGCAGCAGGAATGAGTGCCAACCCCCACACCCAACGGAACTGCAGACCTGCGATGTTCCGGAGCAACGCGGGGTTGGTGATCAACTCGGTTCCAGCAAAGTGATGTTCGTTCGAAATACCGAGTGACAACCCCGTCGACTGGAAGATCGTGCGGGCGTGCAAGGTCCATGCAAGAGGAACGCCGAGCCCGATGGCCGCGACTCCTGCGACACAGGGTCGAAGCAACGCGCGCCACCCGCGACGCATCGTGATCACAGCGGCCACCACCAGCCCAACGTGCAGTGCGGTGGGTTTCATCAAACCTGCCACTGTCAGCGACAGCGCGACGAGCGCTGGCCACCTGAGGGAGCGCCAGGACGATTCGTCGGATGTCCAACGAATGGTTGCGAAAACGGTGACGAGTACGGCTGCAAGCATCACTCCGTCGCTTTGGACTGCTGTTCCCACAAAGACTGACAGCGGTGCAACGGCGACGCACGCGACGGCAACCGCTGCCCCCAGGCTGCCCAGCAGGTCACGTGCGACCAACAAGAAGATCCAAAGGCTGATGAGCCCGGCAAGAAAGGGCACAGCCCGTAGCAATTGATCGTGGGTCCCAAAGACTCGCCAAAGCGCCGAAGTTGTCCAGGAAACGAGCGGAAATTCACTTTCAGCTATGCCGCTCGAGGTGCCACGCCACGCAACGCGTGGATGCAACGGATTCGCGTCTTCGGTGAGAAAACCACGTGCTTGAGCCCAAAGATCAGATTGCCGCCAAACCGGCTGATCGAGTCGTTGCATCGCACCGACCACTCGAAGCACAACCCCTACAACGATTGCGGCAAATGCAGCAGTTCGGACCCCATCCACGGGGACGGCCTGCTCGACGGTCGCCTCCCTGGCAACGTTTGCCCGCTCGTTGACAAGCGGCGAGCGTCCCGTTGGCCCGCTCACAGGTAGACGGCGACGAGGGCCGCTAGCACCCAGGCTGCTGCGCACAGCCGAAGCCCCCAGTCCGACACCAGCGCCGACGACGGGTCAGATGTGCTCCTGCCTGTGTGCACCATGAACAGGTAGCGCAGGCATCCGTAGACAACCATTGGCAGCGTGAGCACCATGCGGCGGTTCCCGATTGCCTCCACAGTTCGCGGATCGAGGGTGTAAAGCGAATAGGTGACGATCGACGCACCGGCAAAGACCGCCATCAGAAGATCGAGGAATGCGATCGTGTACCACTCGGATGGAAGCAGATGGCGGAGTCCAAGATCTTCTGCGGTCCGCAAATCTACGCGACGTTTGCCGAGCACGATGAGCATCGCCAACTCCAACGTGCAGACCACGATCCAGGAAGATGCGGCCACCTCGGCGGCTACGGCACCGGCAACGGCACGAAGGACGAACCCACCACTGACCAACAACACGTCGACGATGACAACCCGTTTTGCACCGAGCGAATAGATTGCGTTCGTGATGAAATAGAAGCCAAGGATCGCCGTGAACAGCCGTCCGACCAGTAGCCCGGTTCCAGTGGCGCATATGACTAGGGCAATGGCGATGCCAGCCGCAAGGTTGACCGACAGTTCGCCCGAAGCGATGGGTCGAAGGCGACGAGTGGGATGTAGCAGGTCAGATCTACGGTCGACGATGTCGTTGGCCAGGTACACCGCCCCTGCGGCGAACGTAAAGGCCACCACACCGAGGAGCGCAGCTCGCAGTACGTGTGCTTCGGTGGCCAGTCCGGAGAAAACGGCACCGGCAAGAACCAGCAGGTTCTTGATCCATTGACCCGGCCGGAGCGCGCGGAGAACTGTACGAAGAGTGGCGGACGAAGATGACGGTCGGACTGGGTGACCAGCAGCAGTTGCCGGCAAGGTGGATCTCGTCATCGCTACTAGTTTGCCCGATCTGACTCTGCGTGACTTCCACGCTATTTGCTATTCGAGGCTTGATCCAGCGGGCGAGCGGGCTCGAAGTACCGTGGTCGGGTGTCGCAAGAATCCGTAGTGCCTTCGGGAATCTCCTCGCAACCAGCCCGGTTAGGCGCCTTTCCAGCAAAAGACGCTGCGGTGTCCGACGACATCCGTTTACTCGGTCGCATGCTGGGCGACGTGGTTCGGGTGCAAGAAGGTGACTCAACTTTCCAGCTCATCGAGTCGGTCCGTAAGGGCGCAGTCGATGCGCGCCGCAGCGGAGAGAGCCCGGTCCCGTTACTCCAAGAGCTTCTGGGCGGACTGGCAACCCGCACCGCTCTTGATGTCATCCGATCGTTCTCGTGGATTTCCTTGCTGGCCAACACAGCGGAGGACGTACACCACGAGCGTCGTCGCCGGTTTCACCGGAGCTCAGGAACTGCTCCGCAACCGGGAAGCCTGGCCGCAGCGCTCGATCGTCTGGCCGAAGCGGGTGTGAACTCCGAACAGATTCGCTCGGTCGTGTCGTCATTGATGGTCAGCCCCGTGCTCACGGCGCATCCGACCGAGGTGCGCCGTCGAACGGTCATCGACACGCTGCAAGAAGTCGCACGTCTGCTGGACCTTCGAAGTCGTCTCGACATGGACCCCGCTGAACGATCCGACAACGACGCTCACCTGCATGCGGCGATCCTCACCCTATGGCAGACCGCGTTTCTACGCGTTTCGAAGCTTCGAGTCCGAGACGAGATCGGTGAGGCGCTCCGCTACTACGACGCGTCGCTGGCGTCTGTCATCCCTGCGTTGCATGCCGACCTCACCAAGTCCGTCGAGCAGCGCTGGGACGTCAGGGTTGCCAATGCGCACGCCATCAGCATGGGTTCATGGATTGGCGGCGACCGCGACGGCAATCCATTCGTTACAGCCGAAGTTGTGCGGTCAGCGATGGAGCTCCAGGCGGCCACAGCGTTGCGCCTCCACCTTGAAGCCATCGACCGCTTGTCGATCGACCTGTCGATGTCAGAGCGCCTTGTCTCACCCACGGTGCAGTTGCTGCGGCTAGCCGAGTCGTCGCAGGACAACTCGCAGTTTCGGATGGACGAGCCGTATCGACGCGCACTCCGAGGTATTTACGCACGCTTAGCAGCCACCGCCCAGCGTTTGCTTGGCACGTTGCCCACCCATCCCCCGCACGCCCAGCTACCGCCGTATACGTCGCCTGAAGAGCTCATCGACGATCTTCGCATCGTCGACGCGTCCCTACGTTCGCATGGGACTGCCGAGATCGCTGATCTCCGAGTGCTTTCTGTCATCGGCGCAGTCGAATCGTTTGGGTTCCACCTGTGCGGTCTCGATATCAGGCAGAACTCGGCAGTTCACGAGGCAGTTGTCGACGAACTCTTTCGTGTTGTGGGGGTGCACCCGTCTTACTTGTCGTTGGGGGAAGCAGATCGTGTGCGGTTGCTCGAATCGGAATTGCAATCGCTCCGACCGTTGGTGAGTCCGCTGCACGTCTACTCTGACTTAGCCCGTACCGAGCTCGACATCTTCGCTGCGGTTGCCGACGGAATGGCGCGGTTCGGCGAGCGGATCGTGCCGCACGCAATCATCTCGAAAGCCGAGTCTGTCAGCGACGTGCTTGAGGTTGCGCTGATGGCAAAGAACGCCGGTCTGTTGCGGACCGATTCAACCGGCACGGCGTTGCGGTGCGAATTCGACATCGTGCCGTTGTTCGAAACCATCCTTGACCTCCAGCAAGCGCCGAGCACGATGACCGCATTGTTCGCCAACGCCACCTACAAGCAGCTGCTCTCGTCGCGCAATGACCTGCAGGAGGTCATGATCGGGTATTCGGATTCGAACAAGGACGGCGGGTACCTCGCAGCTAACTGGGCGCTCTATCGCGCTGAAGCCGCTCTGGTCGAGGTGGCCAGCAGCGCTTCTGTCCGCCTGCAGTTCTTCCATGGCCGCGGTGGCACAGTTGGGCGCGGCGGCGGCCCGTCGTACGAGGCGATCCTTGCGCAACCCCCCGGCGCAGTCAGGGGCGGATTGCGTATCACCGAGCAGGGTGAGGTTGTCGCTGCGAAGTATTCGCAACCCGCTTTGGCCAAACGAAATCTTGAAGCCATTCTTGCGGCTTCGCTTGAAGCGACGTTCTTGGACACCGAAGGGCTCGGCGACCAACGCTCACGCGCGTGGGTGGTACTCGATGAACTGTCAGCGCTCGCGTTCGAGGAGTACCGGTCGCTTGTGTACGAAACCGAAGGGTTCACGAAGTTCTTCCGTGCCATCACACCCGTCGGTGAACTCGGCAAGCTCAACATCGGAAGCAGACCAGCGTCTCGCACCGCCTCTGATCGCATCGAAGACCTGCGGGCCATTCCCTGGGTGTTCAGCTGGAGCCAATGCCGGCTGATGCTTCCCGGATGGTTCGGTACCGGCACCGCAATCGAACGTTGGGTGGGCGCCGATTCGGGTCGCGCAGAGGAGTTGCGTGACCTTGCTGATCGGTGGCCGTTCTTGCGGTCTGTGCTGTCCAACATGGCGATGGTGATGGCAAAAGCAGACCTCACCATCGCTCGTCACTATGCGTCTGAGCTGGTCGAAGATTCCGAGCTGGCCGGTTCGATCATGAGCCGGATCGAGGCGGACCATGCAAAAGCGCTCGTGTGGCTTGAACGGCTACGTGGATCGTCGGACCTGTTGTTCGACAACCCGTCGTTGGCAAGGTCCATCCAGAATCGCTTCCCCTACCTCGACCCGTTGAACATGCTGCAGGTCGAACTGCTCAAGCAGTACCGCGCTACGCAAGCGGGCTTGTCGGCAGTGGGCGCTTCACCCTCGGGAGCGTCTGGCAGTTTCGGTGGCATCGGATCGGTTCAGAGCGGGCCGAAGCGTGATCTTGTTGCACTGGTAGAACGAGGCATCTTGTTGTCGATCAACGGCCTTGCGACCGGCTTGCGAAACTCTGGTTGACGTCATCAGCGGTTTCGCAGTCAGCCGGTTCTTTCACGGTTGTGGTCGGCGAGGTCCGTTCATCATGCGGTGCATATCCGCGTCATCGAGCAGTTGCACGAAGCACATTGCTGCGTAGGCCTTGGCCTCTGCGGTGAAACGACCGGACGACACGACAACTCCGCCCGTTGCCCCACCTGCGCGCATGTTTGCGGCGAGGCTCATCACGATCTCCGCGCCTACGAGAGCGTCCTTCCAATGGCGGCATTGTGCGTAGATCTTTTCGGTGCCCCTGTTGAGTACAAGGTCAACGCCGCCGTCGGTATGGTGACCGCGGTTCTCGACGACGGAGAACCCGTCGGATCGGTAGTTGTCACCGACAAGTTGTTCGCAGTCGAGCGAGGTCAGTCGGGGCACCAACACAGCGCTTGCGAGCTTTGCACCGCGGTCTCGCTTGCGTTTGAACACCAGCACTGATTGCACGCCAAAGATCAACAAACCAATCGGGATCATGGTCATCGCCGCGGACGCAAGGTTGTGGAGCAGGCCGTCGAGGAGGCGGCCCGCTGTGTCGCCGACCAGCCGTTCGTTCTCCGATGCTTTGTGAAACATCAGATACGCGCCGATCACGACACTTGCGCCGAACGCCTTGGGGCCGATTCGTTTGATTCGAGGTAGGCCGTGGCCCAGCTCTCGCCGCTGGATTTGCATCATGTTTTCCACCTTGTCGTCCGACTGAACCGCCAGCGTTGCGACTCCTATATCTTCGGCGTGACCTGCGAAAACCTTGAGCGCGGAGACGGTTCGGTGAGCGCGCAGGTGAACGCACATTGACTACATGCACGCCGGCTCATCGGCCGATCATGCGGCTCGGTGGTGCACGGTTTGACTGGACCGCAGGAAGTGTCTCGCGCGTCATCAGATGGGTAACGTGCCACCATGGGTGCATCGCAGAAGAATTCCGATTCAGCGCTGTCAGAGCTGTCAGGTCTTGACGCAACCGCTCTTGCAGAACTGGTTCGCCGCGGCGACGTCTCCTCGGCCGAATTGGTCGAGGCTGCTATTTCTCGGGCCCAACGCCTGCAACCGGTGCTGAATTGCTTTACGACAACGCGCTTTGATGCCGCACGCTCCGAAGCTGTGGCGGCGACGCTCAACATCGGCCCCTTCCCTGGCATTCCCACGGCCATGAAAGACCTGACGATGCAGATTGCGGGCGAACCGTGCCACCTCGGTTCACGTGCGGGGCGCGAACTGAACGCGTTGGGAAGGGTGAACTCGCACCACTACGACCGGTTCCGTGCCGCCGGACTGATCTCCATCGGTCGAACAAACACTCCCGAGTTCGGAACCACCATTACGACGGAGCCACTCTCCTACGGGCCGACCCGCAATCCATGGAACAC
>JAYSSK010000283.1:0-62534 GCA_043720595.1 Acidimicrobiia bacterium
CCTGGCATGCTGTGATCTCCACTGGTCGGGGTACTGGATAGACCCAGCCATCATGGCTGGCCTGTTGCACCGACCAGTGGAACCCGCCCTCTTACCACCAACAGAACTACAATCTCATCCACGGTTTTCCGAAGGGAACAGCACTTCCGGCGGGCTGGAACCGAGTCAATCAGTCGGAGTTCAATCTCTGGCGACGACAGATCTGGCTCGAGCGTGGTGTCGAACTCGGAATCGCAATAGCCAGCGCAGGCGTTGGTGCACAGATGCAGGGAGGGTTCAATAGTGGACGGAGTCGAGGAACAAATTGTTCGGCTCTCGGATAGTCGGCGAGACGGGCAGTTGGTTTTCGCTGTCGATACGGGGGAGTAGACGAAAGCGGCGACGTCAAGTTCGAACGCTGGAACGCGAGCTTGGCGTTGAGCTGCCCGGCGATGTGAGATGGGCAGCTGAAACGTTTGGGACCATCCAAACCAGCGGCGTCCCCATCGCACTCTTCGTCAGCGAACGCGAAACATACGGCTATTTGACTCTCGAGTGCCGGGAGCGTGACGCCCTTCCCAGCCACTTTGTAGCGTTCAGCAACGACGACGAAGTAGTCGGTGGCCATGTCGTCGTCGACACCCTCACCGGCAGCGCTCACACTTGGAACTCCTATGAATGCGATGGCTTGGGCCGATCGCTCGGTCAGTTTCTAGAGTTCCTCGCCGGCGAAATGGAATACCACCTGGGCCTCGGCTCCGACCCCATCGCTGGATTGAGCTCCGACCAATAGTTGTGCCTCGAGTGGCCATCTCCGGGATGGATCGCAGGGTACCGCGTACCGGCTGGCCACATGCTTGACGCGTCGATTGAAGCGCAGGGACGTTCTCGAAACGGAACTGCTTCAGATCGCAGTCCGGCCCATCTGCCCGGATTCTCGGACGTTCACGTCGAGCCGTGCATCGGTTCGCAAGGAGAAGGCCCCTGAATGGATCCGGCACACGGTGTACCTGTATCGCGTTGGACCGTACAGCGATTGTTCCGACCCACCGCGGCTTAAGGTCTGCCAACCGCGGCTCGGCATTCGACGTGCGGCTGAACATCCAGATCACGCCGTACACTCGCTCTCGTGGCTGAGGGCAGGAATACTCCCGAAGGTTGGTGGATTCCGCCGACTGAAGACGACGACATCGTCGACATCGGTAACACCGATGCTCTTTCTGCACATTCGAGTGTCGACAGCATCCCTACTAACCGAGTTGTTGTCGAGCCCGTCGCATCCACTTGGTCGGCCCCCACAAACACTGCCGATGGTGTTGGTGTCGAATTTCTACCTGAACCTTCGGTGGATCTCTCCGACGAGCCGCCGCTCATCACGGAATGGACAGTGGTCGCCTCCGGCACCACCACGGAATCTCCGCAAGTAGGTCCACCGCTGAATTGGGTTGCCGCCGCTCACGAACAAAGCGGACCCGCAAAGCAGTGGCCGGGCCTCGCCACATGGGCGGCCACGCAATCCGGAACACAATCCCTCGGGCCTTCGGCCACGCTCGCATTCCCGGTCACGCCCGTCGCAGCGTCCCCCATCATCCCGGGGAACGTGCCGGTCGGCGGGGCTAATCGTGCAGTAAATCAGCCCCAGCCTCAGTTAGTGCACGACTTGCGCCCGGGGACCCCCCATCCGTTTGCTTCGAGGGCTACCACCGTGCTGGTGCTCAGCATCCTCGGTGTGATGCTCTCCATCACCTGCATCGGCGGAATCTTTGCCCCGGTGGCGTGGGTCATGGGAAACGGTGTGCGAAAAGACGCTCGGTCCACCGGATGGCCAGAGCCGCGCAAAAACAAGATTGGCCGAATTCTGGCGATGGTCGGAACCATCGTGGGCTTATTCGCAGTCGTAGTGTTGACCGGAATCGCCATGCGCCGTTCGGTTTCTTAAGCTTCACGGCTTTATCTCCCAACGACCGCTCCGACCTGCCGCCGAAGGAACACCCCGTGTCTGATCAAGAGAACACTCCACCCGAGAATCCGATCGTCTGGTCGACACCGCAACCTCCCGTACCGCAACCTCCGGCACCCCAGCATCCGGCTCCGCAAATGCCGACCCCTCAATTCCCAGTGCCGCCTCCGGTCTTCACGACTGGACAGCAGCCCACGTTCCAGCCGTTGGGCCCTGCACAGGGAATGCCGTACCCGCCGGGGCAGTATGGCCAACCGGCCGGATTCCAACCGGGATTTCAACCCGGATTCCAACCGGGCTACCAACAAGCCGCTCCAAACCCATTCGACTCCCGCGGCACCACCATTTTGGTCTTCGGCATCTTGGGCCTGCTGTTCTGCCCATTGTTGGGACCCGTCGCTTGGTACATGGGCAACGCACTGCGGAACGACGCCACTCGGGCCCAATTCGCCGAGCCCGGCGTCGGCAAGGCCGGCCGAATCCTCGGGATCATTGGCACGGTCTACGCAGCCTTACTTATCGGGTTCATCATCTTGATGATCATTGGTATCGCTGCTGGTTCCAGCTACTAGTCACACGTGGACACGAACCAGCAGCTGTTGCGTCTTCCCGAAAACCCGTTTGATTCGCGCGCCACACCGATCTTGCTTTTGGCACTTGTCGGTCTGCTCATGTGTCCGTTTCTCGGTCCGGTAGCCATTTACCAGGCAAACATCCTTCGCACGGATGCGCGTTCAGAGGGGTGGCCAGAGCCCGGTCTTGGCAAAGTGGCCCGCGTCCTCGGGTTTATCGGCTCGTTTTGGACGCTCCTGATGCTTGTCCTCGTGGCGCTTGTCCTGGTGGAAGCCGTTGCCTGAAGCGCTCGACGGTGCAGAAAAGGCAGAGCCCCTTCCCCGCGTGGTTCGGGTCCTGCCAGACGAAGCAGCCATCGGAAAAGTCTTCGACTACACGGTGCCGCCAACCATGCCGGGGGCCGAACTGGTGGCGGTTGGGACCGAAGTCAGAATCGAACTCCACGGACGCCGGATCGGCGGCTGGGTGCTGGCGGTTGACGTGCAGCCACCTTCCCAAGTGGCACTTCGACCCATTGCAAAAGTCCGAGGGATTGGTGCCCCACAACCTGTTGTGGAACTCGCGATGTGGGCAGCCTGGCGTTGGGGCGGGCGCGCTGCGCAAGTCTTGCGATTCACGGGGCCTCCACATGCTGTGCGTCGCCTTCCTCCGCCACCAGCGCTTCGGCAACGCCCCGCTCCCTCACCCTCCAGTGAAAGCGCCAACCAGCAGGACGCGCTGACCGCCTTGGTCTTGCGCATCCTCACCACCACTCCCCCAGCAACCCACGTGGTTCGGACTCCACCCGCAACGGACCGTTTCAGCATGATCCAGGCAGCCGTCACGGCAGCAGGACCGAAGGGCGCGCTGGTGATTGTTCCGTCCATCGCGGCTGCTGCTGCACTCGCCCGTCGACTCCGCCGCAGCGGCACACCGGTTGCGCTGCTCCCAGACGATTGGGCTACGGCGGCCGCCGGTGGGGTGACCGTGATCGGCGCACGCGCTGCGGTGTTTGCACCCATCGCCGACCCGGGCCTGATCATCGTCATCGACGAGCACGACGAAGCACACCAGGACCAACGCACGCCAACGTGGCACGCCCGAGACGTCGCAGTGGAGCGAGCACGCCGACTCGGTGTCGTATGCCTGCTTACTTCTCCAATGCCAACCCTTGAAGCCCAAGCTGCAGCCGGGCCTGAACGAATCTGGACGCTCGACCGCAAAGACGAGCGAGCCGGTTGGCCGGCAGTCACCGTCATCGACCGCTCCACCGAGGAGCCTGGAAAACAGGGGCTTGTCACCACCGCAGTCGTCGAAGCTCTGCGTACAGATGAACGCGTCCTGTGCATCCTCAACCGCACCGGGCGGGCCCGCATGCTGGGATGCGTCGCGTGCGGGGCCATCGCCGAATGCGAGACGTGCAGTGCATCGGTCCATCAACCAACCACCGACGCCCAACTGGTGTGCCCGCGCTGCCACGCCACTCGGCCAGTGGTGTGCGCGGCTTGCGGCGGCGGACGCATGAAGAACCTTCGCATGGGAACAAGCCGTGCGAGGGAGGAACTGGAGGCCCTCGCCCTGCGCCCCGTTGGTGAAGTGATTGCCGATACAGAGACGGTGCCTGACACAGCCGTGTTGGTTGGGACCGAGGCGCTGCTGCACCGTGTGGACCGGGCCAGCACCGTGATCTTCCTCGACATCGACAGCGAGCTGTTTGCGCCGCGCCACCGAGCCCAAGAACACGCACTGGTCCTCTTGGCACGGGCGGCACGAATCGTTGCCGGACGCCAACAGGCGACTGGCCGATCCGCACACGGCCGCATCTACGTGCAGACCCGCGTCCCCCAGCACCCGGTGATCCAAGCAGCCGTCCTTGGCGACCCGTCCCGGCTCTCCGAACACGAAGCGACGGTGAGGGAAAACCTGCGCCTGCCGCCCCACTATGCGCTGGCATTGCTCAGCGGCGAAGCAGCGCCGGTCTGGAATGAGCAGCTTCGAACCGTACAGGACATCGAGACTGGCTCACCCGCCGAGGGAAAGTATCTCGTACGCGCGCAGAACATCGACACGTTGTGTGATGCATTGGCCGCGGTGGACGCTGCACGTCCACCGGGCCGAGTAAGGATCGAAGTGGATCCGTTACGAATCTGACCGACCGACGAACCGGCCGGTCAGCTGATGGCGGCTACAGGCCCAGTGCTGCTTTGAACTCGGCCAGCTTTGAGGTGGTTTCCCACGTGAAGCCAGGCAGTTCACGGCCGAAGTGGCCGTATGCAGCGGTCTGCTTGTAGATCGGACGACGCAGGTCGAGGTCGCGGATGATGGCAGCCGGACGCAGGTCGAACACGGCGTTGACTGCCTGCTCGATACGCAACGGATCGACCACGGCGGTGCCGAACGTCTCGACGAGCAGGCTGACCGGGCGAGCGACGCCGATGGCGTAAGCCACCTGCACCTCGCAACGTGAAGCGGCACCAGACGCAACCACATGCTTGGCTACCCAACGCGCTGCGTATGCCGCCGACCGGTCGACCTTGGACGGGTCTTTGCCGGAGAACGCGCCGCCACCGTGACGAGCAGCGCCGCCGTAGGTGTCGACGATGATCTTGCGGCCGGTGAGGCCGGTGTCGCCGTGAGGGCCACCGATGACGAAGTTGCCTGTGGGGTTAGATAGGAACCGATACTCATCGCCGCGGAACTTCTCGGGGACGGTGGGCTTGACCACATGCTCCATGAGGTCATGATGCAATGTGCGCTGCAGGTCGATGCCGGGTGAGTGCTGTGTGGAAATAAGCACCGTCTTCAGCGCCGTTGGCACACCGTCGGTGTAGTCGAACGTGACCTGGGTCTTGCCGTCAGGACGAAGGTACGCAAGCGTGCCGTCTTTGCGGACTGCAGTGAGACGCTCTGCCAAGCGGTGCGCCAACCAGATGGGCAGCGGCATGAGGTCTGGGGTTTCGTTACAGGCGTACCCGAACATCATTCCCTGGTCGCCGGCGCCCTGCGCGTCCAACTCTGCGTCGATGTCGTGCTCGGTGCGCGCTTCAAACGCCTTGTCGACACCCATTGCGATGTCGGGTGACTGCTCGTCGATGGAAACGATCACCGCGCACGAGTGACCGTCGAAACCCTTGTCGCCGTGGTCATAGCCGATCTCGTTGACCGTGTTGCGGACCAGCTTGGGGATGTCGACGTACGCGGTGGTGGTGATCTCGCCAGCAACAACGACGAGGCCGGTGGTGAGCAGCGACTCGCACGCAACCCGCGCTGCGGGGTCTGCTTCCAGGATGGCATCAAGGATGCTGTCTGAGACCTGGTCGGCCATTTTGTCGGGGTGGCCCTCGGTGACGGATTCGGACGTGAAGGTCCAGCTCTGTGCCATGGTGGTGTTGTTCTCCTCGGAACGGAAATTCGGAACGGAAATCTGCTCGGTGTGTCGAGGCGCTTCGTTGGCGAACGCTGCTGAAGTGCAGCGGTGCCGACAGAGAGCCCCCGTGTCGCCGAGCCGTTCCCGCACCGCCCCTTCAGGGGCTCAACCCAGCCGGGCTGCTCGGAGAGCAACTACCCGGTTGAGCAGGGCGCGAGCGACAGCTCGTTTGGTGGTGAAGTCTAGGGGCTGGGCACCCTCGGCGGTGAAGAACACCACTTCGTTGGTGTCACCTTCGAAGCCGCGGCCCGGTGCCGACACGTCGTTGGCCACAATCATGTCGGCCTTTTTCCGCACCAGTTTGTCTGTTGCGTTGGCCGCAAGGTCGTGTGTTTCGGCAGCGAAGCCCACCAGCACCTGATGCGGCGGCTTGGTTGCGCCCAAACCGGCCAAAATGTCTGGGGTGCGTTCCAGAACCACCGTTGGCGCGTCGTTGGACCCTGGGTTCTTCTTGATCTTCTGTGTCGCCGGCGCAACGGGACGAAAGTCCGCGACGGCGGCCGCCATCACCACCACGTCTGCGGTGGGCGCCAACCGAGCGAGCGCCTCCTGCATCTGCGCAGCGGTTTCTACCTTCACCAGCTCGCAGCCATCGGGCGTGGCCAACCCAACGGTGGATACGAGGAACACCTCGGCGCCGCGGGACGCAGCCTCGGCAGCCACGGCGTATCCCTGCTTGCCAGATGACCGGTTACCAATGAAGCGCACCGGGTCGATTGGCTCCCTGGTGCCGCCTGCGCTGACTACAACGGTGAGACCGGCGAGGTCTCGGGCAGGAGCAAGTACGGCTGCCGCTGCGGCAACGATGGCCGCAGGATCGGCCAAACGACCAGCGCCGAAGTCGCCGCTGGCCAACGCACCAACACCCGGTTCGACGACATGCACGCCGCGTTCACGCAACACGCCCACGTTGTGCTGCACGCTGGGCTGCTCCCACATCTCGGTGTGCATTGCAGGGCACACCAGAACCGGCGCCTGCGTTGCGAGCAACGTGGATGTGAGGAGGTTGTTGGACATCCCGTTGGCGTATGCCGCAAGCGTGTTAGCGGTGCACGGCGCAACAACGATGAGGTCGGCCGATTTCCCGAGGGTTGTGTGTGGGGACGGGTTAGGGCCGTCCCACATGGAGACCTGCGCAGGTTCAGATGCCAGCGCGCTGAATGTCAGCGCGCCGACGAACCGAAGCGCGTCATCGGTGAGTACCGGGATGACATGCGCGCCAGCGTCGAACAGGCGGCGGCAGACTTCGACCGCCTTATATGCGGCGATTCCGCCACTGACCCCGAGAACGACACGAGCGCCCCGCAGGGCGCTCAACGACGGTTCAGTTGCAGCCATGTGGGTAGTGGAAGACGGTCTGTGTGATGCAAGTGATTGCTACAAGAGCAGACTGGACCAGGCGCCGGAGCAGGCTTAGAGCAGGCCAGACTCGGAAGCGGCGGCCTTTTCTGCTGCGGCAGCAGCCTGGGCAGCTGCCTTCTCGGCAGCGACTTCGGTTGCTTTGCGAATGATGATCTTGTCGGCCACGATCTCTTCAAGAGCGATGGACAGTGGCTTGCGCGAGGTGCTGGACACCTGCGGTGGTACCAGCATGCCGAGGCCTTCGGACCCAAGCTGATTGAAGTATTGGTTGATCTGGCGGGCACGGCGCGCCGACACGGTAACCAGAGAGAACTTGGAGTCAACACGCTCGAGCAGGTGCTCGATGGCAGGGTCGATCATGGTGGAACGGCGAGGGGCCATGGGGATCTCCGGGGTCTCTACGGGTCTTACTACGAAGGTGCGCGCGGCAGCTAGGCCTTGCGGTAACTCTCAACGATACCAGCCACCTCGGCCACTGCTCGTTCGAGGGCGTCGTTGATGACGATGTGGTCGGCGATCTGGTGGCCGATCTCTTCTTCGGCTTCGGCCTTGCGAAGCCGTTTGCCGATGTTTTCCTCGCTGTCTCCTCGGGACCGGAGCCGCATTTCCTGATGCTGGCGGGAAGGGGGCTCGACGAAAATAAGCACCGACTCAGGAAAACGTGCCTTCACGGCCTGGGCGCCCTGGACTTCGATCTCGAACAGAACGTCGTCGCCTTCAGGGGCCGTGGGAAGCGGCGTTCCGTAGTAGCTGCCGAGAAACTCGACCCATTCGAGGAACCCACCGGCTTCGATGTTCGCTTCGAACGTGTGCCGGTCGACGAAACGGTACGCGTACGGACTTTCCGAGGGTCTGCGTGCTCGGGTTGTCCACGAACGGGACAACCACAGGTGCGCATCGTCGTGGCAGAGCCGCTCGACGATTGTTCCCTTGCCCGCTCCGCCGGGACCCGAGATAACGAAAATGGCCATGGAACAGGCTAGAGCAGCAGTGTCTTGAGCCGATTCAGCGCGAATCAGCGAGAAACGGTGAACGGAGCCTCAGCCTTCGATGGCCAAGAGCAACTTGGCCTTCTGGTGTTCACCAAGGCCCTGCATGCGGCGCGATTCGGCAATGCCGATGTCTTCCAGCAGGCGACGGCTCTTGACCTTGCCAAGCCGAGGCAGGGATTCGAGAACGGTGAGCACTTTGGTCTTGGCAATCACTTCATCGTTCGGTGTGCGGTCGATCGCGTCGCGCAGCGAGATTGAGCCCATCTTCAGCAGTTGCTTCAGTTCGGCGCGGGCCCGGCGGGCTTCGGCGGCCTTCGCAAGCGCAGCAGCGCGGTCATCAGCGGTGAGAACAGGAGGAAGTGCCATGTGGAGCACGCTACCGGGCCAGGTGACGAAACTGCGTGCACCCCACCGCAAGTTTTGAAAGCGAGCGCATGTTGTGCTCGAAAGGTTCGGGATTTGAGCCTTCGGAGGTGCAGTTCAAGCCGTTGATCCAGCCGCAAAGACGGCCCGGACTGCGTCGTGGAGTCCGCGTGTGCGCTCACTCGCTCCCAAACCGAGTGAGTGCACACTCGGCAGGATGCTGGTTCAGACCAGCGCGGCAGAAATTTCGGCGTGGATGGCTTCGGCTGCTGCGACCCGATCGGCAGCCTGGGTGACCGAGCGGCCGATCACCAGTACGTCGGCGCCACCGGTGATGGCATCGGTGGGTGTGGCCGGCCGGGCCTGATCGTGGGTCTGGGCCAGGCCTGGGCGGATGCCAGGCACCACCCGAACCATCCGAGGGGCAAGCTGCCCGATCTCGTGAAGGTCTGCGGCGGCGCACACCACACCGCCGCATCCACCTTCCATCGCAGTCATGAGGCGTGTTGCCAAGATGTGCCGTGGTGCTGAATCGTCGCTGGTGAGGATAGTTACGCCGAGGGCGACAGGAATTGGCATCCCTGCTGCCGAGGCTCCGGCCCGCAGACCATCGACACCGGCCGAAAGCATGTCTGAGCCGCCGTGGGCATGCATCGTGAGATACGTGGCACCAAGCGACCCGCAGACCCGTGCGGCCTTGTTCACGGTGGTGGGAATGTCGTGCAGCTTGAGGTCAAGAAAGACCGCGAAGCCGTCTTGCGCCAACCGGGTGACGATGGACGGACCCGTGGCAGTAAACAACTCCAGGCCCACCTTCATGATGCCGAACCACGGGCCAAGTTGCTTGGCCATTTGCAGCGCTTCGACGTCGTCATCGACATCGAGCGCCAAGGCAAGCCGGGAACGAATGTCAGAAGAAGGTGTCACGATGAGAGATCGTAGGGCCTCGCGTTGCCGCGACTTGCGTTTCGCATTCCAGCACCCCCGACCGGCTGGCCAGCAGTCACGTTGCGGGCCGCTGATACGCGCAACTCAGGCCCGACATACGCGCAACTCGGCACTTTCGGGCGAAAAATTGGCCCGAAAGTGCCGAGTTGTGTAGGAAACGTGGCCAAGTTGTGTAAGAAAGTGGCCCGCGTCACTGGATGGCGACGGTGTCGACAGAGGTCTCCAGCGTCTCGGTGTGCGGCACGCCGATGGTGACCCCGCGGACCGGGGCGACATCGTGATAGTCACGGCCAGCTGCCACCCGAACATGAGAGTACGTGGCGAAACAGCGGTTGGTGGGGTCGATCTCGATCCACGAGTTCCCGGACCAGACGGCCACCCATGCGTGGGATGCGTCGGCTCCGACCAGCCTCGGTTCGCCCGGTGCCGGCGAAGTTTCGATGTACCCGCTCATGTACCGCGCTGACAGCCCGGCGCTGCGTAGCGCTACCAGCGCAGCATGGGCAAAGTCTTGACAGACTCCGCGCCGCTGCCGAAGCACTTCAGACACAGGTGTGGAGACCACGGTGCTTGACGGATCGAACGCGAACGAATCGCCGAAGACATCAAGCAGGTGCCACAGCGCCTCGCCCAGCGTGGCGTTGGGGTTGATCTGCAGAATCCCAAGACCATCTGCGTCCATACGAGGCACAGCGGCCGACGCAAGCCGCAGCCAGCGCACCAGCGGGTTAGTTGCAGTGCGCGCGGCATCGACCGCGTCTGAGAACGGGCCGCCGAGCGCAGCGTCGTAAGCCGGGTCCGTGACCGTGACGTCGAGCATGCTTTCGAACGTCAACGATCTGTGGGGACGTTCCACCGACACCCACGTGGACACGTTGCCGAACGGATCGACCGAGTCCACCAGCGCATCGGGGGACGGGTCGACGGTGAGCGTTGCGCTATTGATGTGTTGGTTCGAAAACTCAGCCGGCCGCAGCGTTACCACCGCGTGCGATAGCCGGACCTGCGGGTTGTAGCGGTAGTGCGTGTGATGCCTGACGGTGAGCCGGCGGGTGATGGTGGGCGGGAATCGATCCGCATTGCGTTGCACGTCTTGCGGACCAGCGGGAGTGGTCATTGGAATCACGCCACTCCGGCGCTTCTCACCAGATCAACAGCGAACCAGTCTTCTGCCAACATCGAAGCCAAGGACGCCGTCAACGTTCTCACGTCGGCCAGCGAGGCTCGGGCTTTCGCAACGTTTGACCACAGCGATGCATCGGACACCAACGCTGCAATCGCCGCAGCGGCGGCAACGTGACCGCGATGATCCGGATGCTGAGGCAGGTCCGTGAGGAGGCTGACCAGTGACGCAGCCTGAAAAGCGAGGCTGCGTGGATTGGACTCGTCGTGCACCAGCAATGCGGTGACGCGATCCACCACAACGTCGGTTCGGTAACGGCGCCGATATGCGATCAGGCTTTCGGAACTTCCGAGGATTGCCTCGCACACGCTGGGCAGGTACGCGTCGTCCACCGACTCGCGCTGCTCCACAACTGGGCCCAACAGGTCGACCGTCCGTATCAGCCGCTGGAGGCGGCGACCGATGAGCAAGAACGTGCGTGCCGGGCTGCGTACCGTGCTCTCTTCGATGAGGCCCGAAAGCGCGGCAAGCCCAGCAAGTACATCGTCAGCGTGCATACCAAGCGCAAACGCGTTGAAGGTGGTGTGCTCCTGCCCGTCGAGCGGGTCTGAAGCCATGCGCACGCGTTCGATCACCTCGAACGTTGAACCTGGCAAGTACGAACGCGCATTGAGCAGGTTCATGGCCAGCAACGACAGCGAACGTGACACAGAGCCGTTCGACCCCGCAGAAACCCACAACTGCTGCATCGCCGCATTGACAGCGAGAGGGCCGCCAGGCTGTTGGCCCGGTGCCACATCTGCGCCGCCACGCTGGGCGTCGGTTCCGCCGTGCGCAGGCCAGGTGATGGTTGCGGCAACATCGCATACAGCCGACAGCACCACCGGCTCTGCGTCAGAGGCCATCCGCACCAACACCCGCAACAACCGGGCTGCCGTCTCGGCCTGCTCTGCGTTTCGGCCTGCCCAGAACAATGCCTCTGCCGCGCTTGTGGGGACAGACTCGGCCAGGTCTACCGGGACCTCGGCGCGGCCTGCTGCGTGAGACCGCGGCGTAAGACCTGCACGAACCCATACGTCTTGCAACACCGTCTGACCGGAAGGATTCGTCGATGTGGCCAGGCCACCCGGCAGCACGCTCACGCCACCTTGACCGAGAACAACATGCACACGTAGGACAGGCGCTTCAGAGTCTGAGGGATTGCCGATGAACCTGTGAAGCCACAAGTCAGCGTTGATCAGTGGACGTAGCGCTTCGTCGATGATGGACGACGCGTCAGGCGAACCACTGCCTGCGACGCCACCTTCCAACCCACGCAGCCCTACGGGGTTGGCCATGCCAACCTCGCCGGTTCGCCACACCTGGAGCAAAGCAGTGACCCCTGCCGTGGACCCGCCCCCCGGATGAGTGAGGGGATCGGTTTCGGATTCGTCGACGGAGCGGAACACAACGTCGACCGGTTCGACACCACCAAGCGTGCGGAGCCACACCCGGCTCTGCAACACCACCAGGTCTGCCGGCGACGCGAGGGTGAGACCCAGCCGCGTCGCGAGGATGGCGGTCTCGCTGTACCCAGGGCGGCCGCTGGGGCGCGCCAGCAGCACGGTGCGCGGCGAGGGGCGGCCGGGAGGCGCCAACTCGGTCACGGCCTCACGGATGCGGGTGAGGTGCTCCACATACGGCGTGACGCCAAGCGCAGCCATCTCGGTGCCGAACGCACGTGAGGTGATGGCCCGCACCAGCAACGCCTCGCCCAGCCCGGTTGGCGCATCGAGGCAATCAGCAACGATGAACGGTCCATCGGAGGTGATCGCCACGTCGAAGGCTGCGACGACCAGCGCCGGAGCGCTCTGTGCACCTGACGAGCGGTCCACAATGGCGACCGTCCCCTCGGCGCCAAGGACGACATCGAACAGGTCTGGATGAAGATCAGCCGAGGGCGATGCCGACGCAGACCGCAGCCGGTCCGCCAGCGTGGCCATAGCCGCAGCACGAGCGCCAACCGCGTCGCGGAGCCGCTCCCACTGCTCCGGAGCGAATACCATTGGTTCCGACGAAACACGGACGGAGGACCGCCGTGCGTCGTCGGTGTCGGGCTCGACGCCTTGCGACACGAACGAAGCTGTGAATTGGCGGCTGAGTCGTTGCGCTCGATCAGATTGGTCCAACGCATCGGCGGGATGCGCCGGGAGCGCGGAGAGGGCTGGCACCTGTTCAGTGTGCCAAACCAACGGCACCGTGTCGCGCCAGTCTGCGGTCGTCGGCTTTCCGACCGAAGCCCCTGCCGGATCCGCTGATGCCGTTGTCACGTCTGCCGGCACACCCGGCTGATAGTGATCATGGGTTTCCGTCGGGGAACACGAACGTTGCGAGAATCGAATCAGACACCTGGCCAATAGCCATCTGCACGGCATCGAGTGCCACCCGCAGCCCGGCAGGGTCGGACCCCGTGAGCTGGTCCCAGCGGCTGGAAAGCACAGCCCGTGCGTGGGCACACGCCAAGAGCGGCTGCGCAGACCTGGGCAGCGTTGCGGTGATGCGTTCGAGCTGCGCCAGATTATGACGTACCGATCGCGGAAACGCATCGTCGCCCATGAGGAACTTGATCGCCTCGGCTCCTTCGACCGGGCGATTCACTGCTCGTTGGTACATCTGGAGCGCCGAGACTGACCGCAGAACGCCCGCCCATTGCAGATCGACGTGGGGCGTATCGTTCCCTTCCCCCAGCAGGCCGACCGCACGCACATCGAGCACACGTGTGGTCATGTCAGCCCGCTCGACGTACCGGCCCAGCGCAAGGAGCGCATTGGCCTCGTCGCGGCGCATCGAGTCTTCGACTATGCCCCAGCACAATTGCACGTCGCTGATGATGCGATCACAGAACCGCGCCCGACCGGCGCGTTCGATGGCGTGGTTGAGCTGAGCGGAGATGTACATGAACAGGTCGTTGACGGTGGCCCACAGTTGGGTGGGGATGACTTCACGGGTTGAGCGCAAGTTCTCTCTCGCCCCTTCGACCGAGTTGGTGAGACTGGTTGGATTAGACGGTTCGGAGACAACCCATTTGATGATGGACGTCTCGTCGAAGGTCTCATGCACTTCGCTGTATCCGTCTTGCGCTCCGCTGATAGCCAGCAATGGCTGCCACGTGAGCCGATCGTCGATGGGCATATCGATGAGCATATTCGTATGCTCACGTACGATACGGGCGGTGCTTGCGGCCCGTTCCAGGTAACGGGCCGCCCAGTAGAGATTTCCGCCGACGCGTGAGAGCAGCATCAGCCAGCCAGCGAACGGCGAGCCGAGGCCGAGCTTGCACGTGACGATTCCACGACCCACGTGTCCTTACTGCCGCCGCCCTGTGAGGAGTTCACCACCAACGAGCCCTTGGGGCGCGCAACGCGGGTGAGCCCGCCTCTGGTGACGTAGGTAGTGCGTCCGGACAGAACGAAGGGGCGAAGATCCACGTGGCGTCCGTCGACGCCGTCCTCAGTGAGCGTCGGGACCGTGGACAACGACAGGATGGGCTGCGCCACCCAGTTGCGCGGGTCGGCCTGGATTGCGGCCCTTGTTGATGCGAGCTGTTCAGCGGTGGCCCGGTCACCGATACACAAGCCATACCCGCCGCTTTCGTTCGCGGGCTTGGCCACCAACTGGTGCAGGTTGTCCAACACAAAGTCACGTTCGTCGTTGTACAGGCACCGATACGTAGGCACACTTGCAATCGCTGGTTCTTCACCCAGGTAGTAGCGGATGAAATCTGGAACCCATGCGTACACAACCTTGTCGTCGGCAACACCCGCACCGGGAGCGTTGGCAATGGCCACGTTGCCGCTGCGCCACGCCCGCATCAGGCCTGCAACGCCGAGCATCGAATCGGGGTTGAACACCTCGGGGTCGATGAACATGTCGTCTACCCGGCGATAGATCACATCGACCTGGCGCAGTCCGTCGATGGTGCGCATGAACACACGGCTGTTGCGCACCACGAGGTCAGGACCCTCAACCAGGGTTACGCCCATACGGCGGGCCAGGAAGCTGTGCTCGAAGTACGCAGAGTTGTACACGCCGGGCGTGAGCAGCACCACGGTCGGGTCGTCTGTGCCGCCGGGCGCGATGCTCCGTAGCAGTGATAACAGGGCATCGGGATAATCGTCGATGGGGCGGATGCTCTGGCTGCGGAACAGGTCGCCCATCACCCGCTTCGAGATGAGCCGGTTCTCCAGCATGTAGCTGACGCCGCTGGGAACGCGAAGGTTGTCTTCCAGTACTCGGAACACGCCGTCGCCGTCACGGACCAAGTCGGTGCCGCAGATGTGTGCCCACACCCCGAACGCAGGGTGCATGCCGACGCACTGCGGGCGGAAGTTCACCGAGTCCGCGAGCAAACCGGCCGGGAACACCCCGTCAGCGATCACACGCTGGTCGTTGTACACGTCGTCGATGAACGCGTTGAGGGCTTTCAACCGCTGCGTCAGCCCCGCCTCGATGCCGTCCCACTCGGTCCCGTCGATAACACGCGGCACCACGTCGAACGGCCATGCGCGGTCGATGCCGCGTCCGTCGGAATAGACCGAGAATGTGATGCCGTTGGCGAGGATGTCGACATCGACCTGATCTTGACGGGCCTGCAGTTCGGACTGGGTGACCTGCTGCAGATGCGTGGCCAGCACTTCGGCACCAGCCCGCGGGCGGCCGTCGTTGTCCGTCAGTTCGTCCCAGATCGGGCGTGGAGTACCAGGTGCGGACCCCGCTGGCGGTTGCGTGAGATCGACCGTGGCGCCGTGAATACCGCGCTGGCCCAGCTGATCCGGTTGGGAGGAAAGTTGGGACGAGGTTTGCGACTGAACCTGGGCCTGAGCTTGGCTCTGAGGCGGGGCAGCAGAGCTGGTTTTGCCCGCGAGATCTTCCGCCTTGGCATTGGATCCAGCGCTGGGTGCGGCAGGGCTTTCGGTTGCCATGGTCCAGTATGACCGAGCGCCTTCTGTTGCGCAGGGCGAATCCGTGAACGGCGTGTGAAGACCGCGTTTCAGGCGAAATTCTGGCCGTGGTCCAGGCCAGGTTCAGGGCCTAGTCAGGTCAAGACTCAGATGACATGCGCGTCGGCGAGCGACAGGACCTCGTCGATGATGGCGAGGCCGCGTTCGACGTCGTCCACCGAGGTGGTGCACGGAGGACACACGTGGATGCGGTTGAAGTGGGTGAAGGGCCACAGACCGCGGGCCTTGCACGCAGCCACCAATTCGTTCATCGGGGCGGCCGCAGGGCCGGCAGCGTTGTACGGCACCAACGGTGCGCGAGTTTCGGGGTTGCTGACCAACTCGATCGCCCAGAACACACCGAGACCGCGGACATCGCCGACGCTGCGGTGGTTTGCCTTGATTTTTTCGAGGCCCGGGGCGATGACATCGGCAGAGAGCATCTTCACGTGATCGAGGATCTTCTCGTCCTCAAAGATGTTCATGCTCGCAACCGCAGATGCACACGCCAGCGGGTGCCCGGAGTACGTGAGGCCGCCGGGGAAGGGCTTGTCCTGGAACGTGGCACTGATGCGATCAGAGATGACTACGCCGCCAATTGGTACGTACCCAGAATTAACGCCTTTGGCGAAACAGATGAGGTCTGGGGTGACGTTCCAGTGGTTGACGGCGAACCATTCACCGCAGCGTCCGAACCCCGACATGACCTCGTCGCAGATCATCACGATGCCGTGCTGGTCACACAGGTCTCGCACACCTTGCAGGTATCCGGGCGGCGGCACAAGGATGCCGTTGGTTCCCACGACGGTCTCGAGCACGATGCCAGCAATCGTGTGTGGACCTTCGACCATGAGCACGTCTTTGAGATGCTGCAGCGCGCGTTCGCCTTCTTCGGCATCTGATGACGAATAAAACGGCGACCGGTACGGGTACGGGCCCCAGAAGTGCAGGATGCCACTGACACCGGTCTCGTTGGGCCAGCGTCGAGGGTCGCCGGTCAGCGTGATGGCAGCCCCCGTGCCACCGTGGTAGCTGCGGTAGGTGGTCATGATCTTCTGGCGGCTGGTGTGCTGGCGCGCCATGCGGATGGCGTTCTCGGTTGCCTCGGCGCCACCATTGGTGAAAAAGACCATGTTGAGATCGCCCGGAGCGCGTTCGGCAATCATGCGGGCGGCCTCGGACCGATACGCGTTGCCGTGGAACGGCGCGATGGTGCACAGCTCACCAGCGGCCTGTTGGATGGCTGCCACCAGCTTCGGGTGCTGATGGCCAATGTTGACGTTCACCAGCTGGCTGGAGAAATCGAGGTACTTGTTGCCGTCGAAATCCCAGAACTCGCTCCCCAGCGCGCCAGCCACTGGCAGCGGGTTAATCGCAGCCTGGGCGGACCACGAATGGAACACGTGGCGTTTGTCCATCGCTTTGACGTCAGGCGTCGTCGAGGGGCCGGTGAGGTACGGGGAGCGGGCGGTTGTGGCCATGCCCTCCAGGCTACGCCGCAGACCGCAATGTCCAAAGCTGACGGTACAAAATCCGGGCAGTTCTGGCCCGTCGTCGGACGGATTTTCGATTCCCACGCGTTCCGAGTGGCGATCCATCGCTCCACAAGGCATGCTCTGTGTCATGAACTTGGTGGTGGAGTGTGTTGGAGGGCCTGTAAGCGGGCAGATCGTGGGGCGACGGTGAATCTCGTCGTTCTGGTAGGTCGCGTCGCTGACAGGCCATTTCGTCCAAGCGGTCGTGACCGCGTGGTGATCAAACTCGATGTGTCTGCGGAACGCAGGCAGGACAAACAAGACCGCATCGAGGTGCACACGTTCGGCGAGACGGCCAACCATGCCGAGAACCGGGTGTCGCAGGGCGACATCGTCAGCATCTCCGGTCGCCTCGAACAACGCGTCGGCCACGACGACATGGGCGAGTTCGAAGAACTGCGGGTGGTTGCCGACAACGTCACGGTGGTGTCGGGCACCGGGGTCGCCCGAGTTCGCAAAACCGATTCTTCGCCTCGCACCGACGACACCTGCGACGGCACTGGGTGTGCAGATTTGCCGAAGACCCACGGAGTGGTGAAGCTGTTCAGGCAGCGTGAACAATTCGGGTTCATCGAAAACCCGAACGGTTCGCAAGACATCTTTTTCCACATCCGCGACGTGCACGGGCAGATCGCTCCGTCGCCCGGCGACGAGGTCGACTTCCATCAGATTGAAGGCGAACGCGGACCCGCAGCCCGACACGTCACGGTCGACGGCGCTGACGAGGGCGGCGACGGTGGAGACGACGACGCCGACTGAATCCGACCGACGAAGCCTAAATCCGACCGACGAAGCCTGGATCCTACCGACAGGTTCGGATCTGGCTAAGGCACTATTCGCGGCGGATTCGTACCCCTGAGGATCGAGTCATAGCGCAGCGGCAACCGAGCCACCATGTCGGGGTGCGTCAGGATCCAGAACTGTCGTTGCACAACAGCGTCGTGGACAAGGTCGGCCACCGCGTCGGGAGACAGCCCCGTGCGAATGAACTCTCGCACAAGGTCCATGCGCGCTTGCTGCTCTGCTGAGGGTTCCAGGTTTGGGCCCGGCTGAACGTCTTCGGGGATTCGGTCCATCGAATCGGCGATGCGCGTAGAAACCCAACCGGGGCACAGGCAGCTCACGCCGACGGTTGATTTCATGTCCGCCAGCATGTGAAACAGCCCCTCGGTGATGCCGACCACCGCCCACTTGCTTGCCCCGTACGCACTGTGCGCGGGGAAGTGCCCAGCCATGCTCGCGGTATTGACGATGTGACCATCGCCGTGTTCCAACAGGTGCGGCAGGAACACCTTGTGACCGTGCACCACGCCCCAAAAATTGACGTCCATCACCCAGTGCCACTCCGCGATGTTCACCATGTCGCCGGTGAAGTGACCCGCCACACCAGCGTTGTTACACACCACGTTGACGCGGCCGAACGCGGCGATGGCCTGGCCGCGGAGAGATTCGACATCGGACTCTTTGCGCACGTCGGCACGAACAGCAAGTGCCCGAACACCGCAAGCAGCAACCTCGGCAGCCACGCTCGCAAGCCCGGCCTCATCGAGGTCCGACAACACCACATTCATGCCGGCGTTGGCGAAGCGAAGTGCGAACGAGCGGCCCATGCCACTTGCTGCGCCGGTCACCACAGCTGTCTTTCCAGAGAGTTCATCCATGCGACCGACCGTACCCGTGGACGGCCTTCGGGACCCAGCTGCGACCGGTAGTTGTGGGCGGTGTTGCGCTCCGCACAACGCTGCCCACAACTCCCGAGCGGATTCGGGGCCCATTCGCGACCAGACTGGAGCTGTGAGCAGCATCATTGTTTCGGACCTGGAATACGCGCCTCCCGGAGGAGATGCCCTGTTCTTCGAGGTGTCGTTCGGGGTTGGACCTGGCGAACATGCAGCGTTGGTTGGTCCCAACGGGGTGGGCAAGAGCACCATCCTGCGGCTCATGACCGGCGAGATCGAACCGGACGACGGGGAGATCGCGCTGCGCGGAACGGTGCTGTCCATGACACAGGACGTGGGTATGTCACGGCCTGACGACACCTTACGCGAGATGCTGATCGAGGTAGCGCCGCACGAACTCCGTGTGGCTGGGCGGGCGCTGGTCTTGGCCGAACGGTCGATGATCGCAGGCGACGACGACGGCATGAAGTTCGCCGAGGCACTTACTTTGTGGGGCGACCTTGGCGGCTACGACCAAGAAGCCAAGTGGCAGGCGTCGGCGGAACGCAGCGTGAAGACACCCATCGCAGACATGGGTACCCGGCTGGTGAAGGAACTCAGCGGAGGCGAACGAAAGCGCCTGGTGCTGGACTTGTTGCTCACATCCGGTGCCGACATCTTGCTGCTGGACGAACCTGACAACTATCTGGACATACCAACTCGCGGATGGCTGGAAGAGCAGATCCTTGCGTGCCGATCCACCATCTTGATGGTGAGCCACGATCGTACGCTGCTGAACAAGGTGACCACGAAGATCATCGCTGTCGAAGGGTCGGGTGCATGGGTGCACGGCGGGTCGTATGCAACGTTCGGCGAGGCGCGCGAGAAGCGCCAGGAACAGCTGGGCGACGAGTTGAAGCGCTGGGCGCAGGAAGAACGACGGCTGTTCCAACACATGAAGATCATGAAGCAGCGCGCTGCGCAGAACTTCAAGAATGCAACCAAGGCGAACGCTGCCGAGACACGTTGGGAGAAGTTCGTGGCTGCAGGCCCTCCCCCACCGCCGGTTGCAGATCAGCAGATCTATGTGAACTTACGAGGTGCCGATGCTGCTCGTCGGGTCGCAAAGTTGGTGGGCGTCTCTGTTGGCGATCTGTTCCTGCCGTTCAGCGACGAGATCCACCACGGCGAACGGCTCGCGCTGATCGGGCCGAACGGCACTGGGAAGACTCATTTGCTGAACGTGTTAAGCGGTGCTTCGGCGCCGGATCATGGTTCCGTGCAGTTCGGGCCTCGCACGTCCATCGGGGTGTTCACGCAGATCAACGACCGGCCGGACTGGCAGGGCCGGGAGTGCATGACCATCGTCCGTGACCGGGTGCACGACGACGAGAAGTCGATGAAGGCGTTGGCGCGTTACGGGCTGCGCAGCACCGGGCGGCAGGAGTTCCAGACCCTGTCGGGCGGACAGAAAGCGCGCTTAGAAATCCTGTGTCTCGAGGTCGAGGGCCACAACGTGCTGCTGCTGGACGAGCCGACAGACAACCTGGACATCGATTCCTCCGAGGCGCTGGAGCAGGCCCTTGACGGGTTCGAAGGCACCGTGGTCGCTGTCAGCCACGACCGAACGTTCCTCGCCAAGTTCGACCGGTTCGTGATGATCACCGATGACGGCGAGGTGTACGAGCTACCTGACTACGACGTGGCCATGGCCGGTCTCGCAGACCCAGGGTCGCTCCGCACGTTGCGCCTGGCCAAGTCCCTCACCGCCTAACCGCCTGCCTGCCCGCTAACCACTGCACCGGACCGCCAACCAGCTGCCGCCAACCAGCTGCCGCCAACCAGTTGGCCGCACAACCACCTGGGCCGCGAAACCACCTGAAACACGACACAACTCGCACCCAGATACGCGCAACTTGCGAGCCAGATACGCGCAACTCGCCCAAAACGGGCGATTTGCTGGAGCGTTTTAGCCAAGTTGTGTCAGAAAAGTGGCCAAGTTGCGCGTATGTGTGCCGCGCATCGGGGAGACCCTCCCCTTTCTCCAACGTTGCCCTCCTAGCAACCAACGCGCCCAAAGGGGCTCGATCTGGGCCCAGAATTCCAACCTTGGTTGCTGAGAACGCCAACGTTGGTTGCGGACAAGCTCAGGTTGGTTCCTGGAGACGCGCCCGGTGGCTCGACCGGATGCTCAACCGGATGCTCAACCCCACCAGGACGGTCGGCGTAAGGAACCCGATGCACAACGCAAACAGCCGAAACAGTTCCCCGTAGCTGAACATTGCGTTGTACGTGTCCGCGCCGATGACCTGTCCGTCCAAATTCCTCCACTCGGGCACTTGTCCCTCCCCGAACCGCAACCCGACCGCGCCGAATGGCTTCATCAGCAATGGGCACAGCGCAGCAAACGCGAGCCAGGCGAGCCGAGGTTTCGTCCATGTTGTCGCAGTGGTGGTCAGTGCGAGCGCGACGACCCCGATCAGAAGCACCCCGACTACTTGACCAACGTACGGCGTCGCCATCGCGTCCACTCGGGACCACAGACCGGCACCCCGGGAACTAGTGACCTGCCCGTTCAGCTCCTGCAAGAACCACTCTTCTGCGCTGGTGGCCAGGACGAACTCAAGGCGCACCAACCGAATCAATGCTGCCCAGCCGAAGCCGAGCCAGAGCAGCATGGCCGCTTGGCGAACGCGGTTCTGGCCGTCAACTTCAAAGCCGCGCGCCGCCCGGCTGTTGAACACTGCAAGACCGATGAGCAGGGTCGTCGCGACCACAATCGGGCCGCACCGAAACTCGCCCTCTCGGATGCACCAACCAGCATCGCCAACGTATGAGGCGATCGTGAACCCGTTTTCGCTTACCGGGCCAATAGACCGGATCTGATACGGCTTGAACAGTGCAGCTACGCCGCCCGCCGCCACGGTGCTGAGCGCCAACCATCGCTGCAGTGCGCTGCCGCGGCAAAGCACGATCGCAGCGATCACAATCACGGCGACCGCGCCGCCGTAGGTCCATCTGGTCAGATAATCGAGAAGCTGTTGACGGGAGAAAGGCGGAACCCTGTCGTCGTAGCGGTACATCCGTGACTCGCTGGGGCCGAAACGGACCAGATCCGCACCTCCGATGATGACCTGACCGACGCAGGTGGCGATCACATAGGCCAAAGCCAAGGTCAGCCAGCGCCTCCGCAACAGTTCAAGCAACTTGCACTCCTCATACGCGCAACCGACACTCCTCATACGCGCAACTCGCACCCGTGATACGCGCAACTCGGCGAATTTCGGCGTCGGATTTGCCCGTTTTGGCCGAGTTGTGTCAACTGGCCACGCCCCACGCTAGCCCCGGGAACGGCGGCCGAGTTCGGCGGGGGTGGTGCGATGTGCAGCACACCACCCGGCCAGCTCGTCTCGGATTCGCAGCCCGGCGCGCGGGTCGTGGAAATGCGCTGTCCCAACCTGTACCGCGTCGGCGCCAGCCATCAGGAACTCCACCGCGTGCTCTCCCCTGGCGATCCCTCCTACGCCGACAATCGCCGCCCTGGGGAACGCTTTGCGGACTTCGGACACTGCACGCACGGCAACGGGTCGGATGGCCGGGCCGCTGAGCCCTCCACCACCATTGGCCAACGCTGGTTTGCCCGTTTCGATGTCGATGACCAGCCCCATCACCGTATTGGTGAGCGTCAGTGAAGATGCCCCGGCGCCCAGCGCTGAGCCGGCGATTTCCGTGATGTCGGTGACATTCGGGCTGAGCTTGGCCCACACCGGCGTGCCACCGGCGACCGCGACGACCGACCCGATGACAGCTTCGGTGCCAGCGCAAGAATGGCCGAACATCGACCTACGGTCCTCGATGTTCGGGCAGCTCACGTTGACCTCGATGGCCGAGATCAACGGGTTACCTGCCAGTGCAGCAGCAACATCACGGTATTGCTCGACAGTGAACCCCCAAATGCTGGCAATGACGGTGGCACCAGCGTCGGCGATCTCGGGCAGGTCGTGCTGCAGCCAGTGCGCCACCCCGGGATTCTGCAGGCCTATTGCGTTGATCATTCCCGCATCGGTTCCAGCCACCCGAGGTGCCGGGTTGCCGGCCCACGCGTCGATCGACATGGACTTCACCACAACCGCACCAAGCCCGGCAATCCCGAACGGCACAAACTCGGCGCCATGGCCAACGGTGCCAGCCGCACCCATCACCGGGTTGGCAAGTTCGACGGAACCGACCCGCACCCGTAGGTCCACGGACGATGCAGCTGCATCGCGTTGCGCCCGGCGAAGCACCGAAACCATCGAATTCCTCACGGGCAAGCCGCCTTCGCTGCAACCGACACGGACGTGGTCGGTCGTCGGAGGGCCACAGATTTGGAACGCACGGAGACAGGCTACTCAGCCAGCAATCGCCTTCAGCCGCAAGTCTTCGTCGGCGTGTAACCGCCGTTGCCCGAGTCGGGTAGCCGATGCGGTAGTCCATGGTGCGAGGGAACGAGGTGTCGAACTAGCGTAAACCGATGTCAAAGGTTCTGAGCTACAGGCGGGTAGCGAAGCGGCAAGTTTCACAGGTCAGATTTCTCTTCGCCGCGCTTCTGTTCTTCGGTTGCGGTAGCCAAACTGCTCAAGAGCGTTTGGGGGCATCCAGTCAAACCAAGGGTTCGGAGACACCGAAAATGCTCAGCAAGCAGCCGAAGTCACTCGAGCGGCTCGAGGCAGGACTCAAGCTGCTCGGCCGCGAGGTGGCCCTCCCGCCCGGGTCCATCGAAGCATTTGAACAGGTGGACGAGCACTTCTGGACCCCCGATGACGACGGGGCCAACAGGGCCTTCGACACTCGGCGCACCTCCAGCGATGATGCTCATCCAAATTTGATCTCTGAAGTTTCGAGGCTTGCGCCGATCACCGGCCTGTGGCCGATCGACACATCAGAGTGGGAATCACCGTACCCGCCACAGGTGGTTCTGGCGGATACTCCAACTCCACTTGAGACGGTTTTACGCGGACTCCGTTTCCGAAACGACTACAGCACAAATCCAGACCTTGACCTTCCACAGAGGCTTGCAGCACCCGGTTCCCAACAAACGGTCGTACAGCTACCCGACTTTGAGTTTTCACTCGTCCAGGCCGACTCGTTAGTCGATCTCATCCGCTACGTACCGACCGAGACCTTCGGCAACGCGTCGACGACCCACTGGATCTCCATGGTGGACCGATTCGAAATTCAAGTCATCGCAGGCGAGTGGCACGTTTTGACGCTCTTCCTACATCGACCCCCAGCGACACGAGAAGATGCAGAGATCCTGCGTCTAGAACTGGCTTCGACCGGGGCAGACGAATACCCCGCTGCCGACGTCCTCCTCAAGGGCGGCCTGTTCACCCTCGAGTATTCCTAGGGCCGTGAGGCATATCCGGGGTCGGTCGATTCAACCATTGTCGTCATCCCGTTGGCGCAGGCTTACGACGTAGGGTCACCCACAAGTCCGGGGTTCGGATGACGAGGTCATCTCCCACGCGCTCGAAGATCAGGTCGTGAGCCAGGAGCCCGCTAAGCCGCACGTCGTAGGTGTACCCAATATCGGTGCATGCCCGTTTCGTCGTGCGGAACGGCTTGGCCGGAAGGAAGCCCTCGGTGCTGAGTGCACCACTGGTTCGGACCGAGGTGACGCAACCGTCGTAGATCTCGATCTTCGTTCCCGTGCGAAAGAGGACAACCCTCGCTTTGGGTGGAGCGGGGCTCTCGTTCATCGTATGCACCCACCATGTTCCTTGTGCCGACGACCCCTTGGCGGGCACCGCCAAGCGTGCTGGTTGCCAGGCTTGGAAAGGTGAGTTGTTCCAGGGGCTGGGGGATAACCGCGACGCAAGCAGCACCCGGGAAGGGGTACGAAGGACCAAGACATTGGCGTTTGGCCACATTTCAGCGAGCGGCTCGGAGCGCAACACTTCGGCAATCACAGGATCAGCGGAGTTGCGGCATCCAGCAACGGCTGTCGACGGCGCGACAAGCAGAAGCCGCCGACGTTCGTCGATCTTTACCTGAGGCAAAAGCAATCCAGCGCAATCCGTGCTCGGTGGAATGGACGACGTCGAAATCGCAATGGTTCCGAACAACGGCAGGCCGTTCATCGATGAGACGGTCCACAGACCGTTCGGCGACTCTGGAGTTGCAGCAACCAACGAGGTCGGAGGAAGCAACCGGAGTCTGATCGTATGTGCGCCTAGCAATACCAGATCAGAATCAACTCGCCCAAGCCGTGGCGCGGCAGCAAGTACGTTCACTACCCGATTGTCTTGATCGATGATCGGGCAGAATCTCTTTGTGGATCGCATCGCGTGATCCAACGTAAGGGTTCCCCCTCGATTCACTTTTGGATGATTCCAAGTGTGCGTATTGCAACGGTCGATGACGGACACTTCGGCGGACGCGAAGTCGATTTCTACTCCGACGGACGGTTGGTCGTCATCGATAAAGATTACTTGCCAGCGTCCCGCAAGCGACCGCAGGGTTGGAACACGTAGGCCGGTTTCGCCACTCGCTTGCGCGATCGGCAAAACCGCTAACCACAGGAGAACAGCTACAGACGCCACCCGAAATCGGTTCACAACAGCCGAGTGTACGGAGGTCGAACGCTGATCGAGCGATGCAGCTGCATCGTCATTGGACGCACCCGACGAGTTACGGAGTGGGTTCCGACATTGGCGCTCGTGGTGAGGGCCGGGATTCAGAGGCCGCCATCAACCCATCAACGAATGCGACGACTGCCCCGACGACCGCGAGCGGATGGGCGCCATACCAACGAATCAACCCCAGCGGCAGCTTCGACCCGTCGAGACCGGTCCAACGAGTCGCTGCGTCACTGAAGGCCAGCGCGCCCAACAACGGCAGCGCAACGAACAGCAGTGCGCCGCACAGACATACTCGGGCCCATCGCGCTGACGCCGACCGCACCGACAGCTGGAGCACGGCCAGGACGAGCCCACCAAGCACGGCCAGCAGCGCGTGTGCTGACCAACGGTGCACATTTCGAACCAGCACCCCGAAAGCAACGCTGGTGTGCAAATCCTGTATATCGGAATACGCCTCCGCTGCCTCAGGTGTCTAGAAGTACCGAAGAAATAACCCGGACATGGCAAGCGCGGCGCACAGCACAAGCCCGACGATCGAAAGCCAACGAGTGGCCCGACCCGCGAATCGGGTCGACGCTGCAGAGGCTCCGTTGCCCGAATGTTCCACCCCGGCTGGCTGCAACGGTTGGGGTCAGTTTCCGATGTGCGTGGTCATGCCGAGGTGTTCCTGCAGGCTTTTCACAGCGAACGCCTTGCGCACTCCCCCGCGTGTGAGTTCCTCGACACCCATGCCCGCGGCAACGGCAGCCGCCACGGTGGTGACCACCGGGACCTTGGCGATGGTGGCGGCCCGGCGGATCTCGGCACCATCGGTGGAATCTCGACGGCCCTCGCGAGGCGTGTTGATCATGAACTGCACACCGTTGTCTCGGATCAGATCGAGCGCCGTGACACCCGTTGCCTCGCCCGACAGCACCTCCGTCAGCTTGGCCACCTCGATGTCGACCGTAACCCCATGCGCGCGTAGGAACGCTGCCGTCCCGGCAGTGGCGGCCAGTTTCAAGCCGGCCTTGGTGAACGACTTGGCGGCAGGCACCGCGCTGAGCTTGTCCCGGTCTGCGAGCGACATGAACACCGTGCCTTCGAGCGGCACCCTGGACGAGGCTGCCAACTGGCTCTTGGCATAGGCAACCCCGAACGTGGAGTCGATACCCATCACCTCGCCCGTTGATCGCATTTCGGGGCTGAGCACAGGGTCGACATCGGGGAACCGGTTGAACGGCAGCACCGCTTCCTTCACCGACACGTGACCGGAATTGACCGGTGGACGTAGTAGCCCTTCGGAGCGCAACTCGGCCAACGTGGCACCGAGCATCACCCGAGAGGCAACCATCGCTAGCGGCACGCCCGTCGCCTTGGCCACGAACGGCACGGTGCGCGATGCACGCGGGTTGGCTTCAAGCACGAATACCTCGCCGCCCTTCACGGCGAATTGCACGTTGATAAGCCCACGTACATCCAGGCGCTCGGCGATGCGGAACGTGATGTCTTCCAACGTGCGCAGCGTGATGGCCGAAAGCGACTGCGGCGGAATGGCGCATGCCGAATCGCCCGAGTGCACACCGGCCATCTCGACATGCTCCATGATGCCGCCGATGACGGATTCGCCGGTGGCGTCACGGATGGCGTCGACGTCGACCTCGATGGCGTCGGACAGGAACCGGTCGACCAGCACCGGCCGGTCGGCAGACAGGCCACCCTCACGGCCGAGCGACCCGTCGGCCGCGAGTTCCGCCATCGCCCGCCGGAGATCGTCTTCGTCCTGCACGATCTGCATCGCCCGGCCGCCCAGCACATACGACGGCCGCACCAGCACCGGGAACCCGTGCTTGGCTGCGATGGTCAGCGCGCCTTCGATATCGGTTGCGGTGCCACCAGGCGGCTGCGCGATGTCGAGCGAATTGCACAGCTCGTTCCACAGGTCACGGTCTTCGGCCTCATCGATGGACGTGGGGCTGGTACCAGCAATCGGGACGCCAGCAGCTGCCAACTGGCCAGCCAACTTCAGCGGCGTCTGCCCGCCAAGCGACACAATGACGGCCATCGGCTGCTCTGCCTCGATGACGTTCATCACGTCTTCGAACGTGAGCGGCTCGAAGTACAACCGGTCGGAGGTGTCGTAATCAGTGGACACCGTCTCTGGGTTGCAGTTGATCATGATGGTCTCGAACCCGGCCGCCCGCAGTGCATACGAAGCGTGCACGCAGCAGTAGTCGAACTCGATTCCCTGGCCGATGCGGTTCGGACCGCTGCCGAGGATGGCGACCTTCTTGCGATCGGACGGGCGCACCTCGTCTGTGTCTTCGTAGGTGGAGTAGTGATACGGCGTGTTGGCATCGAATTCGGCTGCACACGTATCAACAGTCTTGAACGTGGCACACACCCCGGCAGCCAGCCGAGCGCTGCGAACAGCGGCTTCGGTAACGCCCCACAGGTAGCCGAGCTGTGCGTCTGAAAAGCCCAAACGCTTGGCGCGTTTCCAGCTGCGGCGCTCCATCCCGGCGAACCCACGTTCTGCGAGCTGGGCACGCTCCTCGATGATCATGAGCATCTGATCCAGGAACCAGGGGTCGATCTTGGAGGAGTCATTCACCTGTTGAGCAGTGATGCCGCGGCGCAACGCCTCGCCGACCAGGAACAGCCGTTCGGGCGTGCCCACACCGCATTGTTCCAGCAAATCGGCATCTGATATAGATGCATACGATGCTTCGACAGGGTCACAGTTCAGCCCGAACCGACCCTGCTCCAACGAACGCATCGCCTTCTGCAACGACTCGGTGAACGTGCGACCGATGGCCATCACCTCACCGACGGACTGCATCCGGGTGCCAAGGATCGGTGCTGCCCCTGGCAGCTTCTCGAAGGCCCACCGGGGAATCTTGGTGACCACATAGTCGATGGATGGCTCGAAACAGGCTGGCGTGACCTTGGTGATGTCGTTCTGAATCTCGTCGAGCGTGTAGCCAACCGCAAGACGGGCAGCGATCTTCGCGATGGGGAAACCGGTCGCTTTGGATGCCAGCGCAGACGAGCGTGATACACGGGGGTTCATCTCGATGACAACCATGTCGCCGTTGGCGGGGTTGAGCGCGAACTGCACATTGGAGCCGCCTGTCTCCACGCCGATGCGACGCATGACGGCGAACGTGGCATCTCGCATCGCTTGGTATTCCACGTCGGTGAGCGTCTGCGCTGGTGCAACCGTGATGGAGTCGCCCGTGTGCACGCCCATGGGATCGACGTTCTCGATGGAACAGACGATGACGCAGTTATCTGCGTGGTCACGCATGACCTCGAGCTCGTATTCCTTCCATCCGGCGATTGACTGTTCCACCAGGATTTCATGAATGGGCGAAGCGTCGAGGCCGGTAACCGCAAGCGCGCGTAGTTCTTCCTCGTTGTGCGCGATGCCAGTACCAAGACCACCCAGGATGTATGACGGGCGAATAATGATCGGATACCCGATGCCTGCCGCAACGTCGACCGCTTCCTGCAGATCGTGGGCAAAACCGGACTCCGGCACAGCCAGCCCAATTTCCTGCATGGCTTCCTTGAACCGCTCTCGGTTCTCGGCCGTCTCGATGGCCAACGGACGGGCACCGATCATCTCGACACCGAACTTCTCTAGCGTGCCTGAGTGATGCAACGCCATGCCGAGGTTGAGAGCCGTCTGACCGCCAAGCGTTGGCAGCAGCGCGTCAGGACGTTCGCGTTCGATGATGGTTGCGATGACGTCGTGATCCAACGGCTCGACGTACGTTCGATCTGCGAACGTAGGGTCGGTCATGATGGTTGCCGGGTTGGAGTTCACCAGGACAACCCGGTAGCCCTCTTCCTTCAAGATCCGACACGCCTGGGTGCCCGAGTAATCGAACTCGCAAGCCTGCCCGATGACGATGGGGCCGGAGCCGATCACCAAGATGGTGTGGATGTCGGTGCGCTTCGGCATGATCAGGCCTGCTTTCCGTGGACGCGTGTGAGCAGGTCACCGAACTCGTCGAATAGCTCGGCACTCTCGTGCGGGCCAGGACCGGCTTCGGGGTGATGCTGCACGCTGAACATCGGCAGATCCTTGTACGCGAGGCCCTCGAGGGTGCCGTCGTTCAGGTTGATGTGGGTGATCTCGGCAGCCGCCTGCAAGGTGCTGTGATCCACGCAGAAGTTGTGGTTCTGGCTGGTGATCATGACCCTGCCCGTGCGCAGGTCTTTCACCGGATGGTTGCCGCCGTGGTGACCGAAGGGCATCTTGAACGTGGACGCGCCAGCCGCCGAAGCGAGTAGCTGCTGACCGAGACAGATGCCGAAGATGGGCGTCTGCTGGTTCATAAGCGCGCGTATTTCTTCCACCGCGTAGGAGCACACCTGTGGATCGCCCGGCCCGTTGGACAGGAAGACCCCGTGCGGCGACAGTGCCAGCACCTCGTCGGCGGTCGCCGTACCGGGGACAACGGTCACCGTAGCGATACGCGCAAGGTGGCGAAGGATGGTGGTCTTGATACCGAAGTCGAACGCCACAACCCTCCAGGGTCCGTTGCCAACGGTGTAACTGGATGGTGTGGTGACCTCGCGAACTAGGTCCACCCCAGCGGTGCCCGGTTCAGCGGATGCTGCGGCGCGCAGTGCGCCCTCTGATGCAGTACCGAATGCACCGGGCATCGCACCGGCGTCTCGGATGTGCCGGGTGAGGCGACGGGTGTCGATGCCGGCGATTCCCGACACGCCCCATGCCTTGAGCTGCGCATCGAGACCCATCTCGGAACGCCAGTTGGAGCTCACCCTCGACAGCTCACGCACGATGACACCACGACAGAACGGGCGGCCGGCCTCGTCGTCGGTGCGGTTCACGCCGTAGTTGCCGATGTGCGGGTAGGTGAACGTGATGATTTGCCCCGCATAGGAAGGGTCGGTGATGACCTCTTGATAGCCGGAAAGCACGGTGTTGAACACCACCTCACCCGAGGCGACACCGTTTTCCGAGACAGCGCCGATTGCCTCGCCCTCGAACACCTCCCCATCCGCCAGAACCAGTAGGGCTTCTCTGACCGCACTCATGCGCGCACCAATTTGTTCACTTGTCGGGTTCCCTTCGTCCGTACGAGCCTCACAGGACCCGTTTCACGTTCGAGCGTCTACCTTACCAACCACGCGGATCGGCCAATCACGAGATTGCCGTAGCGTTTCCGTCACTCCCTCCTCCTCGCCTCGTTTCATCCGTACTTTGAGATGTCACTTTTTCGCCCAATACGCGCGATAACTGACACCTGAGCGCATGACCGGGCCGCTGTTCCAGCTCGCTGCACGTCCTGAGGAGGCCGTCCATGCCGTCGCCCACCCGAAGCACCATTGATACCCGCATCGCCGCTCTGGCCGCCAGATACGACGGCCTCGTCCCCATCGCACCACTCATCAGCGATGGACACTCCCATCGGTCGCTCAAGGCCCGGGTTGATCATGGCCTGCTGACATCGGTGTGCCGTGGTGTGCTGCGGCTGGCGTCCACCCCACCCACAGCTCCGAGACGAGCAGTGGCAGTTGCACTGGTTGTCCCCGGTACGTGGATTTCTCACACCACAGCCCTCGATCTGCACGGAATCACCATTTCGACGCCCCGAAAGCTGAGGAACGACAACCACAATCGAGTCCGGCCAGACGACCCGGCTCTGCATCCAGCTCACGTGTCAAACCCAAACCGGATCCGTCTCGGTATCGCCATCTCCCATATGTGCCCCATGCCGACGCGCCCCGATCTGGTCCTCCGAAACGGAGTACTGATTTCGCGGCCGTGGCTGGCGCTTGTGGAGGCTGCCTCAGTCGTCGACGAAAGGACCTTGGCGGTGCTGCTCGACGCTTCGGTTCAGCAGGGCCTCACCACACCCGCACGAGTGGCAGACGCACTGGCACGCCACCGGCGTTCCCGTGGTAGTCGGCCGTTGGCGCAACTGCTGGACGAACGGCTCAACGGCGCCGGACTGTTGAGAAGCTTCTTCGAGCACGATCTTGACCGGTTGGTTCGCCGAGCCGGTTTCCCACCGCCCATCCGCAATTATTCGGTGACCCTTGCAGGCGGCATTCGACGGGTGCTGGATCTGGCGTGGCCCACGTTGCGGGTAGCGCTCGAAGCTGACAGTTGGCAATACCACTCGAGGACTGGGGATTGGGGTCGGACTCGGATTCGCGATCGTGAGCTCACCGCTGCCGGGTGGATCATCTTGCCCGTGGTGGTTGCCGACATCCGAGAGCCAGCGGCGCTGCTGAGCGACCTTGCCGACACGATCGCTCTTCGGCGAGCGAGTTGAGATGTCACTTTTTCGCCCAATCCGCGCGATAACTGACACCTCAACGTGTGGCAACTCCGTTTTCGACCATGGCCACACCGTGGCGCACCGTGTGCCTGACGACTCCGGCAAGGGTGCGGCCAGCGTATGGGGTGTTGCGGGATTTCGAGGCCAGCGCTGCGGGATCCACGGTCCACGTGGCCAGAGGGTCGACGATGCAGAGGTTGCCCGGGCGGCCGACCCCGATGTGACCGTGTTCATCGGTGATCTGCGCAATGCGGGCAGGGCCGGAAGACAACAGCCCGAAGATCCGCTGCGGCGGAAGGGCAAGCTCGGTGATGGCCAGCGCCAACGCAGTCTGCAGACCCAGCATGCCCGGAGGCGCGTCGAGCATGGAGCGCTCTTTGGTCTCTGGGGTATGAGGTGCGTGGTCGGTGGCGATTGCGTCGATCGTCCCGTCGGCCAGGCCCACCTTCACGGCGGCAACGTCGGCGTCGGTACGCAGCGGCGGATGCACCTTGAACACGGTGTCATAGTCGGCCAGGCAGGCGTCAGTGAGGCAGAAGTGGTGCGGAGCTGCTTCGGCTGTGACGCGCAGGCCCTCGGCCTTGGCCCGACGAATGAGCTCGACCGAACCAGCCGTACTCATGTGGAGGAAGTGGATCGGGGCACCCGTACGGCGGCACAACGCGATGTCGCGGGCCACCATGATTTCTTCGGCTTCGCCAGGTTGCCCGGGAAGGCCCAAGCGTGATGACCATGCGCCCTCGTGCATCACCCCGCCCTCGGCCAACGATGCGTCTTCGCAGTGCTGGGCCAACGTGATGCCAAGGCGCGACGCGTATTCCAGCGCCCGGCGCATGAGGCGATTGTCCTGCACACCAGCGCCGTCGTCGGTGAAGATGCGCACACCGGCAGCTGCCATCTCAGCCATCGGAGCGAGCTGTTCACCCTTGCGCCCGACCGTGATGGCACCTGCCACGTGCACGTCGACCAGCCCTGCTGCCAAACCGAGCTCGCGAACATGGCGGACCACTCCGACCGAGTCGATAGCCGGGGTTGTGTTCGGCATTGCGACAACAGCTGTGTAGCCGCCAAGCGCTGCGGCACGGCTTCCGGTCTCGATGGTTTCTGCCGCTTCGTTGCCCGGCTCGCGGAGGTGCGTGTGCAGATCGACAAGACCTGGCCCCACCCAGCAGCCCGATGCGTCGAGGACGGCAATACCTCTGCCAGCCTTGATGGACGAGGCGATCTCGGTGATCACACCGTCGACTATCGCGACGTCGGCTTCGATAACACCGTTGGGACCAATGATGCTGCCGCCGCGCACCACAACAGCGCCGACTAAAGAACCCACGGCGCCACCAACCGATGGACCAGATCCCGCTGATACAACTGGCATGTCGCTCCTCGTCCGTACCGGCCTCACGGGACCAGTTTCACGTTCGAAGAGCCACCTTACCAACGGCCGAACCCAGCCAGTTCGCGCGCTTCGCCGGGCGAACTGAACCAGACTGCTCCACATGACCTCCCAGCGCTCGGAACGAGCGGTGCACCATCCACGGCGGATCTCCATTCGGGGGCACGGCTACTTCAAACGACTCGGACCCGGCATCGTGACCGGAGCCGCCGACGACGACCCGTCGGGCATCGGGACGTACTCTCAAGTCGGAGCGTCCCAGGGACTCGGGTTGCTGTGGATGGCACCGTTCCTGCTTCCGCTTGCCGTCGGGGTGCAAGAGTCATCTGCGCGCTTGGGACTGGTCACAGGCAAAGGCCTTGGCACCCTTATCCGCGAGCGGTTTCCCAAATGGGTGCTGGTTGTCGCCGTGGTACTGGTTGCGTCGGCCAACACACTCAACATCGCAGCCGACCTTGCGTCCATGGCTGCAGCACTGCGGTTGCTGGTGCCGGTTCCAACCGCAATTGGCGTGGTCGGCTTCGCCGTCGTCATGGCCGCGTCAGAGGTATTGATCCCCTACCACCGCTACTCCCGGGTGCTGCGATGGTTCGCTCTGTCGCTGATTGCCTACGTTGCCGTGTTGGCGGTCGTCGATGTCGACTGGTCCGAGGTCGTGAAGCGCACCGTGGTGCCACGGTTCACGTTGAACGCCACAACGATGGTGGCCCTCACAGCCGTCGCAGGGACGACCGTGTCGCCTTACCTGTTCTTCTGGCAGGCGTCGGAAGAGGTGGAGGAATCGGCGGACAGAGGTACCACCGACGTCGACCGCCCGCACCTCTACGCGATGCGCCTCGACGTGTGGGCCGGCATGTTGTCTGGTGTTGTTGCGATGTTCGCCATCATGTGCACGTCGGCTGTCACGATCGGCGCCAAGGGTTCGATGGAGATCGGCTCTGCCGAACAGGCTGCGCAGGCGCTCGAGCCCGTGGCCGGGTCGTTTGCGAAAGCGCTCTTCGCACTTGGCATCGTCGGGTTGGGCCTGCTCGCCGTGCCGGTGCTGGCAGCTTCCACGGCTTATGCGGTGGCCGAGGCGTTCCATTGGCATGAAGGTTTGAGCCGCAAGTTCCGCGAGGCCAAGGGTTTCTACGGCGTGATCATCGGGTCGATGGCCATCGGCCTTGCCCTCGTGGGGTTGGGCGTCAACCCGATCCGCGCGTTGTACTTGTCCGCAGCGTTCAACGGAATCACCGCACCACCGCTGATCTTGCTCATCTTGCTGCTGGCGCGGTCGAAGCCACTCATGGGCGAATTCCGGTCCGGCAGGTTCTCGCTGGCCGCCACCGGCACCGCTGCCGTTGCGATGACCCTGTTTCCGCTAGCGGCTATTGCGCTTGCCAAGTTTGGCTGAACGCTGAACTAGTTCGAAGCTTCCCAGACGGGCTACTTGTGGGATGAAGTGGGCTCAGACCACCTCATTCCACAAGTAGCTGCGGGGTCGGTGAACACGTGAGGGCGGCCATCCGTACACTCCAAGCGTGAGTGCGTTGCGCCGGTCGATCAATTGGATGGTGTTGTTCACCGTCGGCTGTGTACCGCTGGCGGTCCCACCGGGGGTCGCAGCACAACAGCAGCAACCCGCTGCGAATCCGTTTCGCACCGGCAGGACACTGGTTATCGCCCACGCCGGCGGAGATGCGTTGTTCCCCGAGAACACACTGCTTGCATATGAACGAAGCACAGCGTTGGGCAGCGATGTGATCGACATCGACGTGCAGATGACCAAGGACAACGCGCTTGTTGCACTCCACGACCACACGCTCGATCGAACCACGAACGGCACCGGCTCTGTACATACCAAGTCATGGGCGCAGATCCGCTCGGTGGATGCCGGGTATCGATTCCGTTCCGGCGATCGCTACCCGTTCCGGGGTAAGGGCGTCGTGATCCCAACCGTCGAGGAGTTGCTCATCAAATTCACCAACCGGTTGGTGACGCTGGATCTAAAGGACCAGCGCACCTCGCTTGCCAAACCGGTATGTGCACTGATTACTCGGTTGAATCGGTTCTCCACGGTCTATGTCGGCTCGGACAGCAACCAGCAGGTAGTGGAGTTCCGCAAGATCTGCCCGCAGCTGCGCACGTCGGGAACGTCGGCAGAGCGGACACTCATGCGGGCGGCACGGGACAAGGGCGACACTTCGTTCAAGACACGGCAGCTCGTCAGCCAGCCACCGTTCAGAGGAGACGACGGCCGCAAGCGAGTGACGGCTGAATCGCTTCGCTTCTCGCATGCACTGAACATCGCTGTGCTCACCTGGGTGGTGGACGACCCCGACGACATGCGAGAGCTGGTTCGCCTCGGGGTTGACGGTATCTACACCCGTCGCCCCGACGTGCTGGTGAAGGTCCTCGCCGAATCTCGCTGAACAGCAGCCAGCCGCGATACTGGCGACATGCAGGACATCGAGACCGAGGACTTCCACACCGCAGGCGAGCCGTACCGCATCGTTACCAGCGGGGTACCCTCGCCCACGGGTGTCATGGTGCTTGATCGCCGCGAGTGGGCCGAGCAGAACCTTGACGACGTTCGAGCGTTGCTGGTCAACGAACCCCGTGGCCACGCCGACATGTACGGGTGTTTCGTTACCCCGCCAGACCCCGACGATCATCTGGGAGCTGGCGCATTTGGAATGGTGTTCTTCCACAAGGACGGGTTCTCCACGGCATGCGGACATGGCACCATCGCTGGCAGCACGTGGGCGATCAGCACAGGTCTTGTTCCTGCGGTGGCCCCGGTCACGCGGTTGAACGTCGATGTGCCATCGGGCAGATTGCAGGTTGAGGCTGACGTCTCATATGTCGACGGGCAGCCGCATGTGGGGCAGGTGCGCTTCGAGAACGTGCCATCGTTTGTCACCGCCAGCGGCTTAGAGGTTCACGCAGCGGGGCGTTCCCTCTCCGTCGACGTCTCCTACGGCGGCGCCTTCTACGCCTCGGCAGATGTGGCGCAACTCGGTGTCGACATCACAGCTGCCAACCTGGGCCACCCGTTGGAGACTTCCCGACGGTGCGAACCGTTGTCGGCGGACGCGCGCATCGGACCGGTTACCACCGATTCGTTCTCGACCCTGCCGACTCCCTCGGCCTTGGCTTTCAACTCCGCTGAATTGACCGAATTGATTGATTGGACGAAGCCGCGCATGACACTCCCCAACATCGACGCAGACACGCTGAACGAACTCGTGTCGATGGCCGACGCCATCGACGCGTTACGGCAGGCGTTCATGTTGCCCATGCACCACGTTGAGCGGATGGCAATGGAGATCGGCGCCGCTGACCTGCTGGTGATGCCTGCCGCTCACGGACAATTCGCCGGGGTGAAGAGCATCGTGGTGCAGCCTGCGAACACCGGCACCGGGCGACCCGTCATCGGCGGCTCGTACGTGCTGCTGGACACCGGGGAGGCTCGGGCGCTTGCCACGTTCGACGGCGCCGCCCTCACGCGGCTACGCACGCCAGCCATCAGTGCAATAGCCGCTGATCTACTGGCGGACGCGGATGCCACGTCGGCTGCGGTCATCGGGACCGGCCCCCAAGGCGTCGGCCATGTCGAGGCTCTGCAGGTCGTCCGCCCCGCAATGACAACCACGCTGATCGGACGAAACCGGTCATCGGCCGATGGCGCAGCGCTACTCAACGCAAACATGGTGGTCACGTGCACGTCGTCGGCCACACCGGTGATCGAGGCTCAACAGATCAAGCCCGATGCACTGGTTATTGCAGTCGGGTCGTATCGGCCGGAGCGCGCCGAATTGGCGCCAGACGTTTTGACCGGCGCAGAGGTGTGGGTGGACGACAGGGCCGCATGCAAGACCGAGGCCGGCGACCTACACCTTGCAGCGCAGCACGGTTGGTGCTGGGATGAGATCTGCGGGGACCTGCACGACCTCGTCGGTCAAGGGCCTTGCCCTCCACGCCAAAGCGGCACAGCTAGAGCAGTGTTCAAAAGTGTTGGCCTTGCTGTGGAAGATTTGGTCATTGCCGTGCTCGCCTAACGGAGGTTGTCATGAACACCGAAACGAGGTCAGGCCCCGGGGCGAAACACCCCGAGCCACCGTTCGAGATCACAGCGGTGCACGTGACAACATGGAACCACGACCAATGGACCGGCGGACCGTATTCCACGCTTGGCGTTGGCGGACGGCCGCACCACCGCGGAGACTTGGCCGAACCAATCGACGGTCGGCTGGTCTTTGCTGGCGAGCACACCAGCGTCGATTTCCCGGCCACGATGCACGGTGCGTTCAACTCCGGCGTCCTGGCTGCCACCCGGTTGAAAGAAGCTCACCGTGCAGGCACAGCCACGGTTATCGGCGCAGGAATTTCTGGCCTCGCAGCTGCACGCCAGCTCACACTCGCCGGCTGGTCGGTACGCGTCGTCGAGGCAACCGATCGAATCGGAGGCAGAGCACGAACCGACCATCTCGATTCTGGCCTCACCATCCACCCGGGCGCAGCGTGGATACACGGTCCGCTTGGCAATCCAATCGCCACGATCGCAGACACCGTCGGCATGAGCGGCATCGACAACTGGCCCCAACACCAAGCGGCGGTCCGATTGGGTGCGGCAGCCGACGCAACGAGGTGGTTGTCCCACGAGGCGATGGCCCGCATCAACGAAGCCGCGTCGGTAGTGATGGCACGGTTGACGGACCGCGCCGACGCGGCGAGGGCCGCAGGTGACCTCGACATAGCAATGCGCGAGCCGCTGCGTCAAGAATTGGCCGCCATCACCGACCCGATGGTCCGTGCCGGTGTCAAGGTGGTCATAGACCTGCATTTCGAAAGCTTGATGGCAGCCGATCTCGACCAGTTGTCCTTGCAACATGGAGACGAGCCTTACGCCTACCCAGGCGGCGACAGATACCTCGCCACTCCGCTCCAGCCGGTCATCGACTTTCTCACTACCGGGCTGGACATCACGCTGAACTGTGCCGTTGAGCGGGTCAATATGCGCACAGATGATCAGGGCCACTCCACCGGGATGAAGATTGACCTCCGCTCCGGCGAGACGATCCACAGCGACGTATGTGTGGTGACGATCCCCCTCGGCGCACTCCAGGGTGGGTCGGTGGTCTTCGAGCCAGAGTTGCCGCACGATCATCGCCACGCACTCGCCCACCTTCGGATGGGTCACAAATGCAAAGTGTTCGCCGCGTTCGACCTCAAGTGGTGGGGCGACATCGAGCAGCTCTGGGTGTACCCGGCCTCGGAAAGCCCAGCAGGTTCAGCCGCCGACCCGGCTGCTCCTACCCAATGGGGCTGTTGGGTGGACACCACCGAACCGTGCGGCCAACCGGTGCTCTGCGGCTTTCTGGGCGGTGCCGCCGCGACCAGAGTGCAGGCACAGTTCGTCTCCGAAGGCGTCGAGGGTCTCCGCAACGAACTCACGAAGCTTTTCACCCCCATCGCCCGAGCGAAGTAGCGCTGCGCGAGGAGTGGCCGGCGGCGCTGCGGCAATCCACCTCGAAAGCGCAATCGGAGGTGGATTGCCCCCATCAATGGGGGCAATCTCTCTCGCGATGCTGGGGTTCATCACCCCGAACCGGGTGAACCCAAGAGTGAGAACAGCACCGCCATCCGGACAGCCACACCGTGACTGACCTGCTGCGTGATAACAGCATTGGGAAGGTCGGGCACCGACGCACCGATTTCCACCCCACGGTTCATCGGCCCCGGGTGCATCACCAACGTGTCTGCACCAATGCGAGCAGCTCGTTCGTCGGTGAGGCCAAAGCCCTTGGTGTACTCCCGCAACGATGGAACCAGCCCCTGCTCCTGTCGTTCCAACTGCATACGCAACACGTAGATGACATCGACCTTGCCGACGATTTCGTCGATGTCGTAGCTGACCTCTACCGGCCACCCCTCTAGCGATGCCGGCAGCAACGTGGGGGGCGCGACAAGCGTGACATGGGCACCCAGCATGGAGAAGGCCAGCACGTTGGACCGTGCAACGCGGGAATGCTTCACGTCTCCCACGATCGCAATGCGAAGCCCCTTCATTTCGCCCCGGTGGGCGCGGATTGTGTAGCAATCCAGCAGAGCCTGCGTGGGGTGTTCGTGCCACCCGTCGCCGGCGTTGATTACGCTCGCCTGGGTCCACCTGCTGATCTGCGTCGGCACACCGGCAGACTTGTGGCGGATGACCAGCGCGTCGATGCCCATTGCCTCGATGGTCTCGACGGTGTCACGCAAACTTTCACCTTTGTTCACCGAAGAGGTGGACACGCTGAAGGTCATGACGTCGGCACTGAGACGCCGCGCAGCGGTTTCGAACGACAACCGAGTGCGGGTGGAGTCCTCGTAGAACAGCGACACCACCGTGCGCCCGGTGAGCGCAGGCACCTTGGGCACCTTGCGAGTGGACACCTCGACGAACGAGTCGGTGAGGTCCAGCATCGAACGGAGTCCCTCGGCGCCGAGGTCTTCGACTGCCAGCAGATGCTTCATTTCTGGATCAACACACCGTCGGCGGTAGCGGCAACCTGCTCTTCGCGCGACGTGGGCAGGTTCTTGCCCACATAATCTGCGCGCAGAGGAAGTTCACGGTGACCCCGGTCCACCATCACGGCAAGCTGCACCTGCCGGGGGCGGCCGAACGTACCGAGCGCGTCGAGGGCGGCACGAACGGTGCGGCCGGTGTAGAGCACGTCATCGACAAGGATCACGGTCCTGTCCGTGACACTGCCCGTGATCTCACTGACACCAGCGGCGCGGACCGGGCGCAGGTCGAGATCGTCACGATGAAAGCTGACGTCGAGCGTGCCGAGCGGGACAGGCGACTCGGGTTCAACTTGCAGCAGCGCTTCTCGAAGAGCAGTGGCCAGCCACACCCCACCGTGTTGGATGCCGACCAGCATGACGTCGTGGACTCCGTGGTTGCGTTCCACGATTTCGTGTGCGATTCGCCGCACCGCACGGGCCACATCGGCCGAGCCCATCACCTGGTGTGCATCTGGCACCTTGCGTGACGCGCCCCCTGGAGGCCGCCCGGCAGCTGGACCGGAAAGTCCGGAGAGTTCCGACATGTTGGGTTCCTTTCGTTCGGGCCTCACAGGACCCGTTTCACGATGTTTGGAAACACTACCGCCATGCAGCGGAGTCCGAGTTGTAGAACGGCCCCAGGGTGCGGCAATCCACCTCGGAACGGAGTTCAGAGGTGGATTGCCCCCACCGTTGGGGGCGACCTCTCTCGCTCAGTTCGTTCGGCGGCGCAGGATGGCGTGTTCGACCAGCTTTACCAGCGAAGCCTTTACGCTGTTGCGGTCACGTGCGTCGAGCACGCAGATCGGGATGTCTGGCCCAATGGCCAGGGCCGAACGGACAGCATCGGGATCGTGGGCCAACTTGCCGTCGAACGTGTTGAGGCACACGACGTAGGGGACGCCCTTCTCCTCGAAGTAGTCGACGGCACCGAACGACTGGTCCAGGCGACGGGTGTCAACCAGCACAATTGCACCGACGGCGCCCTTGGTGAGCTCGTCCCACATGAACCAGAAGCGATCCTGGCCAGGTGTGCCGAAGAGGTAAAGCATCGAGGATTCAGACAGCGTGATGCGGCCGAAGTCCATCGCCACTGTTGTGGTGGTCTTCGTTGTCACCTCGCCCGCGTTGTCCACGCCGACCGAGAGACCCGTCATCGCTGCCTCGGTGGTGAGCGGCGTGATTTCGGAGATTGCGTCGACGAACGTGGTCTTGCCAGCAGCGAAACCACCGGCGACCACAATCTTGAGGGGCTTCACCGCGAGGTTGGCCCCAGCGCGGGCGCCCGCCTGCGGTTCAGAGAGCCTTGAGGTCATGGAGAAGCCTTTCGAGAGAATTGAGATCTGGGGTGCCGTCGCCATTTGTTTCACTGGTGACAAGCAGCTGCTGGTCGATGAGATCGCCGACGAGTACCCGCGCCACTCCGAGGAATACCTTCATATGTGCACCTATCTCCGCGATAGAGATAGGTGAGTCTGTGCACAGGTTCAACACCTGTATGTGCTCGGCACGCAATGAAGAGCTGTACGGCCCCTTATGGGCCGCCTGCACCAGCGTGTCGAGTGGGAAGTCGGCGGCAGAGGTACGCGCGCGTTTTCCAACGAGCGCGTACTGCCGCACGAATCGTTCTTCGGACATCAAACCCTCGACAGGCTCTGCTGCAGTTCCGTGATGAGAGACGGGGTGAGTACGTTGCCCATTCGCAGGGCAAGCATCTGCATCTCGTATCCGACCACGCCGACGTCAGAGTCTTTGTTTGCAAGGACAGCTAGTGACGAGCCATCGCTGACTGCCATGAACAGCATGTAGCCGCCCGCGAGTTCCACAATTACCTGCTCGACAGTCCCGCCGCCGAAGCAGCGCGCTGCACCTTGGGTAAGGCTGGTGAGCCCGGATGCAACCGCTGCGAGCTGGTCGCCTCCGGCGCGGCCGATGCCGTCGGACATGGCCATCAGGAGACCGTCGGAGGACACGACGACAGAGTCGACGACACCCTCGATCCGATCGACGAAGTCCTGGATCAGCCAGTTGGTGTTACGCGCCTCGGCGCTCATCGTGGGATTCATCAGAACTGCTCCGTGAGGGAAGTGGATTGGGCGAGATCAGGGGAGGTCGAGGTTTGCGCCTCGGGTTGAGTTTCGGGTTGAGATTCGATTGGTGATTCCGCTGATCGGCCGCCGCCGACGCCTTCGTTCGCCCTGGCACTGGACACGCCTCGCTGCAACTTGGACAGCGCATTGAATCGTGAGCCTGGGGATGTGTCTTCAGATGGATCTTCGAGGCGTCGGAACGCCCCGGCAGCAGCAGCCTGGGCAGCGCTCGAGAACACCCGGCCAGGCTTTCGCTGGACAAGGCCACCAAGGTCGGGAGCCGCTGAGGAAGGGACTTCCTCTGGAACGCGCTCAAGCGCATCCTCGCGGGCAACCTGGGGTCCAACTTCGGGGGCGTCTTGGGGTACAAGCCCAGAAACGACGTCGCGAATAGCCATCGGCTGTTCGGGCACCTGAACTGGTTCTTGCGTCTGATCAGAACTCACCAGATGGTCTGCGAGGGCCCGCTTGGCCTGCGTCACCGCAGCAAACGCCCCTGTACGGGTGCTTGGCCGTTTCACCGCAGGACGCGCGAAGAATTGTGCGGCCTCATGCTGCGGCCGGTCGGAGCGTGCCCGCTGTGGCAAATCTGAAACAGGGTCCGAAACCGATTCAGAAACCGATTCCGAAACCGATTCCGAAACCGCCCGTAGTTCCGCGGCAAAGTCGTCCGCGACGTCTTCGGGGCTAGAGGCCCCGAAATCCGAAACAAGCGTCGGCGCTTCGAACACCGGCGCTTCGAACACCGGCGGCTCCGAGGCTGATGAGTCGAAGGCTACCGATTCGACCGCAACGTCTGACGGCGCACCGAATGGTGTGCGCGTCGGCAACGCCGCCCGTGGTTCGAGCGCAAGGCCACTGCTGGCGGCGGAGTCGTTCGATGGCTGTTCGGCGGTTGGCTGAGTCCAAATGCCGGCGGACTCGCCGCCGAATTCGCGATTGGACTCTGCAACCGGGGCTGCGACCGGGGCTGCGACCGGGGCCGGGACCGGGGACGCTGCGCCATCGAGCCAAATCTCTTCGGCGTTCGCCCGCAAGCCGACCTTGCGGGCACCAAGCGACGGAGCGGGTTCATGTGAGGTGGCAGGTAGCGACGCTGCTGAGGACTGTGTTGGCGACGACGCCGGCGCGGCGGTTTCGGAGCGCCCCAAGCGACGAGGATCGGTGAGCGGCTTCTTCTCGGCCTGCTTTGCCTTGCGGCCGATGCCTTCCTGGCCGGACCGGACTCCCGCGCCGTCGATGAACATCGTTCCGGGGAGGAACACCTCACCGACGGTTCCACCGTTCGGGTTCTGCGACAGGTGCACGCGGGTACCGATCTTGCGAGCAAGACGGCCAACCACCTGGAAGCCGACGCGGTCAGCAACCAGCTCATCGATTTCCGGTGGGTTGGCAAGACGGCCGTTGGAGTCTTCCAACTCGGTCTCGTTCATCCCGACGCCGTTGTCGACCACCGCAACCGTGACCACGCCGTCCTCGACCGAAGTCGACAGGGTGACCAGGCTCGTCTTCGGCGAATACCGCGTTGCGTTTTCCACCAGCTCTGCGAGCAGGTGGCAGGTATCGACGGCGTACGGGCCGCTCATGGTGAGCTGGCTCGGCACATCGCCGATGACCACGCGATTCAGGTCGGACACTTCGGCAGCGGCAGAGCGCAGCACGTCGTACAGCGACACCGGCTTGCTCCAGGTACGAGCCTGCTTCTGGCCAGACAGCACCAAAAGGTTCTCTGCGTTGCGGCGCATACGAGTGACCAGGTGGTCAACCTCGTACAGCGACTCCAGGACATCTGGGTCTTCTTCGTTCGCCTCGAGGCGATCCATGATTTTCAGCTGCCGGTCGATCAAGGACTGGTTGCGGCGGCCCAGGTTGACGAGCATCGCGGTAACGGTCTGTGCCCGCTGATGGGAGTGTTCAAGCGACGTGCGCACCGAGGTGTGCAACACGTTGTTGAACGCATCGGCCATCACGCCGAGTTCGTCGTTGCTGGTTGTTTTCACCGTCGGGAGTGCACCGGTGACTGCTTCAGCAGTTGGGTGCTTCAGACCCTTGAGGACCTCCGGCAGTTCTTCGGTTGCGATGCGACGGGCCTGCTCGGCAATGTCGGACAGGCGCTTGCTCAGCGAGCGAGACAGCATCAGCGCGAACAAAGCGGAGGAGATCACCGCGAACGCTGCGGCAACCGAGAACGCAATGCCGCTTCGACGGGCGTTGGTTGCAATCGTGCCGGCGCGCAGACCGAAGCTGTTGACCTGCTCGGAGTTCAGCGTGGTCACTTCGTTCAGACGAGCGTCCTGCGATGCCCACCAGGCGTCGGCGTTGACCGAGATCGGGTGGAAGAACGCCGCGTCGTCAATGATCTTCTGGAACGTCGCATTGGACTCGGCTTTGGTGCCTTCCATCCGGGTCTGAATCGCTACACGCTGCTCGACCGGGAGTGTGTTGACAAAGCGAACGAAGGCTTCATCTGCACCGGCGTGATTCGACTCGAGCACGCCGATGTCGCGCTGACGGAACGAGTTCGACGCCAGGCGATAGATACCGGCGACACGCATGTCGGCCAGCTCGGACCGATGGGTAGCTAGTTCGCCAAGGCCGGTTGCGCGGCGGGCCAGCTCTGCGTTGTTGGACGACGTGCCAAGGGTGCGGGCCACGACCGATAGCGACTGAAGGCGGGTGTTATATCGCTCGAGCACGCGGTCGGCGTCGGGGGCGTCGCCATCGACAAGCACGCGGGGTGTCTCGAGGTCTGACACTGCGCCTTCCATGGTTCCTGCGGTCCACCGATGATCGGGTGGGAGAGTCTGCTCGAACGCGCTGAGCGGGTCCCAGGCCCCCTTGGTTGCTGCGCGGGCCGCGTCGACGGCATTGCGCAACCGGACGATGGTCGGCTGGCCTTCAGGGCTGGTGTCGGTCAACGCGCCCAGGTACCAAGCCGTACGGTCACGTTCGTCCTGGATGGAGTTCGCGAGGGTCGACAGCAACAGCACATGCGTCGCGCTCACCTGGTCTGTTTGGGCCTGGTCGGCTGCTTGCAACCGCGGGGCCACCAACAGGTAGGTGAACCCGACCAGCACCACCAGCGGCGCCAGCGTGGCCGCCATCAATTTCGTCCGGAACGCGGCGTTACGCATTGCGGATCATCCAATTCGCGCTGTCGGTCATACGCTGCACCATTGAGGAGCCCCCTGAGATCGTTCAGGAAGCGATATCGGCAACGATGGGGCAGTGCTTGAGTGCAGGTTGAGCAGGAGCTTGAGTTACAGCGTCAGCAGCAGCGCTGCTAGACGTCGAGGCCGGTGACGGGTTCTTCTTCCAGGCTGACGCCCTTTGGCTTTTCGGCGGCGGTTGCGACCACGCCGTGATCGATGGTCTGGTCGATGGTGTCATCCAGCGGGTCGGATCCACTGGCGAGCTCGATGAAGTCGGGCAACACGTCGCTTGCGTCGGGTCGCACGGCCCGCGCAATGGCCGCAAGCACACCGTTGACGAACTTGGCGGACTCGTCGCTGGAAAAACCCTTGGCGAGGCGCACGGACTCGTCGAGCACTACCGCGGTTGGCACGTCGAGGTTGTGGCGCAGTTCTTCGATGCCGATGCGAAGCACCAACCGGTCGATGGTTGCCAGCCGGTGCAAGGACCAACCGGACCGAAGGTGCGCAATGATGTCGGCGTCGAGCAATTCGCGGTTACGAGCGACACCGTTGACCAGTTCGACAGCGAACGGATCGGGCTGAAGCGGAAGCCCGCGAAGAACCTCGGCCACCGTGAGGCTCTTGATCTCGGCCTCGTAGAGCAACTCGAGGGCCCGCTCTCTTGCGTTGCGGCGTGCTGGGTTCAACATCTGAGTTACCTCGATCGGGAAGATGCGGCCCGTTCGATCGGGAGGCAGGTACAACGGTGATGCAGCGTGAGGCAGGTGCTTCGGGGTGGTTCTCGATGAACCCGCTGGGCTTCGCCGCAGGTTTCACACTTCAAATCAGACGCGCTCAGACGCGGGTGAGGTACTCACCCGAGCGGGTGTCGACCTTCACCTTGTCGCCCTGGTTGACGAACAGTGGAACCTGGATCACCTTGCCGGTTTCCAGGGTGGCTGGCTTCTTCGCACCAGACACACGGTCGCCCTGGATGCCTGGTTCGCATTCGGCGATGACCAGTTCGACAGCAGTTGGAAGTTCCAGCCCAACTATTTCCTCGTCGTAAAAGCGAACCTGCACGCTGTCGTTTTCCTTCAGGTATTCAACGGCTTCGCCAAGGGTCGACGGGGTGACTTCCAGTTGCTCGTAGCTGGACGTATCCATGAAGACGAAGTCGTCTCCGGACTTGTACAGGAATTGCATCTCGCGGTTGTCGATGATGGCCTGTTCCATCTTTTCGCCAGCGTTGTACGTGCGGTCGATGACGGCACCGGTGCGAACGTTGCGCATCTTGGTGCGGACAAACGCCCCACCCTTACCCGGCTTCACGTGCTGGAAGTCGATGATCTGCATCAGGCCTTCGGGGATGTCGAGGGTGATGCCGTTGCGAAAATCTGAGGTCGAGACGGGGGGCATGTTGCGCTCCTGAAGCGGGCGGGATGAAGCCCGTAGAGGCTAGCGCGTCCGAGAGGCCAACAACCCGACGGCACCGAGCGTGGCCAGCCGGTACCCGTCGCCGGCAAAACCCTGCACCGAGCCGTGCACGGCTGGAGCAATCACACTTTGGTGGCGCCACGTGTCTCGGGCGTGAGTATTGGAGATGTGCAGCTCGACCTTGACGCCGTCGAATGCGTTCAATGCGTCGTGCAGCGCCCACGAGTAATGGGTGAGCGCGCCCGCGTTGACAATGACCGCGGCGCATCGGTTGCGCGCACCGTGCACCGCGTCGACCAACGGACCTTCGGTGTTGGCCTGAAGATGTTCGACCGAGTAGCCGGCCTCGGCCGCAGTGCGTCGAGCCGTTTCGACATGGTCCTGCAACGTCGCAGTGCCGTACACCTCCGGCTGACGCACACCGAGCAGGTTGAGGTTTGGCCCCGACAACACCAGGATGACCCCGCGTGATTCCGCGGAGGATTCGGCGGGGGTTGTCGACGGGTCTCCGGTGCTCATAGCAAACAGTTTCGCGCTGCTTGCCGACCCGCCACGGCAAATAGTCAACCCAGCCGGTGTGTTATCGACGCAAACACGAAAACGTTACCCATGTTGCATGGCATCGAACGCCGCATGCACTGCGCTCAGTTCGACGCCGGCGACGGTCTCGACACCGTTAGGCCCATCGAGCACGAACGTGAGGCCCGACAGGGCCTTCTTGTCCCGCCCCATGGCGCTGATGAGCTTGGCGCGGTCGAGGTCGGCTGGAATGTCGATCGAGAGGTCGAAGGAACGCACGACGCGCCGATGCTCCTGCACGCGTGCGTCGGAGATGCGCCCAAGCACCCGCGCCAGTTCGGCTGCAAAGACAAGGCCGATGGCAACGGCCTCACCGTGACGCAACGCGTGGTCCCCCACCGTCTCCATGGCATGGGCAAGCGTGTGACCGTAGTTGAGCGTGGCCCGCACCCCACCTTCTCGTTCGTCTTCGCCCACGACGCGCGCCTTCAGTTCCACGCAACGCGTCACCTGCTCGTGCAACGACAATTCCGCAAGACCGTCGACACCAAGGAAGTGGTACTTGGCCATCTCGCCAAACCCACATGCACGTTCACGCGGGGGCATTGTGGCAAGCGTGTCGAGGTCGCAGACCACAGCAGACGGTTGCCAGAACGCTCCGACGAGGTTCTTGCCTGCTGCGAGATTGACCCCGGTCTTGCCCCCCACCGCAGCGTCGATCATGCCGAGCAACGTGGTGGACACGTAGACCACCTTCACGCCCCGGTAGTAACACGATGCAGCAAACCCACCGACGTCGGTGACGATGCCCCCGCCCACCGCAATCACTATGTCGTTGCGCGTCATACCCCACGTGGCCCACGCTTCGCAGAGTGTCTCGACCGTGCTCAAGCGCTTGTGCTGTTCGCCTTCGCCGATGGTGAACCGCCGGTGGTCTATCCCCGGATCACACGCCGATCCAAGACCGTTCAGCGCGTCGGCGACAGGTTGTTGGGTGACCAGCGCTGCACGGCGCGCATTGGGTGCAACTTCGGCCACAACCGTTGCCAGGTCGTGCAGCACACCATGACCGATGATGACCGGGTAACTGCGGTCTTCTGACGCCGACGCCAGCCGAACATCGACCCTGCTGACGACGCTCGCTTCACCAGCACGAGCGTCGCTAGGACGTGCAGTCATGTGGAAGCCACCAAGGAACCGAGGCGCCGGACGATGCTGGACGCGACCCACCTCGGCGTTCGCCGATCGACACTGAGCGCGAGATGCGCTACGGATGCATATAGGTCTTTGCGGGCAGCATCGAGCGCCCGCACCGACCCTTCGGGGTCTTTCGCCAGTAGCGGGCGCGAAGACGGGTCGCCGATGCGAGACAACACGGTTGCCGGATTGGCCCGTAGCCACACCACAAAAGCATGCGCGCTGAGCAACTGACGGCAGCGCTCGGTGGTGACCGCTCCTCCGCCGAGCGAGATCACATGTGGTTCCTGACTGCCGAGAACCCGCTCCAACGTGTCGGCTTCGACGGTGCGAAACCATTGCTCGCCGCGCGTCTCGAACATCTCGGACACCGTCATACCCTGCTCTTCCACAATGACCTGATCGAGGTCAACGAACGGACGACCGATGTCTGTCGCAACAATGCGCCCGACCGTGGTCTTGCCGACCGCCATCATGCCGACAAGAGCAACATGGCGCGTTTCCACATCGCGCACGCGGCGCCGAACGCGAGGCGCCATAGCGCCGTTCACTTCGAGCGGTCCCTCACGTCGATGGGCCTTTCACTTGCGAGGCCGTCATTTCGAGTTCACCTGGATGGAGCGGAAGATACGTCGATGTCGTGGGCGGCGACGGCGGCGACGGATGCCTGGTGGTTGCGCACGAACTCTGACACTGAGTCTCCGCCGAACTTGCGCAGCGCCTCGCTGGCCAGAACCAGCGCAACCATCGTCTCGGCGATGACACCCATGGCCGGTACCGCGGTGACGTCGGTGCGCTCTTTGAAGCTGACCGTTGTCTCTTTCGTCGCCATATCGATGGTTGGCAGCGATGGACGATTCAGCGTAGCGAGCGGCTTCATCGCAACCCGCGCCACCAACAGCTCACCAGTGGTGATGCCACCTTCGGTGCCGCCGGCCAAAGCGGACTCGCGGCGATATTTGCTCGCCGCTGCATCCCAAACGATGGGGTCGTGAGCAGCACTCCCGCGACGCGAGGCAACCTCGAAGCCGTCGCCGATCTCAACGCCTTTCACCGCCTGAATGCTCATCAACGACTGCGCCAACATTGCGTCGATCTTGCGATCCCAGTGAACGTGGCTGCCGAGGCCCAACGGGACGCCGTAGCCAAGCACCTCGACGATGCCACCAAGGCTGTCGCCTTCTTTCGCGCACGCCTTGATTTCGGCGACCATGTCGGCTTCGGCCGCGGCATCGAAACACCGCACCGGGGACTGGTCGACGGCGACCAAGTCCTGTGGGGTGGGCCGGTCGGCAGATTTCGACCGCACTGGGCCCATCTGGATGACATGGCTGAGCAGGCTGGTACCAACCTCGGCGAGCAACGCCTTGGCGATGCACCCAGCCGCGACCCTGGCGGCAGTTTCACGCGCGCTCGCGCGCTCAAGCACGTCTCTGGCATCGGCAAAGCCATACTTCTGCATACCGGTGAGGTCTGCGTGGCCAGGCCGCGGTTGGGTGAGTGGCTTGGCAGTGGAACCCGGAGCGGGGTTCATTTCCTCGATCCACTTCGGCCACTCGGTGTTGGCGATGTGAATGCTGATCGGCGAACCGAGCGTGCGACCGTGGCGGACGCCGCCGAGGATGGTGACCTCGTCGACCTCGAAGCGCTGGCGAGGACCACGCCCGTACCCGAGCCGACGACGAGACAACTCGCCCTGGATTTCTTCGACCGTAACGCAAAGGCCAGCAGGGACACCCTCGAGGATGACCGTAAGGGCTTGGCCGTGCGATTCGCCGGCCGTGAGGAAACGAAGCATGTGGCCCAGGTTAGTGGACAGCAACTTGGGAGCTACTTGGGTAACTACTTGACGGGCTTCTTAGCCTTTGTTGTCTTGGTGACCCGCTTCTTGGCTACCTCTGCCAAGCGTTCGAACTCCCGAACCGACCGCTCGGAACTCAGCAGCGCGACGTCGGCGGCGCGGACCTGGGTGCGCGCAGCGCTGATGGCAGCAAGGTTGGCCGTCGCAACGGTTTGGTCGCCGCGGTCTGGAAGCAGCACGGCAACGGAGGCAGCTGCCGGGCCGAGTGACGGAACAAGCTTCAACGTGGCAGACGCAGCGGCACCCTGAGCAAACGCCGCCTGAGCTTCTGGTGTGGTCTTGATGGCGTCGAGCGCGGTGGAGCCTGCGGTGATACGGGCCTGCAACTGTTGGGACTGCACAACTGCCGATGCACAGATCAGCGATACCTGCACCTGTGGCTGCACCACAGCAAACACCCGAGTAGCTGGGAACAGCTCCGAGGCCGCTGCCTTGGCAACCTTCATGTCGGTAGCCGCAGCGATACGACCCGCGATTTCGTTGAGCACAACGGCACTGTCGGCGATGAGGGTGGTGAGTTCGGCGTTGGAACCGCAGTCGACCTGGGACGCCGTCAACTCGGTCTCCAACCGGTCGAGCACACGGTGACGCTTCGCGACATCGGTGGCGGCGTTGGTCTTCAGCGCAACCAAGCTGTTGCCAGAAGGTGCACCGGACCGGTCGTTCTTGGCGTCGGTCGAGTTCACGACCTGATCGAGATCGGAGCCGTCTTCCGCGTTGGCGCCATCGACTCCGACAACCCCGAGCACCAACACGAGGCTGACCCCCGCCGCAAGCAGCCGGCTGGCACGCCGAAGCGCGGCTGGACCTGGAGAACCAGGGAAAGGCAGACGGGGGTGGTTGATCATGTCGGGGTTCTCAGCATCTTGGTGTCTGGTCGGGTAGCTCGGGGTTCACCGGGGTTGCCCACAGTTCAGCGGACAGATGTGAGGAAGTCATCAGGAGACAGCCGAATATAGGGTCCCGCCATGTTGACACCGGTCACTCGGCCAGCGTCTGATGGGTTGCTCCAGCTCCTTACGGCGCGAACCAGATCAGAAACAGAGCGCCGAGCCCGAGAAACGGGCCGAATGGCAACTGTGCTTTGAGGTTGCCCAGCTTCACCAAGCTGTAGGGCACACCGATCAACGACCCGAGCAGGAACCCGAACATCATCCCGAGGAATGCCCCTTGGATGCCGAACCAGCCGGTACCCATACCCAGCATCAGGCACAGTCGAGCATCGCCGGGCCCCATGCCGACGGGGTAGACGAACCACAGGATCCAGATGAGCAGGCTCACAACCACCCCGCAGCCAAGGGCGATGATCAGCCGTTTCCAGTCGCCATTTTCCAACGTGCCCAACACCAGCAGCACAGCAGTTGCCGCCGCCCCCGGGTACACAACCTTCGTTGCGATCTTACGAGTTCGCAGGTCAACCAAGGACACCGGCACCAAGACCAAGGTGACGAGCAGCATCGCCGGCAGCCAGGCCCGCATCCCCACGAACGCGCCGGTCAAGGTGCCAGCCACGACGCACAGGACCTCGTTCAGCACCTCGAACCGAGGAATCGAAACTGCGCACGCCAGGCACCGCCCGCGTTGGACGAGAAACGAAATGAACGGGACGCACGATTGAGGTAGCAGGGCGTGACGGCAGACCGGGCAGCGAAAAGGTAGACCGGGCAACTCGGTGGCATCTTTGAGTGGGGGTCGATCGACCAGAACCGATGACCACGGTGCCCACAGAAACCCGACGATTGCACCAACCAGGGCACCCAGCGGGCTCACCCTCCAGGTGAGGTCGAACAAGTTCATCGGTGCGTCGGAGGCCGGAGGTAATCCGCAACGGCAGCACGCATCGTGCCGACCGGCGCGTCGAGCCCAGTCCAGTGACGGAACTGGATCGCCGCTTGATTGAGGAGCATGGGAAGACCGTTCATGGTGAGACATCCCCGTGCCTGGGCGGCCGTCAGCAACGGTGTCGAGGCCGGGTGGTAGATCAGATCGGCAACCACCTGGGCCGGCTGTAGGAGATTCGGATCGATCGGGAACGGATCGCCGGGTTGCATGCCGAGATTGGTTGCATTCACCACCAATCCCGCATCGGCGATGTCGGCCCAGGTTGCCACCCGGGCTTGGGGCGCAAGCTGCGCTGCGGATTCGGCACGGTTCGCATCACGATTGATGACTGCGATGTCGGCTGCCCCGTTACGACCGAGTGCCTCGACGACAGCGCGGCCAGCGCCCCCAGCACCGACCACCACCGCACGGAGACCAGCACACGCAACGCCGATTCCCATCAGCGCGGAGACGAACCCGTCTCCGTCGGTCGAGTCGCCCCACAGCACAGAAGGGTCTTGCGCATCACGGAAGACGGTGTTGCACGACCGCAGCGACACTGCCTGTGGGGTGAGCCTGTCGACGGCTTCAGCCACTTCGAACTTGTGCGGCATCGTGACCGACAGACCAACCACACCAAACGTCCGGACTGCCTCGATGGCCGCGTCGACCGAACCACGGGCGATGTCGAAGGCCAGGTAACGAATGTCCAGACCGAGCGCTTCGAACGCTGCGTTGTGGAGTGCCGGAGACAACGAATGAGCGACGGGGCTTCCGATGAGCGCGCAGAGTCGAGTGCGCCCGGAGATGGGAATCATCAGATCGACGCAGCGCGAGGTGCCAGGTGAGGGAGCACGAAAGTAGATCGGAGCGTCACAGCGCCCCGTTCTTCTTGCCAAGCGCGATGTTGCGTCGGTGCTCGGCAAAGGTGTTGGCGAAGGAACTGCGGCCGTCTTTCTCCGTCACCACGTAGTACTTCCAATCACCCTCGGCCGGTGCCAATGCAGCCTTGATGGACTCGACCGATGGAGTCGCGATGGGTGTTGGCGGCAAGCCCTTGCGGGTATAGGTGTTGTACGGGCCGTCTTGCTTCAAGTCTGCTGCCGTCGGCACACCGCCACCCAGGTCGTAGACGGTTGTCGCGTCGAGCTGCAGGTGCATGTCGCCCTTCAACCGGTTGTAGACAACGCGGGCAACCTTCGGCCGTTCGTCGTCGAACTTCGCTTCGCGCTCGATCAGCGACGCGATGATGAGCACCTGGTACGGCGTGTAGCCGACGTTCTTCTCGGCGTTCAGCAAACCAGCTTCGCGGGCCACTGCGTCCCACTCATCGACAAGTTTGACCAAGATCTCGGTCTCGTCGTCGTCGAGGTCGAAGTTGATGGTCTCCGCCACGATGAACCCTTCAAGGTTCTGTGCACTCTCGGTCGGGAGCAACGCGCTCTGCACGGTGCCATGTGCAGCAGCGTCGAGGAAGCGCTGGCGGTCACGACCTGGAAGTTCTGCGACCCGGTCGGCGATCTGCGTAATCCGAAATCCTGGCGGGATGGTGAGCGGTTGTTGCTGCGGCACAGCTGGTGCCTCTGCGAGAACTGCAACCACTTCATCGAAGCTGGAGTTCTTTGCAAACCGGTACCGGCCAGCTTGGAACTTGCCGACCGAGTTCATTTGCGACCACACACGCCACACGTTGGTGTTGCTGATGATCCCCTGCGCTTGCAGGATGTCACCCAGCTCGGAGCCGCTTGTGCCTGATGGCACCGCAACTTCGACGACTTCGCCCGGCGTTCCCGGATCGATTTGGCGTTGCACCCACCGATACCCGAGGCCCGCGATGGCGGCCAACATGCCAAGAACGATCAGCCCGGTGAGGCATCCGGTTCCTCTCCGAGCGGGACGCGCAAGACGATCTTCGACAACGCGCGTCTGGCGTGGAGGAGCGGATGTGGCTGAACCTGATGCAACGGAACGGCGAGCGCTCCCGCCCGGTTGCGACCCCCGTGACGATGTTCCCGAAGACACGATCGAGGACCGACCGGAAGCCTCGTCCCCGGCAGCTGACCGGGTGGCTGACCGGGCAGCTGACCGGGCAGCTGACCGGGATTGCTTGGCCGTTGTAGCCGCGGCTGGCTCGTCGTGTTCGGCCACGCGACGCGCAGCCTCGCGGCGGCGCGTGGACGCATCCTCGTCGACGTCGGGTGCAGCAACATCGTCGGTCCAGTCAGACCACTCTTCGTCCCAACCATCATCAGGGTTCCACCCCGATGTTGGCCCCGGACCGGTTTCATTTCCGCTCATGGTGATTCTCCCTGCGGACCAGCCTGTAGAGCAGTCTGCGGACCAGCCTGTGACGCGGGCTGAGCCGGTGCCGCACGGCGTGGCGCACCGTCGAGCCATGCCTGCAACAGGACAGCAGCGGCGATCTTGTCGACCACCTTGCGGCGCGCTTCGGCCTTCATCTTGCGTTCCATCAGGTTGGCATGAGCCGTGGTGGTAGTGAACCGTTCGTCGAACAACTCAATAGGCACCGGAAGAACTGCCCGCAGCGCGTCGACCTCGTCGGTGATGAGTTTCGCTGCGCGGCCCAGTTCGCCGTTCAGGCTGATGGGCAGGCCGATGATGACCCGCACCGCCTCGCACTCATCGACAACAAGTTTGCGAATGTTGCGATGGTCAGCAGCCTGGCTACCGGTCCGTAACAGCACCTCAAGCGGAGACGCCAGCATCTGTGTGGGGTCGGTGCACGCAACACCGATTCGTTTAGAACCGAGGTCGAGCGCCACCACCCGGCCCGGGCGCTGCGTTGCAGCAGGGCCGTTCAAGATCTGGTCCTGGGGCTCATCACCTTGTCAGTCTGCCAGCGTGGGGTTGGTTGCTGAGCGATGGCAATCGGCTCGGGATCAGGTACAAATCCGATTCCGACGCCAAAATCAGATGCCGGCCGCCGTACGGACAAGGTCCAGGGCAGCATCGATGTTCTCGACGTTGCGACCACCCGCAACGGCGATATCAGCAGACTTGCCGCCGCCGCCGCCGAGGGTCTTCAGTGCGCCGGCGATGAGATCGCTGGCGTGCAAGCCAGAGTCCTTGGTGACGGCACTCACGGCCGCAACGCCACCGCCGTCCGCAGCGCCTATAAGGACCACAGCGCGGATGCCGGCGGCATCACGCACGGCAAGGGCAAGGTCTTTGAGGGCGTCGCGTTCGAGGCCATCGAGGCGCGACACGACGATCCCGTTGACCGCCGTAGCCACCAGGTCGGCACTGCCACCGGTAGCGGCCTGACGCTTGAGGTCAGCGATCTGGGTTTCAAGTTCTTTGCGTTCAGCAAGCAACCGCTCAACGCGGGCCGGCAGATCTTCAGGCTTGGTCTTCAGAGCAACCGCGGCTGCGTTGAGAACGGCTTCGTCTGCGCGCATACGAGCAACGGTCTGCATGCCGGTAGTGGCTTCGATGCGTCGGACGTTGGAACCGATGGACCCTTCGCTGATGATGCGCACAGCACCGATCTCGCCGACGTTGCGTACGTGCGTGCCACCACAGAACTCCAGCGTGGGGCCAGCTTCAAGAATGCGAACACGGTCGCCGTACTTGTCGCCGAAGAACGCGATGGCTCCCTTTGCTTCGGCATCGGTCTTGGTCATTTCCTCGTTGAGCGTCGCCCGCCCAGTGAACACAACCTCGTTGACCATGTCTTCGATGCGACGAGTCTCGTCTGGCGTGAGTGCCGAGAAGTGGAAGAAGTCGAATCGCAGACGATCGGGGCCGACAAGCGAACCCTGCTGCTTCACATGGTCGCCGAGGACACTGCGCAGTGCCCAGTGCAACAAGTGCGTACCCGTGTGGTTTTTACGGGTTGCGTCGCGACGCTCGACGTCGATACGGGCCTCGGCTGCGGAGCCCACTTCAATGCTGCCGCTCACTAAGCGCGCAGAGTGACGAACCAGCCCTGGGATGGCATAGCTGGTGTCGGTGATTGCCGCTTCGCCGTCGAGCGTGGTGATTGTTCCGGTGTCGCCAACCTGCCCACCGGACTCGGCGTAGAACGGCGTGCGGTCGAGGAAGACTTCGACGAGCGGCTGACCGTCTTCGGTTTCGCCCGCCTCGATGACGGCCAACACCTTGGCGTCGAGGGATTCGGTGTCTGTGTATCCGGTGAATACGGTGGTGCCGGAAGTCTCGACCAGCGTGCGGTACTGCTCGACCAACGCCTCGGGAGCCTGCGCGTTCTTGCGAGCAGCACGAGCACGCTGCTGCTGCTCTGCCATTGCTGCATCGAAGCCGGACTGGTCGATGGTGAGGCCGCGTTCTTCGACGATTTCTTTGGTGAGTTCGACGGGGAAGCCGAACGTGTCGTGCAACTGGAAAGCGATCGAACCTTTGAGCTGCCCAGCAACCGCGGCGCCCTCGCCCATCGCACTGATTTCGTCGTCGAGCAACGAATTTCCCGTCTTCAGTGTGTGGCGGAAGCGGTCTTCTTCGCGGGCGATGATGTCGGTGATGCGACTCTGCTTTTCACGCAGGTCTGGGTAGGCGTCGCCCATCACCTCGATGGCCGTTGCCACCATCTGCGGGAGGATGGCCTTGTCTGTGCCTAGGCGGTATGCGTGGCGGATTGCGCGGCGCAGAATGCGGCGCAGCACGTACCCGCGGCCTTCGTTGCTGGGGAACACACCATCGGCGACCAACATCGTGCCGGACCTGGCGTGCTCGGCAAGGATGCGCAGGCTGAGATCATCGGCAGACTCGTAGCTGCCGCCATACCCGTACCCGGTGAGGCTGCTGGCCTTGTCGATCAGCGGGCGCATGAGGTCGGTGTCCCACACCGCGTCGACGCCCTGCTTCAGGCACAGAATGCGCTCGAGGCCGGCGCCGGTATCGATGCTGGGCTTCGGGAGCCGCTCCCGGCTGCCGTCTGCAGACTGGTTGTATTGCATGAACACGAGGGTCCAGAACTCGAGGTACCGAGCATCGGCATCGGGATTCGCCGGGCCACCCTCTGGGCCGAACTCTGGGCCACGGTCGTAATAGATCTCTGAACAGGGACCACACGGACCGGTTTCGCCCATCTGCCAGAAGTTGTCCTTGTCGCCCAGACGTTGGATACGAGAGAGCGGAACGCCAGCGATGTCTTGCCACATCTGCTCGGCCTCGTCGTCGGAGGTGTGCACCGTGACCCACAGCTTGTCCGGGTCGAAACCCAGCACGTTGGTGGTGAAGTCCCAAGCGAACGGAATGGCGTCGGCCTTGAAGTAGTCGCCAAAGCTGAAGTTGCCCAGCATCTCGAAGAACACCAGGTGACGTGCCGTGCGACCCACGTCGTCGAGGTCGTTGTGCTTGCCGCCGGCCCGAGCACATTTCTGGCTGGTGACGGCACGGGAGAACGACGGAATCTCATCGCCGGTGAAGTACGGCTTGAACGGCACCATGCCAGCCACCGTGAACAGCACCGTGGGGTCATGCGGAATCAACGATGCCGACGCCACCTCGGTGTGGCCCTTCGCGACAAAAAAGTCGATCCACGCGCGTCGAAGCTGGTTAGCGGTCATCGCAGAAGCTGGCGGTACAGAAGCTGACATGGTCCGAAGATCCTACCGGGCGCGGCCGAGCGGTGATCTTGCCTCGCTCGTTGAGGTGTCAGTTATTGGTCAAAACCGCGCGATAAATGACATCTCAAACTGGGAGCACAGCGGGAGGGGTCAGACGAACTTGTATTTGGTGCAGACGGTTCGGGTGACGAGTTTGCCGTTGACGCGGACCTTGCGCTTGACGGACTTGGTGCAGACCTTCTTGAGCACCTTTTTGGTGGTGACCGGTGACGTGAGCGGCTTGGCGGTCGTGGGTGGAAGTGTCGGCGCCGGTGCCAGGGTCGTTGTGGTTGTAGTCGTGGTGGCAGCGATGGTGGTGGTTGTCGTCGTCGTGGTGGTTGGCGAAACGGTTCCGAACCGGCCCATGCGGTTGACGTTGGTGCCGACTGTCCACACGTTGGCGTCAGGGCCGATCACGATGCCGCGCAGGCCGAATGCTGATGGCGCCGCATATGCGGTGCGGGTAAACGCCCCGCCGCTGAAGGACAGCTTCGACACGTTGTTCAACCCGTTCTCAATCAGCCACATCCCATCGGCACCTGCAGCAATCGCACTGGGCACAGCTCCACCCGGAAGAGCGAACTCGGCGTAGCTGCCGTTGGCATCGAAGCGGGCAACGGAGTTGGTACCGCCGAGTACAACCCACATTGCATTGTCCGGTCCGAGCGCAAGTGCAACGGGATCGGCGGACGAGTTGGCAAAGTTGACTGCTGTTGATACCGGCGCGCCGATGAGGCTCCAACGGGTGAGCATGTCTACGCCGGCGTTCTTCTCGACGACCCACACATTCCCGTCAGCACCGATGGCCATTTCGACCGCTGCTCCGGCAGACAGCGTGATGGGGCTAGCTCCGCCGAGCGAGGCCGACGGGGAATACCGATCGATACCGCCGGCACGAGCGACCCACAACTGCGTTCCGACACCAAGCAGGCTGTTGGCAGTCGCACTGACCGGGCCAAGGTTGACTACCGTGCCACCCGGGTTACTGGTCTTCACGTTGTTCGCGGTGTCCACCCATGCAAGCAGCCCATTGAACAAACCCATCGTTTTGATCGGGGCGCCTGCGTTGATGGGGCTAGGGGTCGCAACGCCTGCCGCCGAGAAGGCCGAGAAGCCGTTGAGGTTTCGGTTGGCGAGCACTTCGCCCTGCCACGAGATGAGCTTGCCTGCAAGCACAGCACCAGGGTCGGCTGTGTAGGAATTGATGCTGTTGACCGGGTCAGCGGCGTTCGCCGTTCCAACCGTCATCGCCGTGATGGCGAGGGCGGTTGCAGCGGCGGCCATGCTGTAGCGGCGATGCCGGGTACGCGGAGCCAAGCCGGCTGTTCCGGCTGTTCCGTTTGTCTGGCTCTGTTGCGCAAGCAACTGGGCGGCTGGGAAATCGTGCATATACGTCCTCCTGGGGAGTCAAGGCGACGCCATGTCGGCGACCCATAGTGTGGCGTGAACGACGGCCCGGAGTAGACGAATGGAGGTTCACCCGGTCAAGTCGACCAACATCTGGGTGCCAGTCCAGCGGCGTCCCGGGGCGACGGTCAGCGAATTGAGCACGGCAGCTTCGATGCAGACGTAGTTCTCCCACTCGCCTTTTCCCAGGTCAGCGATACTTTCGGCCGCATCGGGGCCGATATTCCACACAACCGCGTCAGGAAAGCCCGTCTGCGCGAAAAGCATCGAAGGCTCACCGTCGACGGTCACAACAACAGGTCGAGAAATTCCCTCGAAATTGAGATCCACCTCGGTCCCGAAGGACAAGCCGGCCGAACCGACTGAGTCTGCGCCGTTCAAACCGTCGACTCGAACCTGATGAACATCGATGACAGACAGGTACGTGTGCAGAGCACCTGTGAACGTGAACGGTGCCGGGCCGACGTTCTCGACGGTGAGCGCGACGCTCAGGGTTCCTGGCCCGAGCGTGACGTCGATCATCAGTACACATGGCGACCCGAAACCAGCCCACAGCCCGGGAGGAACGTCGAGCACGAACCGACCACCTCCGCCATGGCGCCACAGCGACGTACGCGCGTAGCCGTGTTTTGGCAACTCCCCCATCGACGCGAACTGAGGAAAACAAACGGGGATGCCGCCGCGGATGGCACCGCGGGCTGACGCGAGCGACGACAAGAACAGCCGCTCGACCCCAGTACGGGCTTTCCACGAAATGACGTGGGCACCGTGCAGTACAACGATTGCCTCGCTGCCATCCGCAGCGCCCAACCGGACGCATCCACCGAACACCGGGTGGACGAACGACTGAGCGTCCATCAGCTTCGGCGGCCCGCCCGCGCTGACCGTGCTGACCGGGCTGACCGGGCTGACCGGGCTGACCCTGGCGCTGCGGCACCTACCCCAACCGCACCGTTGGGAACGCGCGCTCGACCCGTACCTAACCGGTCTCGGAGTTCCTGTTCGCGCGCGTCGGCAGCCGCCTTGCCCGTGTCGATGGCGGTGTCGATTGCACCCCGGACTCCGTCGACCACCGTCAACGTGCGCACCTTGGTGTTGGTCTTCACACGTTGGGCCACAGCCGGCGGCGCGTACTTCTGAACCAACACCGCAACGCGCCTCTTGAACCGATGCTGGGCCCATTGGGACCCCGCTGCGCCCATCACGGCTCCGGCCGCCCACCACACCAACCGCTTGATCATGGCCTCAGACTACCGACGCTTGCGCTTTTGGTTGTGCGCGGGCTGCGGGCTCATCGAACCAGCGGGAAGTTGCGGCTGCTCCACCGGCTTGCCGGAACCACTTGCGAACTGCGCTTGCGTCACGTCGGGGTTGGTCCTGAGCGACGCCAAACCACGCTTCATTCCACGTGCCCACGCGAGCCCGCGCACGACGGGGTTGGTGGCTACCTCGTAGGCGAGCTTCGATGCTGCGTCGGCACGCGAGGCCACGCCTGTGGCCGCTTGGACCAAATCGTCTGCGCGCAGATTACGACTCTCGGCTTTTCGCAGTGCACTGCGAGTGTCGGCGAGGAGCGGGCCAACCTCGGCAAGCGATGCCTCGAGCGCAGCAACGCGGCCCCCGAGCTGACGGGCCGTGAGCGTGAGACGACGAACCCACCAGATCATGAAGGCCAACCCAACGGCGAGCACCGCAACAGCAATCCATCCAAGCGTGTTCACAGGTCTTCCTTCACAGTTGTTGATTCACGGCTGGCTTCGAAGCGAGCTTTGATGCGACCTTCGTGCCCGTGGGCCGACGGTTCGTAGAAATGCTTACCAACAAGGTCGTCGGGCAAGTACTGCTGGTCGACCCATCCGGCCGACGCGTCGTGCGGATAGTCATAGCCCTTGCCGTGGCCCAGTTTCTTGGCTCCGGCGTAGTGCGCATCGCGCAGGTGGATGGGAACCGCGCCAGCGCTGCGGTCGCGGACCTCGGCCATAGCTCCCCAGATTCCGAGCGCCACACGATTGGACTTCGGTGCAGTGGCCAGATGCACGGTGGCCTGCGCCAAATTCAGCTGCGCTTCCGGCATGCCTACATGTTGCACACATCGCGCAGCGGCCTCGGCAACCACGATGGCCATCGGGTCGGCCAGACCAACATCTTCGGAGGCCAAAATGCACAACCGGCGTGCGATGAAATTGACGTCTTCACCCGCAGTGAGCATGCGGGCCAACCAATACAGTGCTGCATCAGGATCGCTGCCGCGTACGGACTTAATAAAGGCACTTACAATGTCGTAGTGCTCGTCGTCGCCGTAGCGGAGCACCCGAGCATCGACCGCAGCTTCAGCATCGTCCTTGGTGACATGACGAACGTTGTCCGCACGGTCGGCATCGTCGGCCAGCGCAATGGCCACCTCGAGCGCAGTGAGCAGTGATCGTCCGTCGCCGTCGGCCATGTTGACCAGATGCGCCAGCGCGTCTTCGTCGATAGCGGCAGATTCTTCACGCAACGCTCGGCTGGCCAGTTCTTGCAGAGAATCGGGCGTATGCGAGCGCAGCCGGAACAGCGTGGACCGGCTGAGCAGTGGCCCGTTGACGCTGAAGCTGGGATTCTCGGTTGTGGCCCCGATGAGCACCAGCGTGCCGTCTTCAACACTGGGCAGTAGCGCATCTTGTTGTGCCCGGTTGAACCGGTGGATCTCGTCGAGGAACAAGATGGTGCCGCGCTGGTTCATGCGCTGTTCGTTCCGGGCGGTCTCCACGGCCTCTCGGACGTCCTTCACACCAGCTGTTACCGCAGACATGGGTATGAACCGCTTCGAGCTGGCGCTTGCCACCAAGCTTGCCAAGGTGGTCTTTCCGGTACCCGGTGGACCCCAGAGGATGACCGACGACAGCCGGTCGGTCTCGATGAGCCGCCGCAACGGTTTCCCCGGCCCCAACAGGTGATCCTGCCCAACCACTTCGTCAAGAGTCTGCGGCCGCATCCGGCTGGCCAGCGGCGCCGTGCGGGCTAACCGCTCCGTCATCGCGGCAGAGAACAGATCGGTCACGGCCCCAGTCTGCCGCGCCCCTGAGCGTCGCGCGCCAGCATCGTGGTGATCGCTCTAGGCAGGACCTCCCGACAACGCCAGGCTCACGCTTCCGGCTCAAGCTGCCGGTTCAGACCGCCCGATCAGACCGCCCGATCAGCCTGCCCGATCAGGTGGAAGTAGGGCACCGACCTGAACGGAAACCCGGATCACTTCGTGAGCATATGCAGCCAAGACCGTTGAGCCGGGCGGCACGGTGCGGTCGATGAGTGCCATGGGCCGGTCGGCGGTGATGCCATGCTTCTCCCAGGACCCACCGCCGGACGCGAGGTTGAGCAGCATCGGCTGCACTCGGTCGACCGCCTTTGCAAACCGGGATTCGGCTGTTTCGCGCGCCTCGAACTCTTCCCACAGCGCTGTGAAACGTGCTTCTTGGTCTACTGGCAGCATGCCGAAGATTCGCTGAGCCGCGGCCTGTTCCTTCACGTCTTGCGCTGCCTGCTGTTCCGCTGTCCCGTAGACGAACAGATCGCCTGCGTCGATCTCGACCAAATCGTGGATCAACAGCATCTGCACCACCTTGGCCACATCGACTGGTTCGTTGGAATGCTCGGCCAGGACCACAGCGCACATCGCCAGATGCCACGAATGCTCGGCCGTGTTCTCTTGCCGGGAACCGTCTGTGATGAGGCTCTGGCGCAGGATCGTCTTCAGCTTGTCGATCTCGACGAGGA
>JAYSSK010000284.1:0-2551 GCA_043720595.1 Acidimicrobiia bacterium
TTCGGTATTGCCGGTGCCATCCAGGTCGAGTCCATCTTTTCGTTCCTCGGCATTGGCTTCATCGAACCAACTCCGGCACTTGGCGTGATGATCCGTAACGCTCGCGGACAGTTCCAGAGCTACCCGCATCTCCTGCTGGTACCCGCGACGGTGCTGGTAATGCTCACTGTTTCCATTGCACTCGTCGGCGACGGCCTGCGAGACGCCCTAGACCCCAAACTTCGTGGAGTTGACTGATGCCATCCGGTGACGTTCTGTTGTCCGTACGTGATCTGCGTACGTACTTTCATACCGACGAAGGTGTCGTCAAGGCTGTCGACGGGGTCAGCTTCGACATTCACGCAGGCGAGGTTCTTGGCATCGTCGGCGAGTCCGGCTCGGGCAAATCCGTCACGGCTATGAGCGTGCTGGGTCTCATCCCCGTACCGCCCGGGCGGATCGAGACCGGCGAGATCTTCTGGAAGGGCCAAGATCTGCTGCAGCTGTCCGACAAAGAATTGCGGCGCATTCGTGGCGGCGAGATATCCATGATCTTCCAAGACCCAATGTCTTCGCTCAACCCGGTGTACACCATCGGCAACCAGATCGAAGAAATGATCCGCACCCACCAAGACATGACTCGTGCTCAGGCGCGGAACAAGTCGATCGACATGCTGGGCCTCGTCGGCATTCCCAACCCGGCTGACCGCGTCGATGACTATCCGCACCAGTTCTCTGGCGGTATGCGCCAGCGGGCCATGATCGCAATGGCGTTGGCGTGTGAACCTCAGCTGCTGATCTGCGACGAACCGACCACGGCGCTCGATGTGACGGTGCAGGCGCAGGTGCTCGAGGTCATCGAGAACTCGGCCAAACAGCTCGGCGCCGCGATCTTGCTCATCACTCACGACCTTGGCGTGGTGGCCGGCATGACCGACCGTGTGATGGTTATGTACGGCGGCCAGGTCGTCGAAAAGGCCGAGGTGGAAGATCTGTATTACAACGCGCGCATGCCTTATACGTGGGGTCTGCTCAAATCCATCCCTCGGGTCGACCAACTCGGCGGCGGGCGGCTCGCTCCAATTCCTGGTGCCCCGCCGCTGATGTCACGGCCGCCGGCTGGCTGTCGCTTCTCGCCGCGTTGTACCTTCGCAATTCCGGCCTGCTCGGCAGCTGTTCCAGAGTTAGTGCCGGTTGCCGATGCGGGCCAGCATCACGAGGCGCGGTGCATCCGCGTCGGTGAGGCCGGCTTCTCGTCCAACGCACCTGTCTTCGCCGATTCTGGAGCTCCACTGTGAACGCAACCGACGGAGCCCCGCTCCTCGAGGTTCGCAACCTCGTCAAGCATTTCCCCATCCAACGTGGGTTGTTGAAGCGCACAGTGGGCCATGTGAAGGCCGTCGACGACATTTCGTATTCGGTGCAGCGCGGCGAGACGTTTGGTCTGGTCGGCGAGAGCGGTTGCGGCAAGTCCACTACAGCGCGTCTGGTGTTGAAGCTGATGAGTGCCACCAGTGGGCAGATCTTTTTCGGCGGGCGAGACATCACAAACCTTGCCGGCGAAGACGTGCGAGCGTTGCGTGCCGACATGCAGATCGTGTTCCAAGACCCGTACGCGTCGTTGAACCCCCGCATGACGGTGCGCCAAATCATCGCCGAGCCAATGATTGTGCAGGGCGTTGCCAAAGACAAGGCCAACGCGCGTGTCGATGATCTGCTGGTTACCTGTGGTCTGGCCGTCGAGCACGGTTCGCGCTATCCGCACGAGTTCTCCGGCGGCCAACGTCAGCGTGTAGGCGTCGCCAGGGCATTGGCAAACAAGCCGAAGCTGATCTTCCTCGACGAACCGGTGTCAGCGCTCGACGTGTCGATTCAAGCCCAGATAGTGAACCTGCTGGAAGATCTCCAGAAAGAGATGGACCTCACGTATGTGTTCATCGCCCACGACTTGTCCGTGGTTGCCCATATTTCGGACCGTATCGGTGTGATGTATTTGGGCAAGATCGTCGAGATGGGGACGCGCGAACAGGTGTTCAGCCATCCGTCGCATCCGTATACCAAGGCCTTGTTGTCTGCGGTGCCGCTGCCAGACCCACGCCGAGAGCGGGAGCGCAAGCGCGACCGCATTGTGCTGCAGGGTGACATTCCATCGCCGGCCAACCCGCCGTCGGGCTGCCGTTTCCGCACGAGGTGCTGGAAAGCCACCGACCTGTGCGCTTCGCAAGAGCCACCGCTGGCCACGCCGACTGGTGCCACCCACCCAGTGGCCTGCCACTTCCCGGAGTAGCGGCAGCGCTGCGAGAGAGGTTCCCCCCAACGCTGCGGGCAGAACACCTCGCAACGCATTGCGAGGTGAATTGCCGCACCTTTCAGCTTGCCGACGCAACCGGTCGCCGCGCACAGTGGTTCAACACAACTCGGCAGGTTTTCCCACACAACTCGCCCTTTTTAGGCCGGCGGCTCGACCGTTTTGCCCAAGTTGCGCGTATGTTTGGCCCGAGTTGTGTTGCCCAACGAGCGGGTTTAGGACAGCTGGGCGGTGATGTGGGTGAGGAGCGAGTCGAAATCGTGC
>JAYSSK010000285.1:0-2531 GCA_043720595.1 Acidimicrobiia bacterium
AAGCGACCTCGCCTCGGTGCACGCGACGCGTTGGATGTGGACGTAACGGGATGCGACATGAACCGTCTCCTGATCATGGCCACCACAGGACAGACCGCACACAAAACACGATCCGGGCGCCAGACGTACGACACCGATGGGGTGCACCCACTCTAGCTGCCACCGTTTCTGATCTGGTCCGGTGCGCTGTTCTGTACGGTGATCGCCGTTCAGCTTTGCCGGCAGTCGATAGTTACAGCTCTTCGGCCAACCGGGGTTCCAGGCGCCTGAAAAACAGCGTTCCGCCGACCAACGAGACCACAGACGCAAGCGTGAGAAAACCGAGCGACTGTGCCGTCGGCAGGCGCCCGTGGTACAGCAGGTCACGGTAGGCGTTCACTGCGTGAGACATCGGGTTGAATGCATACCAGGCCGCAGCCGCCGGGCTTTTCGCTTCGATGAGCGACAACGGGTACACGATGGGTGTGAGGTAGAACCAGACCTGCAGGAAGATCCCTAGCAGATGCTGCACGTCGCGGAAATAGACGTTGAGCGCACTGAGGCCAAGCGAGATGCCGAGAATCAGCAGCGTCTGCAATGCCATCACCACGGGCAGCATGGGAATGAGCTGCCACCGCAGTTTTCCGGTCAGCCCAACAGCTATTAACAGCACGCTGAGTTCGATTGCGAACGAGGCGAGCCAGCTGAGCACAGTCGAGCCAACGACGTATTCGCGGGGGAAGAACACCTTTTTCAACAAACCGCTTTGCGCCAACAACGCCCCGGTCGATGTGCCGATGCCACCTGCCAGAAAGTTCCATGGCAACAGCCCGCATGCGAGGTAGAGCGTGTAGTTGTTGAGGCCCGACGGGGTCCCCTCGACCTTGGCTCCGGTGAAGATCAGGCTGAACACAACCGTGAAGATGATGAGCGAGGACAGCGGGTTGAGCATCGACCAGGCCCAGCCCAGCCACGACCGCTTGTACTTACCTCGAAGTTCGCGGCGGGTGAGGCTGGCCAGCAGTTCGCGGCGCTGCCACAGTTCCGTCCACGAGGTTCCGCCGAGCGCGACCGGAGCCGAACGAGGCGTCGGCCTGACGGCCGGCTGGTCCTTCGGTCCTGCGTCTGGCGTCTCGCCGGTGAGGAACGCTGTCAACGTCCTTCACTCTCACGCAGCCGACGGCTGGCGTCTTCGAGCTGTGCCCGTTCCTCTGAAGACAGGCTGCCCATGCCATCTTGCGCGATCTTGTCGAGGAGTCGGTCGACTTCCTCGCGGTCGGCACGGGTCATAGCGGTGTTTCGAGAAACACCGGAGGCTGCGGGGCTTGCGGTCCCAGTGCCTTGTTCACCCCAGGGACCGGTGACGACCGAGCCGGACCGTTTCGACCCACCGCCGCGTTTCAGCACGCTCCCAAGCCCGCTTGGCTTCGAGCCCGTAGACCGGCCTCGACCACCGGCTCCGGTGAGCTTGGCGGGCAAAGGCATCCGTGGGATCCACGACGGAAGTTCAGACCCCATTCCAAACGCGCGCAACGTTGAGAGATAGACAGCGATCGTGAGGGCGAGATAAACGATCGATAACCAGTCACGTTCGGTCAGATACTGCAAGACCTCGATTGCAACAAATGCCGCAACGAGTGCTCGGATCGGTATTCCGAAGAATGCGCGGATGCCCGGAAACTCCCAGGCCACACACGCCGCAACCCCCATGGCTGCAAGGCGCGGACCGAAAAGGATCGGCCAGTCGGCAGATCCTCCACTTGCGCCCACGCCGAGCGCCTTGGCTCCGAAATCGGTCGAAACCGCACGATCGATAACCAAGGCCAAGATGCCCACGATGAAAGTTGCCAACCCGAGAAAGCGGAGAAATCGACCCGGCCCGAGGGGTTCTTCGAGAATGCGCCCGAACGACCAGAAGAAGAACAGACCAATAGCGGTTCGGACGCTTGCGACGTCGGCGAAGGGCCATGTGACCAGCTGCCAAACGAACCCCAACTGATAAGACTCACGACTGAGATACACGGCTCGGAGAACCGTCAAATCGACAGCCGCAGCCACCCACACGACGACAACCAGCATCGGCACGAGCACCGATGTGGTCACATCGACGGTGCCCATGGTGAACCAGGGATCGCCTGGGCCACGACGGGACTGGGTATTGCGAGAACTTGGACGACCTGCCACATCAGCAGCCTACGGGAGGGCGCGGCCGAGTGGTGCACGGAGGGATCGGAGTGAACCCGAGGTCCGTCAGCGTCTTGCTGCCCGGTACGGGCCGGCGTTGCCGATGACCTCAACGAGCGGAGCGACCGCGTCCGTCCACCGATACCGGTCAGCCAGAGACCTCGCTGCGGTGGCGCATCGCTGACGGAGCTCGGCATCGGCAAGCAACGCACGCAACGCCGCCCGCATGGCAGCGCGGTCCTCGGGTGGCACCACCAGACCGGCACCGGTCTGCGCGACCAGTTCAGCCAGTACATCCCCACTCGTCGCAACCGTTGGCAGGCCGGCCCAGAAATGGTCCAGCATGCGGGTTCGGAACGCCAACCGGT
>JAYSSK010000286.1:0-2528 GCA_043720595.1 Acidimicrobiia bacterium
CGAGCACTGTCTGCCAGGCGGAGTCAACCGCTTCATCGAGGAACGCCGTCGCAGACCGAAGCAGTGCTTCGGCCTTGGCGATATCGACCTGTGCGATAGGTGATTGGGACAGAGTTTTGGAGGACTGCATCGGCTTCTTGGATTGGGCAAGGGTGACAATTTCGTCGATCGCCCGTTGCGCGATCCCCAACATCACCGAGGCGACACCACCCGAAAACAGGATGAACAGCGGAAGGCGCGAGATGGCGTCGTCGGCGTAGCGGGTGGGTGAAACCATGTCCGCTGAGAAATCCCCATCCACGTCAATCGCCGTGACGGAGAAGTCATGTGAGGCAGTGCCTCGCAACCCGCTGGCATCCCACGTGTCGTGCAGGGTGATCTGCGACATCGGGATGATCATGTGTCGAGCCGTCCCGTCGTCGCAGATGGTGCCGGCCGTCATCCACGATGCGAACGACGAACCGCTGCCCCACGCCCATCGACCGGTGACCGAAAACGACTCTGAGCCGGGTGTTTTCACCCCTACCCCGTTCGGTGCATAGGCCCCGCACACAGCGCCACCAGGATCGCCGAACACGATGCGAGCAACGTCGGGTTGGATAGAGCCGGCCAGATGCGAGGTGAGCGACGCGATGTTGGCGCACCAACCGGTTGCTCCATCTGCAGCGCTCAGCAACCGCACAGCTCGCATCGTGTCGAACGGGCTGGATCCAGGGCCCCCGAACGCCAGAGGTACATACGAACGCAGCACGCCAGTGGAACGCAGACGCGAAACCGCATCGCCGGACAGGCGGCGATCTCGCTCGTGGGTCTGCGCCAGAGCCGACAACTCAGCAAGGTGGGGAACCACAGCCGTTGCGAGCGGACCAACTAGCGGACCAACTAGCGGACCAGCTGGCGGGCCAACTAGCGGGCCAACTAGGGGACCAATTATCGACGATGGACCAGACATCCACGGCACTGTAATGGGGGGACGCTTCATCAATCATTTGGTTGCGGCCACCCGAAACTGGCCTTAACGTCGTCGGGTGCCTGCAGCCCGTACATATTCGTCCATGCGGGGCGGTTTGGGTGGGTTCGCCATCGACGCCGTCCGCCTGTACAAGGTCCGTACCGCTGGGATGGACGACGACATCACGATGACCCTGAAGCAGAAGGCCGAGGTGGAGTTCGCTTTTACCAACGCAACTGGTTCGTCGCTGAGCGCGAAGTCCGTCTTGGTGGTCGGGGCCGGGCAGACGAAGCGTGAAGTTATAGCACTTGGCCTTGCCAACGAGGTAACTGCCATCGACCTCGACGTCATCCCACATGGTTGGCGGCCAGGACCGTACGTTAAGTTGTGCCGCGAGAACGGCCCAGTGCGAGCGGCAAAGACCGTCGGCCGCAAACTCCTTGGAATCGACCGACGATTCACGAAGTCGTTGTGCGCGTCGTTGCATGTGCCGACGCCGAATCCGGCCACTTATCTGCAGATGGATGCAACGCAGATCGCGTTTCCCGCTGCGTCGTTCGACTTGGTCTATTCATTCTCCGTGTTCGAACACCTGCCGGATCCGAAGGCTGTCTTGCACGAAGCGATGCGTGTGGTGAAACCGGGTGGTGTGATGTACATCTCATTGCACCTCTACAGCTCCGAGGGCGGATGCCACGACCTGCGGATCTTCTCGGGCCAGCGGGAGTCCATTCCGTATTGGGGCCAGCTGCGGCCATCGGTGAAGGACACGGTTATCGAGAGTTGCTACATGAACGAGTGGCGCCTCGACCGCTGGCAGGAGTTGTTCCGAACCGAATGCCCCGGCGCAATTCTCGCCACGGACCGACATCACGAACCGTACGGCTCGCAGCTCGTCCAAGAACTCAAGAAGCTGAGGGCTTCCGGCGAACTCGCTGACCACACCGACGAAGAACTGCTCTCCGTCAACCTGGTGTGCACGTGGCGACGACCGGTCTGACCTCGCAAAACAACGAGACTGCCTGAACCAGGCGTGCCCTCGTGCGGCAATTCGGGTAGACAACGTTCATGTCTCGCGCTGATCGCATTGTCCGCTCGCCCCGTGGCCCCGGCCTGACCTGCCTGTCGTGGCCGCAGGAGGCCGCGTACCGGATGATCCAGAACAACTTGGACCCCGAGGTGGCCGAACACCCCGAAGACCTGGTTGTCTACGGCGGGTTCGGAAAGGCCGCACGTAACTGGCAGAGCTACGACGCCATCCTGCGCACGCTGGTCACCTTGAAAGACGACGAGACGATGCTGGTGCAGAGCGGCAAACCCGTTGGTGTTATGCGCACACATGAATGGGCGCCCCGAGTGCTCATCGCGAACTCCAACTTGGTGGGGGACTGGGCAAACTGGGACGAGTTTCGCCGCCTCGATGCGCTTGGTCTCATGATGTACGGCCAGATGACGGCCGGGTCGTGGATCTACATCGGCACGCAAGGCATCTTGCAGGGCACGTACGAGACGTTCGGAGCCGTCGCTGCGAAGCGTTTCGGTGGCACGTTGCAGGGCACCATCACGCTCACCGCTG
>JAYSSK010000287.1:0-61320 GCA_043720595.1 Acidimicrobiia bacterium
CGACAACGACAACGACGACTTGCCCCGACACGGCACGACAGATGCAGGAACAGCAGGAACAGCAGGAACAGCAGGAACAGTGGCCAAGGACATGACCCAGATTCTTCCTCCGGGGGTATGACAGAAACCGGTCGATTGCGCGGGCAAGGCCCAGAATTTCTGGTTGACCACTACAAACACGATGCAGCTGCATCGCGTCGGCCGGTTACTACGGTTCTGATGTCCGGCGCTCCTGCATCTTCCCCGAACCTTCGAGGGTCCGAACGTTCGAGGGTCCGAACGTCCAGTTTGTCCGCTACATCGAATGCCAGGACTCGGTCAGTAGGTCTTGCAGGGCATCGTCGAAATCCGTAGGTACACGTAGCTTTGCGTCGAACCACATAGCAGCTCCGGGTCGGCCGGTTGACGATGGCTTGGTCGTGATGGTGCAGTGCTCAACCGTTGCCCGATACAGCGGAAACAGCATGGAGACCCACGCCCGCTTGGGGCGGAGTTGCATCCAGCTGGACGGGCGTTTGAAGAAGATGCCCACTTGAACCGGCTCGATCAGTACCGGTCCGAGCGTCGCAACGAACGCACTGACCGCCTCGAACACCGGGCGCTCGAACGGTGGCCCGGTTGCGAAGTACTCCTCGAGACTCAGCGCCGGAGCACACTCGTGGGACTGCCCAGTACGACCGAACGACCGCCGGCACGTGGGGCAGATCCACATCGGCAAATTCACTTCGACATCAGTTGATCTCGGGCGGCGGAGTCCCGAACACGCGGTACACAGCAAGTGCAATCAGGTTGATGCCGAACGCGATGAGATACGCAGTTTGGTAGCCACCGAGATGATCTCGGGCGTAGCCCATCGCAAGTGGCCCAACAGCGTTGCCGGCGGAGATGAAGATCGACGATCGAGCGTAGATGGGGCCGTACTCGCGCACGCCGAAGGCTTCGGCCAACAGCAACGGATGCAGCAATAGCACGTTGCCGACCCCAAGACCGAAGGCGCAAGCCCCGAGAAGAATGGCGACACGGGATTGCCCGAATGACAACACCAGCAACCCGGTGGCTTGGAGACATAGGGCCACGTAAGCGAACCGCCGGGTGCTGAGATGCGTGACGATCACCCCGCCGCTCAGCCGACCGAATACCGAACAAGCAGCAAGCGCGCTGATGACTTGGGTGTTGGTGGGGCTACCCGCTCGTTCGGTCGCCAGCTTGACCAGTTGCGAGATGCCACCCACCTGGCCGAGCAAGGCGAGCGCGAAACACGCAGTGATGGCCTTGAATGCCGTTGTCGAAACCGCTGGCTTGAACTGGTAGCCGGGTGCGAACTCCCTGGCGGCTTCTGCGGCGGTTGGCGTCACGCCATCGGGGTGCTGACCTTTCGCGGCAGGCGACGGCCGAAGCAACAGTACCGACAGCACCACGGTACCGAGGAAGAACATCAGCGCGATCACCAACATGGCGTCGGCGATGGGTCGATCTCGCAACAGCCGTGCGGCAATGGGTGTCAGCGCAATGCCGCCGAATGACAATCCGGTGGACGCAATCGACATGGCGATCGAACGCTTCACGTGGAACCAGCGGGTGACCAGTGTGTTGGCCACCAGCACCGCGGTGCCGGTGAAGCCCACGCCAAAGCCGATGTACGACAGGATCACCTGCCATAGCTCGGTTGACCGGCCAAGCGCCACGATGGACACGGCGGCGATCAGCCCACTTGGGGCAATGACCAACCTGGGATCCGTGCGGGCTATCACCCGTGCAATGACCACCCCGGCAAATCCAACCGAAACCCAGAACAACGCCGTGGCCAATGACAACGACGAAACGCTGAAACCGCGTTGGGCGTTGAGCTCCTTCAGATAGATCGGCAGCCCGTAGAACCCAAGCCCTGCCGAGAACGTGAGCTGCACAAAGCATGTGGCAACGATCACCCACCCATAGAAGTAGCTGGTCTGACGTGTCGAGATCCGTGAATCCATGCCCTACTTGTTCTAGCCGGGCTCCTCGGACAAACCGGTGCCGGGTTATCCCTCGGAGAACCATTCGCTGAACGTTGGTACTTCGTTGACCACAGCACACGCTGCCCGAAGCAGTGGAAGCGCCGCCATGGCCCCGCTTGCTTCGCCAAGCCGCATCCCAAGGTTGAGCAACGGGGTCAGACCCATTGCACTCAGCAATCGAGTGTGACCGGGTTCTGCGGAGACGTGTCCTGCCCAGCAGTGCGCAAGTGCGTCGGAGTTCACGGCGAACAGCGGCGCCATCGACGCAGCAACGACGAACCCGTCGAGCAAGACTGGAATCGAACGGTGTCTGGCCTCGATGACTGCGCCGGCCATCGCGACAAGCTCCGTGCCCCCAACTTCGCAAAAGCGTTGGATGGGATCAGCAATGAGGGCGATGCGCTGCAACGCCTCGCTGACGGCTTGGGTTTTTGACTCAAGCTCCGCCCCGGCGACGCCGGTCCCCGGCCCAACCCACTGCTGCGCGTTTCCACCGAATGTCGCCGCGGCCACGGCGGCGGCCGCGGTGGTGTTGCCAATCCCCATCTCTCCCACGATGAGGAGGTCGCACGAGATGTTTCGAACCGAATCTCCTCCCTCAGCGAACGCTGCGAGAAAGCGAGCAGTATCGAGTGCGGGTTCGACTCGCAGGTTGCCAGTGGGACGGCCGACCCCGACGTCGACCACCTCGACTGCTGCTCCGGCGACTCGAGCGAGCGCGTTGATTGTGCCCTTGCCAGAGCGAAATACCTTTACCATTTCCGCCGTGAGATGTGGCGGGTATGCGCTCACCCCATCGGCAGCGATGCCATGGTCGCCGGCGAAGATGATCGCCTGAGGGCACGCAATTGTGGGTCTATCGCTGTGTTGCCAACCAGCGAGAAACGCCGCCACCGAATCGAGGGTTGCCAATGCTCCGGATGGTCTGAGGATGTTTGCAGCTCGTTGTGTAACCGCGTCGATCGCAGCGGCGTCGGGTTGAGGCAGCTCCCGAAGGGCAGCACGCACCACGTCTGTTGGGCTGAGTTGGGGGTCGGCGTCGTAGTGTTTGGATGCATTCATCGGAAAACCTCACTGATAGCGAGTAACGGGGCGATTCGTCCGGCCGCAAGAAACATGGATCGATCTACGCCTGCCGCAAGCGACGTGTTGACCCTTCCCAGCGCATCGCGGTAGATCCGTCCAAGTGGTGAATCTGGGACGATGCCCAACCCGACCTCGTTCGACACGACGACGCACGGCCCGGTGCGCCGACGGAGCTCGGACAACAAAGCCGTGACCCGGCGGGCAAGATCAGCTTCGAAGAGTTCGGCGGTATCCGCGGCTTCGGCGGCCTGAGCAGCTTCGGCGGCGCTATCTGGATGGCCGGCGAACAACACGTTTGCAACCCACAGGGTGATGCAGTCGATGATCAGCAATCCGGCAGGTGGAAGAGCGTGATCGAGCAACGGTGATTCGAGTGTGACCCAGCGGTGGGGGCGTTCGTCGCGGTGCCGCGAAATTCGCCGAGCCATCTCGTTGTCGGCGGCGGTGGCGGTCGCCGCAAAGGTCACCGGGCCATCGAACGACTGGCCGAGCTTGACTGCCAACGCGCTCTTGCCGCTTCTGGCGCCGCCAATGAGCAGGGTGATGCCGGATGGCACGATAAGTGTTGCCTCTGGAGAACTATCGCCGTTCAATAGTCGATTCCCTTCTTCGCAGCGATTCCCTTTTGATATGCGTGCTTTACTTCGCGCATCTCCGTCACCGTGTCGGCGATCTCAATCAACGCAGGGTGAGCGTCGCGGCCCGTGATGACAACGCTGACATGCTCGGGGCGGTCGAGAATCGCCTGCACAACTAGCTCTACATCAAGCCAACCCCAATTGATGAGGTAAGTGAGTTCGTCGAAGATGACAAGCCGGTGATTGCCGGCCGCGATGACCGCTGCCGCGTGCAGCCATGCCTCGAGGGCCAGATCGATGTCGTGCTGAATGTTGTCGGACTCCCACGTGAAACCCGCCCCGAGCGCATCCCATTGAACGCCGAGTTGACGGCCCATCTTCTCTTCGCCAACCTTCCAGTCGCCTGACTTGATGAACTGGACGACGGCAACCGGCCAGTCGCGCGCCAGCGCCCGAAGCATCACACCGAATGCCGACGACGACTTTCCTTTGCCGTTGCCGGTAAGCACCAGCACTAGCGACTTGGCCGGCTTCAGCCGCTCGGGCCGAGGATCGCTCAGTGGCACCTCGTCGTTGTCGGAGTTTTCACTTCCGGCGCCGTTGTCGGTCGAGTTGTCAGACATCGGGTGTCCCTTTGTCCGGCTTTCTGGTCGGAACGACGATGACAGTGCCGTCGTCATCGTGAAGCACGCGCACTGCGGCCCCGTAGGTGGACTCCAAAAGATCTGCGCGCAGAACATCGCGTGCAGGGCCCGTCGCGATGATGGAACCACATCGGATCAGCGCAAGCCGGTCGCAGTACAACCCTGAAAGGGTGAGGTCGTGCATGGCGGAGATGACCGTCAGGCTGCTTTCACGACGTAGGCGGTCGACCAGCTCCAATGCCTGCTGTTGGTGGCCGACATCGAGCGACGCTGTCGGCTCGTCGAGCAGCAGGACAGAGGCCTGTTGGGCAAGCGCACGGGCGATGACAATTCGTTGTTGCTCGCCGCCGCTCAACGATCCGAGGGGCGTGGTTCGATAGCGCCCCATATCGAGGCGTTCCAGCACGTCGCATGCGATGAGTCGATCCTTCGCCGAATCGCTGCCGAACCGTGAGATATAGGGGGTTCGCCCAAGTAGCACGTATTCAAGTGCCGTCATGCCTTGCGGCAAGCGGGGAGTCTGCGGGGCGTACGCGATCATGCGTGAACGCTCGGTCACCCCGACGGTTGACAGGTCGGTTCCGTTGATCCGAATGGTTCCCTGATGTTTGACCAACCCGAGACATGCCCGGAGCAAGGAGGTCTTACCGGCTCCGTTGGGGCCGATCAGCGATACCCACTCGCCTGAGGCCACGGTGTGATTCACCCGCACTACTGCGGGGCCGGAGGAATACGTGACGGACACAGACTGAAGCGACACCTCACTCATGGCAGCGACACCTCACTCATGGCTTAGCCCTCGGCTTCGCAGCAACACAACCAAAAAGAACGGAGCGCCGATGAACGCGGTCACGACCCCAATTGGCAGTTCCTGAGGGCGAAGCACCGTTCGACCGAGCAAGTCGGCGAGGATCATGAACGCAGCACCGAACAGAAACGACAGCGGAAGAATCCGTCGGTAGCTTGTCCCTGCCACGAGCCGGATGACATGGGGTACAACAATGCCGACGAACCCGATAAGACCACTCACGCTGACCGCAGCTGCCGTGCCAAGTGTGGCGGCGGATACGAGAACCAGTCGCGTTTGGCGAACGTTGAGTCCCAGAGTTTGAGCCTCGTCATCGCCAACGCGCATCACGTCGATCTGGCGGCCGTGCACGAGCAAAACGACCGAACTGATGACAATGTAGGGAAGCACGAGCCGTGAATCGTTCCACGACGCGGAGTTGAAACGGCCGAGGATCCATGAGTACACCTCGCGGATTACTTCAGTGTTGCGCTGCAGGATGAACGTTTGCGTAGCGGTGAACAGAGAGCCAACGGCAACGCCAGCTAGCACGAGCCCAGTTGATCCACCGTCGCCGGCTCCGAATCGTGCACCGACCCCGTAGGTGATGCCAACTGCGATGGTGCCTCCGATGAACGAAACGATGGGCACAGGACTGATGATCCAGCCGTCGAAGCGCGTGACTCCGATCGCGAACACGGCCGTGGCGCCAAGGCCGGCCCCCGCCGCCACCCCAAGCAGATAGGGGTCAACAAGGGGGTTTCGGAAGACGCCCTGGTACGTGGCACCTGCCAGGCTCAGCATCGCCCCGACCAGACCGGCCAGTGCGACACGAGGCATACGGACGTTCCACAAGATATTGCTGCCCACGTCCCACGACCACCCTGCTGGGCCAAGCCCTATACCCAGCAGCGCAGCCACCAACAAAATCGTCAGCGCGCAGAGCACCCAGATCTTGGTCGAGAATTGGCTCATCGTGTTGGGGGGGGTTTGGGACCAGCGAAGGTCAGTTGGTTGCTGACGCAGGTTGGACCGAAGCCTTAGCTGCCGCAATCGCCTTCAAGAGATCAACGGTGCGTGGTCCCCAACGTGAGGCGACGTCGCTGTCAAGTTCGACTATTTTGGCGTTCTTGACGGCGTCGATAGCACCCCACCCTGGGCGGGCACTGACCGTTGCGGCCGACTCGCCATACAGAACATTCGACAGGAAGATGACCTGCGGGTTGGCTGCGAGCACTGCTTCGGTGGACATTTGCGGATATCCAGTGGTGTCGCCGACTGCATCGGCGATGTTGGTGAAGCCAACCAGTTTGTACAGGGCGCCGACGAAGGTAGCCGACGTCGCGGTGTAGCCCGTCTTGTCGATCTCGTGGAACATCGTGACGGAGGTTTCTGAAGGCGCGAGCGCCTTGACTGATGTCTCGATATCGGTCTGCATGTTGGCAACGAGTTCCGCAGCGTCGCCGACCTTGCCGGTTGCAGCGCCGAGCTGTTCGATTTGTGCGTACACATCATCGAGGGAGCCCGCAGGAGCTTGCAAGACGGTTGGAATCGACAATTTTCCAAGCGCAGCAGCAATACCCTTTGAATCGTCGGAGATGATCACCAGGTCCGGTTTCTCGGCGGCGATCGCTTCTATGTTTGGTTCGAACCCGGACAACTTGGACTTTTTATCGGCAGACTCGGCCGGGAAGTTGGACTGATCGTCGACCGCTTTCACCTGGCCGCCGGCGCCGATCGCATAGAGCGTTTCGGTGGCCGTTGCCGAGAGCGAGATTATTGCGATCGGCCGGGAGGCAATAGTGATGGGGCCGTTGCCCGCCGTGATGGTTACTGGAAAGTTGCCTTCGTCTGTTGCAACCGATGTGTCGGAACCTGTGGCGACATCAACGGAACTGCCGCTGCTGCCACACGCACTCAGCGATACAGCGATTGCCAGAGCAGCGGCGGACGATTTCATCCAACGGTGGTGGGTAGTGGTCATTGAAATTCCTCCTGAAGGGGAGGAAGAGGGATCGAACGACCAGAGCCGCACGAACCACCCTTGCCTCGAGGGTTTGTTCGGCGTGACACGGCAGGCGACCGGACTCGCTCGTCAGGGCATTCCGACGAGACAACCGTTGCGGGACAGTGCCGGATTCTCACCGGCTTCGCTGCTCAAGACACGGCTCGCTGGGGGCGAGCGAAGTGAGCGTACAGCACTGAGAAGGTGCTGTCAGCTGGTGAAATCCAGCGCGATGTCGAGGATTGGCGACGAATGTGTGAGGGCACCCACTGCAATGAAGTCCACGCCGGTGGCAGCGACCGCGGCGACCGTAGCCAGGGTGAGGCCGCCGCTGGCTTCGAGCTGCACCCGCGAATCGAACTGTTTCGCAAGAGTGACCGCTGTGGCCATGTCGGCAGGGGTCATGTTGTCCAACAGGATCTGCAAAGCGCCGGCCTGAAGCGCCTCGTGGAGTTGGCTCAACTTGTCGATCTCGCACTGCACGATCATGTCGGGCTGGCCGTGAGCGGCCACGTAGGACCGGGCCGCGCGTATTGCTGCACCGACTCCGCCAGCGGCCAACACGTGGTTGTCCTTGATGAGCACCGCATCGGAGAGGCCGCGCCGATGGTTGACACCGCCGCCACAACGCACTGCGTACTTATCAAGGTCTCGCATGCCCGGTGTGGTTTTGCGAGTGTCCCGGACACGGGTATGTGTACCAGCTAATGCGTCGACCCACTGACGCGTATGAGTTGCGACCCCGGACAACCGGCAGACGACATTGAGCGCGGTGCGTTCGACGGTGAGGAGCGGCACGGTTGCGGCGCTGACGGTCGCCAACACGTCGCCGCGATGGACGGTTGCTCCGTCGACGGTGATGACGTGAATACGCGAATCTGACGGAAGGTGGGTCTCGAGGATGGCCGCCAACACAGGTGCTCCGGCGAAGACTCCGGTGCCTCGTGCCACGAACGAAGCTGTGCTGCGGTCGATGGCTGGGATGGTTGCCACCGACGTGACATCGACGCCGCCGTCGACGTCTTCAGCAATGCATCGGGCCGCGAAATCAATGACGTCGTCTGGCCGCAGACCAGCCAGTGTCAATGCTGCCCGCGTCGAGTGCGAGAGATGGCCTGCGAGATAGCCCCCGAGGTGGGTCATGGTGTGTCCTCCAAGCCTGCTGTGCGCTGGGCCAAAGTGCCGTCGGGGTTCATGGTGGTGACGATTCGTTTCGCCCAGTCCACTGATGTGTCGGGGTGATCTTCGCGCCAATGGCATCCACGGCTTTCTGTCCGCTGCGTCGCAGCGGCCAGCAACGCAGCAGCGACCGTTGCCACGTTGGTTGCCTCCCACCCGGATCGGCCGGCATCGGGGTGTGCGCCGGCGCGATGTGAGGCCAACTGAACGTCTGCCTCGGCAAGACCTTCGGCGGTGCGGCGGACCGCAGCGTTACGGCTCATCGTTGTGGCAACGGCCGTACGAGCCATACCCCACAGGGTGGTTCCGCCAGCGGCAAGGTCTGCTTCGGCAGGCTCTTCGGAACCGGGCAGGTTGAGCGTGAGTTGCGCTCCAACCCGTTCGCCGTAGACAAGACCTTCCAGCAGCGAATTGCTGGCCAACCGGTTGGCGCCGTGCACGCCGGTGCAAGCTGTTTCGCCGACGGCATACAGCCCGTTCAGCGACGTACGGCCCAATCGGTCTGTCCACACGCCGCCGCAAGCGAAATGTTCGCCAGGCGCTACCGGAATTGGGTCGGTGACTGGGTCGATGCCGCGCTCGCGACACGCCTTCAAGATGTTTGGGAACCGGGCTTCCAAGGTTGCCTTTCCGATACGTGTGGCGTCGAGGAACACGTGGTCGTCGATGCCCCCAGGTGCTTCGGCCATGCGAATGGAAATCGCTTTGGCAACCACGTCTCGGGGTGCGAGGTCCGCAAGTGGGTGCACGCCTTCCATCACCCGACGGCCGGTGGCGTCAAGCAGCACGGCACCTTCACCGCGGACTGCTTCGGACACCAGCACCTGTTGGCCCCGAGCGTTGGGGCCGGCGTAAAAGACGGTGGGATGGAACTGTACGAACTCGACGTCGGCAACCGCTGCGCCTGCACGTAAGGCTGCGGCGATACCGTCGCCGGTGGCAACAGGCGGGTTGGTCGTTGCAGCGAACACCTGCCCCACGCCGCCACTGGCGAGCACAACACCACGCGCACGTACGATGCCAACCGACTCTGCTCCGTCGACGAGTACGGATGCCTTGACGCCGACGCAACGTGAGCCGTCGGCAGACCGAAGCAGATCGACGACGAACCCGTTCTCGATAACGTTCACCGAGCTGCGTTCCAACTCGGCAATAAGCGCACGTTGTACTTCGGCACCGGTTGCGTCGCCGCCGGCGTGCACGATACGAGCCACGCCATGGCCGCCCTCGCGCGTGAGCGAAAGTTCGCCGTTTGGCTTGTGATCAAGCTTTGCGCCGTAGCCGATGAGGCGGGCCAGCTGCGTGGGACCTTCTTCGACAAGGATGCGTACTGCGTGTTCGCTACATAGGCCGGCGCCTGCGACCATGGTGTCTTGGTAGTGCGCATCGGTGGTGTCTGCCACGTCTATCACTGCTGCGATGCCTCCCTGTGCCCAGCTGGTCGAGCCGGCATCGAGCGCTGCCTTGGTGATAAGGAGCACGCTGCCCGTGCGGGCTGCGGAAAGGGCAACCATGATGCCGGCGACACCTGACCCGATCACCACAACATCGGCCGAGCGTTCCCACGCCGGGCCGGGCGCCCACAGACGCGTAGGCAGATGAAGTGCTGGCATCACTCGCCGCCGCGTGACGGCTGGCCGATGGCAATCATGCGCTCGACCGAAGACCGCGCACGGTCGGCGATGTCGGTGGGGACCTCGATCTCCCATACCCCGGCACGCAAACAAGCCAGCAACTTCTCTGGTGTGATCATCTTCATGTAGTGGCAGCTGGCGCGGTCGTTCATCGGGATGAACTTGGTGGTGCTGTTGAGGTTTTCCAACTGGTGGATGATGCCGATCTCCGTTGCAACCAGCATTTCCTTCGCGTGCGTAGCTTCGGCCAGCTTGACCATGCCGCCAGTTGACAGCACGTGTGTGCGTTCTTTCGGCAGATCGCCGTTGGAAGCCATCCATAGGATGGACGTGGTGCACCCGCATTCGGGATGAACCATCACTTCGGCGTCTGGGTGGGCTGCCACCTTGTCCCTCACGTCTTGCGGCGAGATGCCGGCGTGCACGTGACACTCGCCCATCCAGATGTGGATGTTCTCACGGCCGGTCTGGCGCTTTACATGCGCGCCGAGGAACTGGTCTGGGAGGAACAGGATCTCGGTGTCTTCAGGGATGCTGCGGACGACGTCGGCAGCATTGGACGAGGTGCAGCAGATGTCGCTTTCGGCCTTGACCGCCGCTGAGGTATTGACATACGCCACGACAACAGCACCAGGGTGCTCGGCCTTCCACGCCCGCAGTTCTTCAGCAGTGATGGTATCGGCCAGCGAACATCCTGCAGCGAGGTCTGGCAGCAGTACCCGCTTCTGAGGGCTGAGGATCTTTGCCGTTTCCGCCATGAAGTGCACGCCGCAGAAGATGATCTCGGGAGCTTCGGTCTGTGCCGCGACACGCGACAGGTACAGCGAGTCGCCCACGTAGTCGCCGATGTCTTGGATCTCTGGAACCATGTAGTTGTGGGCGAGGATCACCGCGTTGCGCTGTTTGGCAAGCGCCTTCACCTCGGCGGCCCACTCGGTGAACTGCGCATCGGTCAGCGTGCGGCCGGGACCTGCCACGCGGAGCGGGATGCGAGTTGGTTCGGTTCCGACAGGGGGTGCGGTGGTGTCGCCAGCCATCCCCACAACTTAGATGCCCGATGACCCGCTCAGAGAGTGGGCCGGCTAATCGCCGACTTTGTAGCACCGCATCTGAAGGCCAGCTTCCCGGTTCGATGTTGGGCATGCGGTCTGGGTGATCGATGCTGGGTCTGTGAGAGCTGGCGCGGCAGTCGCCGATGTCTGGGTCCCGGGGACCAACTAGCGCGTGGTGCCAAGCTGCGCACGAGCGCAACTCGGTGACTACTCTGTTGGCTGCGTTGCGTTAACTCTTCCTGCACGAAGACCCCCCGACGACGTGGCGAGCCGCCTTTCCAGGTGGCTCGTTGCGCGTCCGCCCTTACGGACCAATGCGGGTTGCCAACGACAGCCCGTACGGGTCACGGTTTGCACCGCCTGCCCGTCATACGCTGAACCCATGAAATCGTTCGACGTTCTGGTGATCGGGGCTGGCATGGCCGGTGCGTCCATCGCCTACGAGCTTGCTTCTGATCGCACGGTGTGCGTGTTGGAGATGGAGGATCGAATCGGCTTCCACACAACCGGGCGATCAGTAGCGACCTTCCTCGAGAGCTACGGAGGGAGGACCATACGTGCACTGACGACCTCTAGCCGGTCGTTCATGGAGAACCCGCCCGACGGCTTCAACCGCCCGCTGCTGAAGCCGTTGATGCTGATCTGGGTGGCTACGTACGGGCAAGAATCAGACCTGCGCGATATGGCAGCGTCGGTGTCTGAGTTCGTCACGATGGACCTGCTCGATGCTCATGCAGTCACGCAGACAGCACCGGTGTTCCAGCCTGGATGGCTGACGCTCGGCCTGCATGAGCCCGGCGCAAGCGAAGTTGATGTTGCGGGGCTGCACAACGGTTTTGCCGGAGGATCGCGGAGGCGGGGGAGCGAGTTGCATCTGCACGCCAAAGTGGTAGCGCTTGACCGCGTCGGCGACAGGTGGCAGGCCACCGACACCAACGGTGAGCGCTACGAAGCGCCGATCGTGGTGAACGCTGCCGGGGCCTGGGCCGACACGGTTGCTCGGTTGGCACGGGTGGCCCCAATCGACATTCGACCGTTGCGCAGAACGGTGCTGACGTTCGCTCCTCCATCTCATGTCGACCCGCACCGGTTGCCGCTCGTTGGCGATGTCGCTGGGACGTTCTATTTCAAGCCTGAAGGCCCCAACGTATTGATGTCTCCGGCAGACGAGGTTCCGTCAGAACCCTGCGATGCGCAGCCGGAGGAACTAGATGTTGCCCGGGCGATCGACGTCATCAACCAGGCAACCACGTTCAACGTGCGCAGTGTGAAGTCCGCGTGGGCGGGGTTGAGGAGCTTCGTAGCCGACCGGTCGCCCGTTGCCGGTTTCGACGACCAAGCCGAAGGCTTCTTCTGGTTCGTCGGCCAAGGTGGATACGGCATTCAGATCGCCCCGGCGCTTGCCCGAGCCGGGGCCAGCATCATCCGAGACGGTTCGCTCCCCGCAGACTTGCACGCGCATGGTTTGACGGTCGAGATGCTCGGCCGCAAGCGGTTAGCGGGAGCGGCCGAGCGGTGAACGGAGGGATCGGAGTGAATCCGAGGTGGAGCGATCCATTGGGTACGGGAGCGATGTGGCAAGCGGGCCATTAGGGGTTCTGGGAGAGTTCGTCGCCGGGCTGTCCTGGAATGACCTGCCGTTAGCGGTGAGGCACCGCGCCGCGTTGGGGTTACGGGACACGGTGGGGGTGATGGTCGGCGGTGAAGGAACCACTGCTGGCGCGTTGGCGCACGAGTACGCACGCACCAATCCAGGATCGATCAGCGTTCCGGGTAACCGAACCCTCCAGTCCACGGCAACCGGTGCTGCGTTTGCCTCCGCTGTTTATGCCAGTGCACTCGACTTCGACGACGGCCACTACCTCGGTGGCGCTATCCATCCTTCGTCGGTCATCGTGCCAGCGCTGCTTGTCGCCATGCAGCACGGTGCTATCGCCCTGCAGCACGGTGAGACCGACCACCAGGCATTCACCGTGGCCCAGGTCGCCGGATACGAAATTGGACTCCGTGCAGCGCACCTGTTGTGGCCTCGCCACGAGGAGGCGGACTACCACTGCACGGGGACCGCCGCCACCCTGGGCGCAGCGGCCGCGGCTGCAAAGCTGCATGGTGCCGACGCCGATGAGATTGCCAGGGCTATAGCCGTTGCTTGGGCACACGCTCCGGTGTCCACCTTCCAATTGCCGATGGTGAAAGAGAGCATCGGCTGGTCTTGCGTCACGGCAATCGCAGCTGCAGACCTTGCGCGACTGGGCTTCATGAAACTCGGGCTCGCCGACCTCTCGTCCATGGCAGCGACGTTCCCACCGACACCGTTCCATCGGCCCGGCGCAATGGATGAGCCGTTTGTGGCCTCGCTTGGCAGCAGATGGGAAACACTGCATACATACTTCAAGCCGTACGCAGCCTGTCGCTACACCCACACGGCGCTGCGTTCCCTGCAGCAGATGTTGGAAACGGGCGCGCTGAACGCCGCTGAGGTGAAGGGAATTGAGGTTCACACACCGAGGCCGGCGATGAACCTGAGCGACCCGCGTCCAGCGTCGCTAGATCATGCGCAGTACAGCTTCCCGTTCGTTCTGGCGACCATGCTGCTGACCGGTGCAGCGGCAGCGGCGGAGTTGTCCGACGCGTCGCTCACCGACCCGGAGCGCCTTGCGCTCGCAGCGTTGATCAGTGTGCACCACGACCCTGCGCTCGATGCGTCGTATCCCCAGCAGTACGCCAGCAGGTTGGTTGTCCGGCTTCGCACCGGAACAGTGCTCGAGGAGACGCGTTTCTCTGCGCCGGGCGACGCAGACGATCCAATGACCGAAGCGGCGCTGGAAAAGAAGTTCAGGGCTCTCACGAATGGGGCATCGGACGATTACTTGTCACTAACGGGGATGTAGCGAAGTGGTTCTCAGTCCGTCCAGTGGTGCTCCGTCCAGGTGTTGTGGACGGTGTCCTGGTTAGGCGGCAAAGACGTCGGATGGTGGCCTGGAGAACACCTGCTGCACCATTGGTTCCCAGTACTCCAGTGGCTTGTGGGTGTACGTCGGATCGAAACAGTTCTGATCCCACTCGGCACAGAAGCGGACGCAGTCGTCGTAGTACGGGTGGTCGAGGTACCGATCGCGCAGGTTGGGGTCCTTCTCGTAGTGGGCAAAGTAGTAGTAACCCTGGAACAGACCGTGATGGTTGACAATCCAGTAGTTCTTCTCGCTCACATACGGGCGCAGGAGGGCTGCGGCAACTTGTGAGTGATTGGCGGTGCCGATGATGTCGCCGATGTCGTGCAACAGGGCGCACACGATGGTTTCGGTGTCTGCTCCGTCGGCTTCTGCACGGGTGGCCGACTGCAGGACGTGTTCCAGCCGCGAGATCTTGTACGGCGAGGGACCGTCCATCTGACGGAGCCAATCCATCACCCGACGGGCTTGCGTGTCGAGCTGTTTCTGCTCGTGGGCAAAGACCAACTCGTAGTCTTCCTTCGTCCCGCGCTCCATCGCGGTGAACGAAACGGTGTGTCGGCTGTCGTGTGCGTTCATGGGGCCATCATCGCGTGAACGGCGTCGCCATCGCGCTTTCACGTTCGCAGTGCGTCCGTACCCGGTTACTGAGTCATGATCCAGGTAGGGATGGGAGCGTCGGCAAGGTGCCGGTAAACGGCCCACCCGTTGCGCTGGTACAGCGTCACATTCGACGGGTTGGTGGTCTCCAAGACTGCCGGGACCCCACCGGTGCGGGCGGCGTCGATTCCGGAACGAGCGAGATGCGACGCGAGACCCTGTCCGCGGCGGTGCGGCGCAGATGCCAGCATGCCCAGATACCAGTGTGAGGTGTCGGGAAGCGAACGATGAATGGCCGAGTCATATGCGGCCAGACGAACCTGCGATGCTGACGACAACCCGGACATGTCGGCCGGCGGCGACCCGCTGGGCGGGACCCACAGCGCCGCAGCGTCTCCGCCATGGCTCACCCACACCGAGCCCAGCTTCACCCGGATGTCGAACAGCGTGCCGACGAAGTAAGCCGCCTCTTCCTCGAACAATGCGGGGTCGGCGAAGAAGTGGCGAAACGCAGGGTCTTCATGAAACGCCTGCGCCACGGTGCGGATGACCCGATCCCGGTCAGCGGAAGTAGCGAGTCGGATGTCGTCAGAACTCATCTAGGCCGCCTTGGCATAGGTGTTTCGCAGAGTCCGCGTGATTGCGGGGCGAACTCAGTGCTTGGCAGCGATGACCATGATCTCGACGAGGACGTTGTTCCCTGCCATCTTCGATTCGACGGTGGCACGGCCAGGCGTTTGACCTGCCGGGATCCAAGCGTCCCATGCGCTGTTCATCTGGTCGAACGTCGTGATGTCGTGCAGCCAGATGTTGACTCGCAGCATCCTGCTCTTGTCAGACCCTGCGGCAGCAAGGACCGTGTCGATCTGGGCCAACACGTTGGCCGTCTGCCCTGCAACGTCGAGGGTCGTGTCTGATGAGATGAAGCCAGCGGTGTACACGGTGTCGTCGTGCACGACTGCTTTGCTCATGCGAGGGCCTGGGTCGATTCGTTCGAGGTTCATCGCAGAAGCCTGGCACACCGACACGAACCGTGTCTGACGGGTTGCTCCTCCTCGGGTTCACCCCTATCTTCGTTCACCAGTGAACGCACACGTGTGGCGAACATGAGCACTGCGAAGCTGGTCTTTACGCCGTGCGGTGCCGGTTGATCAGTGCGCGTACTTCGTGGGCTGTTGTGCTTGGCGGAACCCGGCGGGTGATCCAGGTTGCACCAACGGACAGCATCTCTGCCTCGCTGGCCGAGGGGCCGATGCCGGGGGTATCGCTGACCACCACGTCGTACCCGTCGAGGGAGCCTCGTTCGGCTGCGACCCGTTCAACGATGGCACTGATGTCAGCGAGGTCCATTTCGATGGGGACAATGCCCTCGAAGCGTGCAGCCCGCCGAACGGGTTTCCGGGCAGCGCCACGGACCGCAAACCAAAACGGAGGGCGGGGCATCTGTACAGGGCGCGGCTCGAACAGCACATCGTCGACAACGAAATGCTCCCCGTGGAAGTCGCCACGCCCATGCACGAGAAACTGCTCCAAGATCGTGAGGCCCTCGTCGAGACGCTGCCCGCGGATAACCGGGTCGGTGATTTCGCCGAACCGTGACAGCTCGCCGCCGGTGTCGACTCCGAGCCCCAAGCCGACGGTGAGCCGCCCGTTGCTGAGTTGGTCGATGCCGACAATCTCACGCGCGAGCTTCACCGGCCGGCGGCGCGTCACGGGGGTCACCAGCGGTCCGATCCTGATGCGGCTGGTGGTCATGGCCATTGCAGCAAGGCAGATCCACGGGTCGGCGACGGCGATCACTTCTTCGCGTCGACGCAGTATGTGGTCCCAAAGAAAGACGCCATCCCACCCAGCGGTTTCAGCCTCGGCTGCGAGGTCAGCAACCAGTCGCGGATCTGCAATCGGTCCGAACGGTGGGAGATACAGCAGGTTTCGTAACCGGTCGGCCATGTCGGACCTAATCCTCCCCGACGACCAGTTCCATGTACTGGGCGAGCGGGGTGATTTGTTCCAGCCACGACGAGACAAGGGCCGGGTCGTTGGGAGCGGCGTGCACGCCTGGCTGAATCTGCCCCGCTAGCAGCGACTGGATTGCGATGCTGAGGGGCACCGACACAAGGCGACCCATTGCCGACCCTCGTTCGTCGCCCCATGCGTCCATCGCCCACGTTTCGTTGTGGACGACGTTCCCGTCTCGGCGTGCCGTCAGCGACACAAACAGCACCACCCGATCAGGTTCTCCGGGTGCATATGAATTGTTGGCCAGCAGTTCGGCGCTCAACTCGCTGAGGCGCGCATCACCTTCGGGGCCGTGCAGCGTTTCGATCTCGTTGAACACCGGTTCCCACGCAGCTGCCCAGCCGTTCAGCCGGATGGTACCGCGCACAAAGTCACGGACCTTCCAATCGGGCTCGAACCGGTACTCCTCGATGAATGGGTAGCTGTCTCGGTTGGGGTATACCTCGAACGTCTCGGGTTCCGGAAGTGGTGCGTCATACGCGGAGATTGCATCCCACGGGCGTTGGGCAATCCGTTCGGAGAAGTTGACCAGGCTGCGCGACGGGGATCGCAACGCCTTCAGCACACCGAGAGGAGCCCAGCTGAACTTGTAGGTGAACGCGTTCGGGATCTTCGGGACACCGCCGCAATACGACGTGAAACTGATTTCGTTGTCTGGATGCGCGTCGCCCGAGACCTTGTATCGGTTGACAAGGTCATGCGCCATGAGGTGATCAATTCCAGGGTCGAGTCCAACCTCGTTGATGGACACCAGACCCTGAGCCCGGAACTCGGCGTCGAGCGCACGCATCTCCGGAGAGATGTACGACGACGAAACGAAATGGCAGCCGACGCGCAGGCAGCACTGAGCGACCGACAGATGTTGATCTGCTGGCAACATCGACACAACGACGTCGCCCGGGCTCAACGCAGCTTCCAGCACCACCAGATCGAGCTGACGGATGTCATTGGTGAGGTCGCCAACCACAGCCTGTGCATTACCCACGGTCCGGTTCCAGACCACAACCGGCAAGCCGAGGGAGAACAGCCGTCGTAAACCCGGGCCAGATGAAAGGCCTGTACCGCACCAGTGAATAGTCATGTTGAAAGCTCCTCGGCTCGGGCGAATTGGATTGGTCAGCTTGCCACGGCATGGCGGTGGAACACCGCCTGCGCTCGTGCCCATACGCCGGTCGAATCAGCAGCGAGGTCGGCCAGGTAGGGGAGTAGCTGCGCGGCGAAATCTTCGCTGCTCTCGATCGGCAACAACGACGGGAGGTTGTCGATCGCAACGACATCAAGCGGCGGTGAGTCGCACACCCGACGCGCGGGTTGCTCCCAGCTGGTCACCTCGTCGTACACCTTGATGGGTGAGAAGTCACTACTGGGGTCGCACGCGATGTCGCCGATGACCCGCAGGTTTCGATCGGCCGATACGGGGTCGATGGCGCTGGCTTCCACGAATACCGGACAACCCGGCTGGGCAAGGATGCAGTTGAGAAACAGGTCATGTGCAAGCACTTCTGGGAACGGTCCGCCGTGCGCGGTCTCTGCGATGTCCCATCTGGTGACGCGAATCCCGACGGCTTCGCAGAAGTCTCCGGCCCCCGCGCCGACTCGGCCGCCAGCACCGATGACAATCGCCGTAGGAGGCTCGCCGGTCCATGCTCCACGTAGCTCGTTCACGAGCGCCGCGCGACCCGCAAAGCGGCGCACCGGAGACGCGATCGATCCACGTGTCTGCTCGATCCACGCATGAAACGCCAACGCTGCTCCAGCAAACCCGGCCCAGTAACCGAATGCAGCGACGCGGCGTCCTCGTTCGTTGACGAGATATTCCAGGTCGAGGAGCTGGCCGTTGCCGGCGACGAAACGTTCAAGCAGCGCGCGTCCGGCAGGTTGGCCCTTGTACGCATGGCCGAACATGATGTGTCGATGGGCGAGCGGTGAGCCGTCGTCGGGAAGCTCTTTCAATCCGAAGATAAACGCGTCGGCGGGTGCAGAGGGCCACGAGTTCTCTTCAGCGATCTCGCATCCGGCATCGACATATCCGCTGATCGGCAGCGCGCGTACCGAACTCGCTTCAATGGTCACACGAATCTTGCGTGCGAGCAGCGAGTGTGCGCCGTTCGGTGTGAGACCGACCCGTTCCTCGTGCGGCCGTTGCTCTGACCTCACCCAAACGTGCGGCCGGGTTTCGATACCTTCGGCTAGTTCAGCCCCTAGTGCATCAGTCATCTGCGTCGACTCTATGTCTCGTGGCGCTCGGCTACACAGCAGACCTGGCGTGTTACGTCTGTCCGACTCACCGATGGACCGAGCGGAGGTTCGTGTCGAGCAGGCGGACCTTGTTGATGGCGTCGATGCGGGCTTCGGCGATCCGGTCGGCGGCCCGGTAGTAGGGCACCTGATCCGCATCGGCGATGCTGAACACCTCGAGCGTGCGGTCGTACACGCGCCGCACGTTGGCCCATGCACGCTCAGGCTGGAAGCCGCCCTTGCGGAAACGGTCGGTGTCGAAGATGGTGCCGCCGGAGTTGGCGATGTAGTCAACCGCGTAGGTGATGCCACGAGCCTGCAGCTCGTCGCCGTGCCTTTCCTCAGCGAGGATGTTGTTGGCAGAACCAGCCACGACTTTGCCGCGTAAGCGACCGATGGTGTCGTCGTTGATGATGGCGCCCAGCGCGTAGGGAGCAAAGACGTCGGCATCGACGTCGTAGATCTCGTCCGGCGCGCACGTCTTCACTCCGAACATGTCGACGGCCGCAGCCACCTTGTCGGTATCGATGTCGGCGACGGTGATCCGCGCACCTTCATCGACCATCAGCTTCAATGCCTTCTCACCGCATACGCCGAGACCTTGCAACGCAACGGTGCGGCCCTTCAAGCTGTCATTGCCCCACACGCGCAATGCGCATGCCTTTGTAGCGAGGACCGACGAAAGAGCGGTCGCCGGAGAGATGTCGCCGGCGCCTCCTGCGTGCGTGGGAAGTGTGACGACGTGGTTGGTCTCGGAGTAGAGCGTCTCCATGTCGTGCAGCGTCGTGCCCACGTCTTCGCCGGTTATGTACTCGCCGCCGAGCTGGTCGATGAAACGTCCCATCGCTCGCATCAGGGCTTCGGTCTTCTGCGTTTTGGGGTCGCCGATGATCACGGCCTTGCCGCCTCCCAGGTCGACGCCGGCAGCCGCGTATTTGTACGTCATACCGCGCGCCAGACGTAACGCGTCGAAGATGGCGTCTTCCTCGGTTGCGTATGTCCACATACGAAGCCCGCCTGTGGCCGGACCTAGCGCTGTGGAGTGAATGGCGATCACGGCGCGCAGGCCGGTGTCGGAGTCGTTGCAGATCACCACCTTTTTGAAGCGGTAGCGCTGCATGTAGTCGAGGATTCTGGCGTCCATTGTGTTTCCTAGGTAGTCCTATTCGGTCAGTTGGCGGCGGTACGGGTTCGATTCGGTTCAGGCGGCGGTGTAGCCGCCATCGACAAGCAGGATGGCGCCGGTCACGTAGCTCGAAGCGTTTGATGCAAGGAAGACGACCGGGCCGACCAGTTCGCTGGGGAGGCCTCGGCGGCCCATCGGCGTGTACTGCAGCACCTGGGCGCGCTTCTCCGGTCTGGCGTGCTCGTCGGTCGCGCCGCTCATGACGTTCTCGAAGTACCCGGGTGAGAACGCGTTGACGCGAATGCCGCGTTGTGCCCATTCCACCGCCATGGTCTTGGTCATCATGTTGACGCCACCCTTGGCCGCTGCGTAGGCAGTGAGGCCCTTGATCCCCACCTCGCCGGCGATGGACGAATTGTTTGCGATTGAACCGCCGGTACCCTGCGCGAGCATCTGGCGAGCAGCGAACTGCGAGCAGTTGAAGTAGCCCTTGAGGTTGATCGCAATGACCTGGTCCCACGCGTCGTCTGCGACTTCCTCTGCGGGTTCGATGATGTCGATACCCGCGTTGTTGATGAGCACGTCGATCCGCCCGAAGTGCGCCACGGTGTCGTCGATGAGCGCTTGGCAGCTGGTGCGGTCAGCGGTGTCGACCCGAAGGCCGATCGCAGTGCCGCCATCGGCGTTGATCTGTGCAGCGGTCGCTTCGGCTTCGCCAAGCGTGCGCGAGCACGCGATGATGGTTGCACCATGTTCGGCCATGCCAACGGCTATGGCTTTTCCGAGTCCGCGGCCGGAGCCCGTGACGATGCTGATCCTGCCGGTGAGGTCGAACAGGTTGGCCATTGTTGTGGACTCCTCGTGATGGGTGGTGGTGAACATCAAAGCGGGTTCCGCACGCCTGATGCCACAATGCTCCCCATGGAAATGATCGCGGAACCGACCTACGAGGTCGTATGGCCGAAGTCGGCGCTTGGTGTGCAGGCTCGACGACCGGCGCCTCGCCTCGACACGTTGGCTGGAAAACGAATCGGGTTCGCCTGGGATTTCTTGTTCCGCGGTGACGAGCTGTTCCCAGTCCTCGCTGATGAACTGCGCCGCCGCTACCCGGGTGTCGAGATCGTCGACTACGACGAGTTCGGCAATCTGCACGGACCTGACGAGCTCGAGCTGGTGGCGGCTCTACCTGGCGGTCTCACCCGGCACAGAGTCGATGCCATCGTGTCGGGCAACGGATGTTGAGGCAGCTGCACGCCCGCCGTGTTGCGGGCATCTGTAGCGTGTGAAGCAGCTGGCGTACCAACCGTGTCGCTGGTGTGCGAAGGGTTCGAGAAGCAGGCTGCGGCCACGGGGCGAGGCCTCGGGTTCGACCGTCTCGCGCTCGCAGTGTTGCGCGGTCACGTGGACGCCCAAACCTACGACGACATGGTGGCGTCGTTCCTGGCCAGCACCGTCGACCAGATCGTTGCCGGGCTGATCAACCCCATCGATTGGCACGGCGCGTCTGCGTCAGAGCCAAGCTCGCTCGACGTCGTGGTCACCGGCACGATCGACGAGGTTCACCGTGCCTTCGCCGAACGCGGGTGGTCCGACGGGATGGCCATCATCCCGCCCACCCGTGAGCGCGTCGAGGCGTTCATCGCTTGCACCGGGCACGACCCATGGCGAAGCCTCGGCATCGCGAAGCCGTCTGGGCGCGACATCACGGTGTGGTCGATCGCTGTCAACGCAGTGATGGCCGGCTGCCTTTCTGAGCAACTACCGGTGCTGCTTGCGCTGGCCGAAGCGATGCTCGACCCTGGCTATGGCGTCGAACACGCAGGCAACACCACCGGGGCCGACGCAATCGTGGTCATCAACGGTCCGGTGATCACTGACCTCGGGTTCAACCACGGTGCGGGGGCGATGCGAGACGGAGCCGGTGCTGCCAACACGGTGGTTGCTCGATGGCTTCGATTGTTCTTGCGAAACGTGCACGGTTTCACCGCGGACGAGCACGACAAGGCGACGTTCGGCAACTCCGCCAGGGTGGTACTTGCCGAGGATGAAGCTGCGCTTGCAGAGGTTGGATGGGAACCGTTCGGTGCCTCGTTCGGACATCCGGTCGGAACAGATGCGGTGACCGTGGCGCGGATGAACTCGGGGATCATCGTCGGCAGTGTGTTTGGCTCGACGCCCGAGCAGATCATCGAGTACCTTGCCGACGGCTTGGCGCGGGTGGTGGGCTGGGACCTCACCCACGTCTACGGCCTCGGGCAAGGTCATCAGCGGCCGTTGCTGGTGCTGTCACCGGTGCTCGCGCGCATCTTTGGGCGCGCCGGATGGAGCAAAGTCGACGTGCAACAGGCGCTGTTCGAACACGCTCGCATTCCCGCGTCGCGGTTCGAGAAGCTCATCGGCGAATGGTCGAATCTCACCGCTGGCCGTCGTGCGCTTACCGACCTCGCCGCAGCTGGACTGGTGCCGCCGGTTTTCGCCGAAAGTAACGACCCCAACCGGCTTGTTCCGGTGGTTTCATCACCCGACAAGTTTCTGATCGCTGTGTCTGGCGATCCCAACCGCACCAATGCGTACGTGCTGAGCAGCGACGGCCAGCACGGCGACTGGACCAGCATGCCGATCGACCGCAACTATTCAATGGATCTCGTCTGCAGCATCGATGACCAGTCGTCGTGTTCGTGAACACTGATACGCGCAACTCGGACCCTTTTCCCACACAACTCGGCAGTTCCGGGCAAATTTTTCGCCCGGAACGGCCGAGTTGCGCGTATGGGCACCCAGAGTTGCGCGTATCTGAAGGAAACGGCGTATCTCAAAGAAATATGGAGTGCAAGCAATGAACCCACAACGGGTGATCACCGTCGTTGGATGCCACGCTGAAGGCGAGGTGGGAGACGTCATCACCGGTGGCGTGCTCCCGCCAGCTGGTGCCACGATGATGGAACGCAAAGTTGCCATGGAACGCGACCACGACAACATTCGTCGGTTGCTGATTTGTGAACCGCGCGGCTCGGTGGCGCGTCACGTCAACCTGATCACGCCTCCCCTTCGCGATGACTGTGTTGCCGGAGCGATTGTGATGGAACCAACCGAGTACCCGCCAATGTCGGGAAGCAACACGATCTGCATCAGCACGGTGCTGTTGGAAACCGGGATCGTGCCGATGGTGGAGCCTGAGACACGGTTTCGCCTCGATATGCCAGGCGGTCCCGTGGACATCGTTGCCGAGTGCCGCAACGGGAAGTGCGTGTCGGTGACGCTGAAGAACGTTCCGGCATTTGCGTTCGCGATCGACGCACCGCTCGAGGTGGACGGCATTGGAACGCTGCGGATCGACATCAGCTACGGCGGCATGATTTTTGCCATTGTGCAAGCGGCCGACCTGGGCCTAGAGATCGCTCCTCACGAGGCCAGAGCCATTGCGGAGCTGGGAGAGAAAATTCGAGCTGCGGCGCGTGAGCAGCATCCGGTGGTGCACCCAAAGTTCCCCGGCGTCACGGGTGTGTCCATCGTTCAGTTCGCCGGCCCACTACGAGACGTTGATGGACACCCGGAGCGGCGTGTTGCGCGTAACACGTGCATCGTGTCGCCTGGCAGGTCTGATCGATCACCCACCGGCACCGGCACGACCGCGCGCATGGCAGCGCTGCATGCCCGCGGCGTGTTGGGAGTAGGCGGAGGTCTCACCCACGAGTCCATCATTGGTTCGCAGTTCCATGGCGCCATCGTGGGCGAGACAACCGTCGGCCCATACCGAGCGATTGAGGCGACCATCCGCGGCCGGGCCTGGATCACCGGGTTCCATCAGTACATCGTCGATGCGACGGATCCGTACCCGATTGGCTACGTGGTGAACGACACGTGGGGCACGTCCACGATCATCTCGCAGCACTGAAGTGGTCAGCCTCAAATCGGCTGAAGCGATCCCGACCGTTACTACGATGACGCACGTGTTGGGGCCCCAGTCGATAGCTGTACAGAACACCAACTCGGGGAACCCCGGAGTGAACGGCTGGTCGGCCATACTGCCGCCGCTAGCGGCAGCAAACCGCTGCACGTCACACGACAGCGCTGACTGGATTGTTGTTGGCGGTGGGTTTGCGGGGCTTGCGGCAGCCCGGCGCCTCACCGAATTGCGGCCCGATCAACGTGTAGTGCTGATTGAAGCGCATCGGATCAGCGAGACCGCAGCTGGCCGTAGCTCTGGGTTCATGATCGATCTTCCGCACGATCTGTCCTCCGAGAGTTATGCGGGCGCGATCGAAGCAGACAAAGAACAAACGGCAATGAACCGGTATGCGTTGGACTTCTCGGCCCGTGCCGCCCATGACTTCAATATGGCGCCCGACGTTTTCGACCCTCGCGGGAAGCTCAACGTGGCAGCCACGGAGAAGGGTGAACGTCATAACCGTGACTACCTCGAACACCTCCGGGCGATGGGCGAGCCTGCACGGTGGGTGGAACGCGACGAGACGCAGGAAATCTTCGGAACTACCTATTACCGCAGCGGCCTGTTCACGCCTGGCAGCATCATGCTGCAACCAGCTGAGTACTTACGGTCTCTCGCTGCAGGCATCGCACAGACGGCAACCATCTACGAGGACAGCCCAGTCGTTTCTATGGAACGCGTCAACGGAACGTGGACGCTGCGCACCCCGCAAGGCTCCGTTCGTGCGCCAAAGGTGATCTTGGCGGTGAACGGGCATCTGCAGAGCTTCGGGTTCTTGCCGAAGCGGTTGATGCACGTGTTCTTGTATGCATCGATGAGCCGACCACTCACAACCCAAGAGTCCGACCGGTTGGGCGGCCGAGACCAATGGGACGCAGTCCCTTCGGACCCAATGGGCTCCACGGTGAGGCGCATACGCACTGCGAGCGGGCCGCGCATCCTCACCCGCAACGTGTTTCGGTTCCAGTCGTCCATCGAGGCGTCGCAACGAACGGTGGACAAAGCAGCGGCACACCACGACCGCAGTTTCAGCGCTCGGTATCCGCAGCTTGGCAACGTGTCAATGGACTACCGCTGGGGTGGGCGCCTATGCCTCAGCTTCAACGGTGTGCAGGTGTTCGGCGAGGTCTCCGACGGGGCGTACGCGGCGGTGTGCTGCAACGGTTTGGGCGCCTCGAAGGGAACGTTGGTCGGCATGCTCGCCGCTGAACACGCAGTGGGCCAAAACAGTTCGTATGTGAACTCATATTTGGCCCAGGCCAAGCCGAAACGAATTCCGCCAGATCCACTCTCGTTCATCGGGGCCAACGTTTTCATCCGGTACAAGGAGTATCGGGCCGGCGCCGAGAAGTAGCCGGCAACGAGGTCAGCCCACCGAGCCCGCCTGGCCCAATGCCTGCAGCCGCAGCTCTGCGGTCAACGCGTGACCGTGCAACCCATCCACGGCGCCGAACTGGGCAGCATCCTCGGCAACCTGACGTGCGGCCACCGGATCGTGGACCCGTTGCCAGGTGAGCGTCTTCAGGAATTTGGCGACGCTCAAGCCGCCGGTGTAGCGGGCCGAGCCCTGAGTGGGCAACGTGTGGTTCGTTCCCGTGCAACCTTTGTCTGAGTAGGTGACTGTGGCGTCTGCTCCCAGGAACAACGACCCGTAGTTCCGTAAGCGCGCTGCATACCAGTCGTCGTCAGCGGTCTGGACTTCAAGATGCTCACATGCAATCCAGTCGCAGATATCTACGGCCTCGTTGCGATCACGTGCCACGATGACCATGCCCCAGTCTCGCCATGCTGCGCCAGCTACCTCACCGGTGGCGAGCTGCGGTAGCTGGCGTTCGACTTCGGCCATCACAGCGTGGGCCATGGCCGCGTCGGTGGTGACCAGCGATGCCGGCGAGTTGGGCCCATGTTCGGCCTGCCCCAACAGATCGGCTGCCACCAGCACAGGGTTTGCCGTGCCATCGCACAGAACCGCAACCTCGGACGGACCGGCCAATAGGTCAATGCCCACTCGGCCGAAGAGCTGCCGCTTCGCCTCGGCGACGTACGCGTTGCCAGCCCCGCAAAGGAACTCCACCGGCTCGATCCCACACAGGCCGAAGGTCATCGCGGCGAGCGCAGGGATTCCCCCTATGCAGAACAGCGCATCGGCACCAGCTCGCGCTCCTACCCACACCATCGCGGGTGTTGGACCGTCGCCGCCGGGTTGTGGCGGTGTGCACATCACGACCTCAGATACCCCGGCTGCTTTGGGGACGATCACACTCATGAGTGGCGACGACACAAGCGGGTAGCGGCCGCCCGGCGCGTAACTCCCTACCCGCTGGATGGGCACCTGTCGGTGGCCGATGGTCACCCCTGGGCGTGGCTCGAACGTCGTGTCGACCAGCAGCGAACGCTGGTGCTCGGCGAACGCCCTCACGGTCGACGCGCTGCGGTCCCATGCTTCGCGGAACTCCGCGGGGAGGGCAGCTTCGGATCGCCGGACTTGCTCAGCGGTGATCTCGAACGACGGGGGATCCCACGAGTCGAACTGAGCTGAGTACTTCCGGATGGCAGGCTCCCCGTCCTGCTCGATAGCGGTCAGGATCTCTGACACCGTCGACATGACGAAAGGGTCCGCACTGCGCTGCGGATCGTTCAACGGCCGCTTCAGCACGGTCCAGGCGGTTGGGAACACGGTACGGGGCACGGCAATGACTCCTCGGCGACGGGTGGAACGCTCCCAGTGTGGACTGCGGTGGGTATGCGTGACCAGAGGACAGACGGTACAACGCGCTACTACGGTGAACGGCCGAGGACACATCATGACAACAGACCCGTTATTGCAGCCTTTTCAGCTCCGGCACCTCACGCTTCGTAACCGGATTTTCTCCTCGTCGCACGAACCGGCGTACGCAGAGAACGGGATGCCGACCGATCGGTACCGGCTCTACCACGAAGAGAAAGCCCGGGGCGGTCTCGCTCTCACCATGACCGCCGGTAGCGCCGTGGTCTCGGCCGACAGCCCGCCAGCCTTCGGCAACTTGCACGCCTTCGACGATTCCATCGTGCCCTGGATCAGACGGCTCACTGACGGGATCCATTCCCACGGCTGCGCTGCGATGGTGCAGCTCACCCACCTCGGCCGCCGTGCCGGGGGATGGGGCCAGGACGAGTGGTTGCCGGTGCTGTCGTCCTCGGCCACCCGGGAACCTGCACACCGCAACATCGCCAAGGCAGCCGAAGACTGGGACCTTGAGCGGATCGTCATCGACTACGCCGACGCCGCCGAACGTATGCGCGCAGGAGGAATGGACGGGGTCGAAATCGAGGCGTACGGGCATTTGCTCGACCAGTTCTGGTCACCGTTCACCAACGTTCGTACCGACGAGTACGGCGGGTCGTTCGAAAACCGCTTGCGGTTTCCGCTGGACGTTTTCCGGGCGATGCGGGCATCTGTGGGAGCAGACTTCATCATCGGTGTGCGCATCGCCATCGATGAGCAAATCCCCTCGGGCCTGAACCGCCAGGCGGGAATGCGCATCGTGCAGCTCCTGAAGAGTGAAGGTCTGATCGATTTCGTGAACGTCATCCGTGGTCACATCGAGACAGACGCTGGGCTGATCGACGTGATTCCGATCCAGGGGATGCCATCCGCACCTCACCTGTCGTTCGCTGGTGCCGTCCGGCGTGAACTCGGTGCCGGGATAGCGGTGTTCCACGCCGCGAAGATCGACGACGTTGCCTCGGCGAGACACGCGATTGCCAACGGCGATCTCGACATGGTGGGTATGACCCGTGCACACATCGCCGACCCACACATCATTCGCAAGATCGCGGCTGGCAAAGAAGTCGAAATTCGGCCATGCGTGGGTGCCACCTACTGCCTCGATCGGATCTATGAGGCCGGCGAAGCGCTGTGCATCCATAACGCTGCCACCAGCCGCGAAGCCACTATGCCCCACCAAATCCCCCGGGCGGAATCGCCCCGGCGCATCGTTATCGTCGGCGCCGGCCCTGCCGGGTTGGAAGCGGCACGTGTCTGCGGTGAACGAGGCCACGAGGTTGTCGTGCTGGAAGCAATGCCGAGGCCAGGAGGCCAGCTCGTGCTCGCCGCCCGCAACCCCCGCCGCCGTGATCTGCTGGGCATCGTCGAATGGCGGGTCGCCGAGCTCGCTCGGCTGGGGGTGGACCTGCGGCTCAACACTGTCGCCGACACATCGACGGTCAACGGGCTGAGGCCCGACGTGGTGATCGTGGCAACCGGCGGGCAGCCACAACTTCCTCCGTTGGAGGCGGGGAGCGAGTTGGTTGTGACCAGTTGGGAGGTGCTCAGCGGCGAAGTGACGCTCGCTGGAGCGGTGGTTCTCTTTGACGACAACGGCAGTCACAGCGCGCTGAGCGCCGCCGAACTGCTGGCCCGCAATCCAGCCGTGAGCCTTGAGATCGTGACACCCGAACGAACGCTTGGTGTCGCAGTCGGTGGGCTCAACTTCGTCCCGTATGCAGCTGTGTTCAACGAGACGGGCACTGCGATCACGCTCAACCAGCGGGTGCTTTCGGTGCAGCCCAGTAGCGACGGTCGTCGCCAGATCGTCATCGGCAGCGACCACCATGAACACCGCAGAACGCAGGTCGTCGACCATGTCGTCGTGGACCACGGAACAGCGGCGCTCGATGACCTGTACTTCGAGTTGCGGAGTTGTTCCGCTAACGGCGGCGCTGTCGACTACACGGCCCTTCGCAACGGCACGAGCCAGGCCCTGGTTCGCAACCCAGCTGGCAAGTATCAGCTCTTCCGTATCGGCGACGCCGTCGCCAACCGCAACGTGCATGCGGCGGTGTACGACGCGCTCCGCCTGTGCAAGGACCTCTGAGCCGTTGGACCGCTATGAGGGATAGCGTCGATTGCCGACCGGTAGGTTGAGCGTGTGACTCTGCGTCCCATCACCAAAGCAACGGTGCTGATCGCCGAAGGACGCGCGGCAGCGCCGTCCGATTTGCCGGTCTCGGCCTTCCTCCGGTCCGTCGGTGCTGCATCGGAGGTGCAGCACAAGCAGCGATGCCGAGACAACGGATCGGTCATGTTCCACATGCACGTTGGTCTGTCCACATGGGAAGCGACCGAAGATGCGCTGCGCACAGTATTCGCCGGCCTCCAGGCTTATGGTCATCGCGTCGACCGATACGGGCTCGCGTTCGACCGGGCCATGGGCGTGCTCGAGGCCGAACGCCACCTCACGGTCAAGGAGACCGGCCCTCGTATCAACGCCGATGAATGGAATCGGCTGGCACAATCGGTGCCGATTCAACCGCACCTCGGCGACTACATGATCGGCCTTCCAGCAGGCTTCGAGAACACGATTCGTGCGCTACGCGCCGGCATCACCACCATCGGGAATGTGGGACAACACACCTCCTACGAACCCATCGGCGGGTCCGACGCGGTTGCGGTGACAGAGTCGACGGTGCGCGCGCTCGCCGCGCTTGCTGCATTGAGAGGCAAAGGCGGACTAGCGCACTCGAACCTGGAGGACGGGTCCGGGACGCAGGCTTCGCACTTCGGTGCGTACGTCGGTTGGGCGGCGCTCGAACTGTATGTCGTGGAACAGCTCATCGGTGCCCGGTTGTCCCACTGCTTCGGCAACACGATCCAGAATCCCGAGCACCGGGCGATCGTGCACTTTGCGCTGGACGACCTGCGCGGTGGCGACTCCGTCGGCACCATGGTCTATGGCAACACGGTGGATCATCGTGCGGGTAATTGGGCTCGCAACATCGCAGCCTCCACCGCGCAGTTGACCTGCGATATCGCGCTACAGCTGCGGCGTCCCACCGGTCATGCAGTCAATCCGGTGCCGTTCACCGAAGCCGAGCGTATCCCCAGTGCCGCAGAGATCATCGAAGTGCACCTGCTTGCTCGCGAGATCGAGCACGAGGTCCGTAAGGCCCCAGACCTCTATGACTGGGAGCGGCTCGAACGAACCGGTGCTGCCACGGCAGCTCATGCGCGTTCGTGGCGCGACGCCGCGCTCGGCGTGTTCGCGTCCGACGGGGTGGACATCACCGACGCTGGGCAGGTTCTGCTTGCGCTACGCCTCACCACTATGGACAGCTTGGAGCGTCGGATCGAACTCGAGGTTCCCGACGAGATAGCAGCTCTTCGTCCATGGAAGTCCTCGAACGTGGAACGCATGGTGCAATCGTTTCACTCTGGAGTCAGCACCGGACGGCCTTTACAGGGGCGGCGCATCGTGTTGGCGGTGCTCGAAGTGCACGACCTCGTGCGCGACGCGTTGGCGCGTGCGCTGCCGCAGGCCGGAGCCGAGGTCGTCCTGCTTGGATCAGGTGCCTCCATCGAGTCGATCGTCAGCGCAGCTGTCGACGAGGACGCCGATGCGATCGTTCTGGGGTCCTATAACGGCAACGCGCTGCAGCTCGGCACTCGAATTGTGGAAGCTGTCCGCCGTCTCGGATGGGATGGGGCGGTGTTCATGGGCGGGATCTTGAACCAAGACGTGGGTGGGGATTTACCGGTCGATGCGCGGCCAGGTTTGGCCGAGCTGGGCGTCTACTGTGTCGATCGCCTCGACCAACTGGCCGAGCTGCTTGCAGCGGCCACTGCGGATGCAGTCTGATCAGTCGTTTTCGGTCCAACGTTTCAGTGGGCGATGGATTGCAACCACGGAACAACGTTCTCGCGTATCTGTGACCCGGCCGTTTTATACGCGTGCATACTGTCGCTCCACGTGGCGAGCTGTGCGACCATGGCCGCTGCGGTGTCAGGCCGCCCGCGCAGCACGCCGAGAGGGGCTATCTGCGTCTTGATCGTGAAGAGCACGGCACCGGTGCCAGGCAGGCGTTGCAGGGTCTGATACTCCGTTCGCAACCAGAACGGGCTGCCATCGGGTGCGGGCGGTTGGCCCACCGGGAGGATCTCGCTCTTTGCGAACGGCAGGCAGAGCAACGAGTACGGCTTGATGGAGAGGTTGCGCCGCCACACCACTCGACCGATCGCCAGCCGATCGAAGAAGCGGTCGACACGATCCGACAGATCGGTGTCGTAGTGGGGGACGACCCCGTGTACATCGGCAATGTGCCGCCCGATCTTTTGCTGCAGCGACCACAACGACGGAAAGCACAGCACAGCAGCGTCGAGGTACCAGCCGCCATCAGTGTGTTGGGCCATGATCACCAGATCTTCCTGCACTTCCCGTCCGGCCGCGACGAGAGGGTCTTCGCCTTCGACGCGCTGTGTCGCAGGCAGCTTGTTGGCGCTGAGGAACGTGTCGACAAGCCCCCGTACTTCCTCCGCCGCCCGCTCTGTACCCGGAACGGATCGGCAGACGATTGAAGGCTGTTCGTCGATCAAACGGTTGCGTAGTGCCAGTTCGTGTGTACGGTGCTCGTCGACTTGAAGGCACTGCCAACCATGCTCAACGTTCACCGCTCGTGTGCCCATCCGGTGGTGCGGTGTGGCTGGTTCGATTGGTAGCTCGTCGAGCCAGTTCGGGATGCCTGCGCGAATGTAGGGCTCGACGTCAGGTTGATAAGCGTACGGATCGAAGCCCGCGAGGTTCGGAGAAGGACGCATTCCGCTGTGCTGCTGGTCTGACATCAGCCCCGACAGTAGACGGGTCCTGCCCCCCCTCTGGCCCCTCCGGTGAGCAACTGAGGTGTCACTTTTTAGTCCAATATGAGCGAAAAGTGACATCTCAACGCTTCATCAGGATGCTGACAACTGCGGCTTGCGTCGGTACTCGCTGATGGCAATTGCACACAGAACCAGCACTGCGCCGACGGCGTCGCGGAGGTGAAGCCGCTCGCCGACCACCGCCCAGGAACACAGCACTCCGACGAGGGGGGTGAGGTAGAGCGTCACAGCCACACGGCTCGCCGGCTGACGTGCCAGCACGACGCACAGCAACAGGTACGACACCGCGGAACCCACGCCGAGGAATACCGCTGCGCCGAAAGCTCGGCCGGTGATGTCGCCCCGGACCATGCCCCGAAACGGTGCCAGAGCGCCTGAAGCTGGCTCAGCGAAGTCGTTCCGATACGCGATGTCGACGAAGCACGCTGGGATCACGAAGGCAAGGGCGCCAAGCTGCGTGAGCGCCGCAGTGGCCAACGGGTCGGCCCCCGCGCCGATCGTGCGGACCCGCGCCGTGTACAAAGAGAACGCTGCCACCGTTCCGAGCAACAACACTACGGGGAGCAGCGGCGATGGGCCGGTTCGCTGCGTGAACAACCCAGATGCAACAAGGGCACCGGCGAACCCGACAGCCAACGCGACGAGCGTCCGACGCGACAGCCGATCACCAGCGAGCAGCGCGCCCGCAATGGCCACGCCGATCGGTTCGAGGCCCACGATCACCGAACCGATGATGGCCGAACCGCGGTCGACGCCAGTTCCCATCAGGACGGTCATCAAACCGAGTCCGATCATGCCGACTTTCATGAGGCGCCAACGGGTGGCGCGGTCAGCGGGGAGCCGCTTGCGGGCGATGATCAGCAACGCGGCCGCAGCTATGGAAAACCGGATGAGGTTTGATGTCGCGGGTCCGAAGCTCTTCGATGCAAGCTTGTAAGCAGGCAGGCTTGACCCGAAGAAGCCCACAATCAGTGCCAGGCTCAGCCGCACTCCTGCGGTTCCGTCGATCCTGTTGCGCCTGTTGCGCATCGCCGGATCTGCGGCAGTTTCGCTGGCCATCGGCTCACATTACGGGCAGCGTCCGCAGCAAACGTGAACGAGTGACGACGCGTAGTCAGATCAACGGTTCTGCGGTCACGGCCGTTGCCGTGGGTGAACGACGCGCCAGCAAGATGGTGTGAACGGCAAGAGCGGTGAACACCACACCACCGCCAATGAACCCGGCCACCCCGGGGTACTCGTCTCTGAAGGCCCACACCCAGATGGGCCCCATCACGGGTTCGAGCATCGACACCAGCGCCACATGTGCCGCCGGAGCGTGTGGCACGGCGACAGCGAAGATCGTCAGCCCGATTCCAAGTTGCCCTGCGCCGAACAGCAGGAGCACCATCAGGTCGTGTCCCGACACGTCCCACGGTCGCCCGATCGGCAGCGAGATCAGCACGTTGATGAGACATGCGGCCAGCATTGCTGGAACCATTGTGATGTTGGAATGCTGGCGAATGATCACCGTGCCGAGCGCGAAGGCAACCGGGATCGTCAACGCTATAAGTACCCCCGAAAGTGTTGCGGTTGTACCTGGACCCCACACCATGATCCCCACGCCGACCACCGTTGCTGCGATGGCTGCCCAGGTAACCGTGTGGATGACCTCCCCGATCATCGCCCGTGCCGCCAATGCTGTGGCCAACGGAGCAAGGGAGAACAGCACCAGCACCACCGAAACGCTGGTGCGGCTGAGTGCAACGACCATCCCGATAGACGAGGCTGAGAAAGCCATCGCAACGCACAATCCGGGGAGGCCTAAGCCGCGCAGGGTTGCCACCACTTTGCCCTTTGTCTGCCACGTGAGGTAGGCGCCGATGCTGACTGCAGCAGAGAGCGACCTCCAGAACACGGTGGTCCATGCGTTCGTGTGGTCGAGGCTCCGCACGAAGAGTCCACCGAGACTGAATAACAGAGCGGACAGCCCGACGAGCGCAAGCGCACGGGTGGTGGACATTGAGCGATTCATATGGGACCTATCAGCATGCTTCTGAGAGCTTCTGATTGCTCACGAAAGCGGACCGAGAGGCAGGTGACGCACCCTTCGAGCTTCACGAACTCGCCGATGTCGACCGTGACCACGGTGAACCCGCGTCGACGCACGATGGCGGCACTACGTGGACAGTCGTTCGACATCAGAAGGGTGCCTCCACCCAGGTCCACCACGTGTGCTCCACCTTCCTCCGGCATGGGCAGCAGGGCACCGAAGATCGTCGGATCGTCGATGGCTGGGAGCCAGCCGACGATCGTGCCGTCAGGAAGCGCGGTCACCGCTGACTTGAGGTGCAGCACTCGTGTGAGCGGGACCCCGAGAACTGTCCATCCGAGGGGATTCAAGAGCAGCCTGAGCTGCTCCAGGCCATCGGCGTTGGTGCGAGCACTGAGCCCGACGTACACCGTCGTACCGACCTTCAACACGTCGCCGCCATCGAGGGTGCCGGGTTCAGTGATCTGGAAAACGGGGAGACCGGAAGCATCAGCTGCGGCCCGTGCGCCCGGAATCTCGGATCGTCTCGAAAGCGCTCCAGGGCGCGTGATAACGATCATGTCACCGAACACCACCATCGTGTCTTCGATGAAGACGGCGTCTGGGCAGTCGTCCGCAGGGTTCACTTCCAACACCTCCCAGCCTGCCGAGCGGAACGCGTGGAGGTAGTTGGCCCACTGCTCCAAGGCAAGGTCGAGGTCGACCGGGCGACGCTCGACGTGGGTCACCAAGCCGCCATCGAGACGAGGTCCGGGGCGTCTCACCAGCAGCAGCCCGACGCGGGTCATCGATTATCGGATCTGGTGTTGAGCGGAAAGTCCATACGGTGCGGCCTCAGACGATGTTGTGTTCGCTGCGCCCAGATGGCTCATGGTGAAATCGTCGAACGTCGAAGCTGGAAATGTCGTAGCACGGTTCTCGTTCGAGAATGAGATCGCGAACGATCTCACCGACTGCTGGCCCCATGAGAAAACCATGGCCGCTGAAGCCCGTGGCATACAAGAACCCGTGAACGTCGGCGGAGCGGCCGATGATCTGGTTCTCGTCGGGGGTTACCTCGTACAGGCCTGCCCAGCCACCGGAGATCTGCATGTCCAACACGCGGGGCGCCCGTCGTTCAATGACCGGCATGAACATCGGCAACCACTCATCGAGTTCGAAGTCGACGTTGAACCCGATCGGTTCATCGGGGTTGGCCCAGCCGAACATCAAACCTTCACCTTGGGGGTGAAAATAGAAGCTTGACGCGAAATCGATAGTCAGCGGGCTGTGCTTCGGGATGGTCGAGTGCGGCGCAGTAAACCCGATCTGGCGGCGCTTGGGCGAGACCGGAAGAGCGGTCCCTACCATCTCGCCGATACTGCGCGACCAGGCACCCGCAGCACACACCACCGTATGCGTGCGAATGGTGCCGAACGGCGTGACCACGGCGCTGATGGATCCGGCGGCGGTCTCGATGGCCATAACTTCGCACTGTTGGACAACGCGTACGCCTAGCGCCCGTGCTGCGCGCGCATAGCCCGACACAACACCGTCTGGCGTCGCACACGCGTCGTCGGGCGACCAGGCAGCGCCGAGCAGGTCGTCGACCTCGATCAGCGGCGAGATCTCCTTGGCTTCGGCTGGGGTGACCATCCTGCTATTGACGCCCGCAGCGTTCTGGATGGCCACGCTCTCGGAGAACACTTCTACGTTGGCTTGGTCTGCCAAGAGGTAGAGATAGCCGTTGCGACGGAACTCGATCTCCTGCCCGAAGTCCCGCGGAAAACGTGAGTATGCCTCCAGGCCGCGCATTCCCATCTGGATGTTGACGGGGTGACTGAAGGACGCTCGGACACCGCCTGCGGCCTTGCTGGTAGAGCCGGATCCGAGTGTGTGTCGTTCGAGGAGCACCACATCTGTGTGCCCTGCGGCGGCGAGGTGGTAAGCGATGCTTGTGCCGATCACGCCGCCGCCGATGATGACGACCGCTGCCGACGACGGGACTTGCGAGTTCAACGAGAACCTTTCATGCCATTCGTGTCAGTCGCAAACGTAGTACGCACGGTGTTGCCGGTTTGGGGGCGTTCACTTCGAGCGACTCGGTACACTGCGGACATGGCTGACCAACTCGTCTTCGAAGGAATCTACGTACCCGTCGCCGGAGCGTTCGACGAGGCGGGCCAACTCGACCTCACTGCCTACGGAAAGGTCGTCGAGCGTTGCCTTACCGCCGGAGCGCGCGGGCTAGTTCCCAACGGCACCACCGGCGAGTACTACGCAATGTCCTTCGATGAGCGGGTTCGTGTGCTCACCCACTGTCGAGACGTCGCTGCGGGTCGTGCTCACCTCATCGCCGGGTGCAACGCAGGGTCCACCCGCGAATGCATCCAGTACGCGCAGGTGGCTCGTGAGCTGAACTACGACGCCATCATGCTGCCGGCTCCGCCGACGTCGCTACCGACACAACGCGAGCTCGCTGCACACTTTGCAGCCGTCGCCGAAGGGGGCGGGCTCCCCGTGGTGTTGTACAACTACCCGGCGCGCTCCGGTGTGGAAATCGGCTTCGACTGCCTCGACGAAATCGCCAGCCGCCCCGACGTCATTGCCATCAAAGAGTCCAGCAGCGACTTCTCCCGCTTCCTCGCGATGCGTCGACGCTATGGCTCGTCGATCCAGATCATGTGCGGCTCCGACGACCAGGCTGCCGACTACTTCGCGTGGGGCGTTCGCAGTTGGCTGGCAGGTACTGCCAACGTGCTTCCACGCGAGCACGTCGAGGTTCTGGAGGCCGCACTCAGTGGTGATTTCGCCGAAGCGGTTCGTCGCTTCGACGCCATCCTCCCGTGGGTGCAGAACATGGAGCAGGGCAGCTACAACCAGAAGATCAAGCTTGGGCTTGCTCACGTCGGCATTCCAGTTGGCTCGGTCCGTCCGCCGCTGCTGCCGATTGCCGACGAGGTGGCCAAGGCCAACCTCGCAGCACTCGACGAGGCCCTCGCCGCCTCCGCCGCCGCTCGCTGAAAACACCATGCGCCAAACCAGAACGCTCAACGCCGTCGAGGCACACGCCGAAGGCGAACAGGGAACCTGCTACATCGGCAGCGTGTTCGAGGTGCCGGGTGCAACGGTGCGAGACAAGATGCGCTACATCAACGAGGTCGACGATTCCATCCGCCGGTACCTCGCGTTTGAACCGCGAGGGCGACCACAGTCGAGCGCCAACCTCGTGTGGCCGTCGACCCACCCCGAAGCTCACGCTGGCTTTGTCATCCTTCAGTCCGATCGAGCTCATGCGATGAGTGGGTCAAACACAATCTGTGTTGTCACGTCGCTGTTGGAGACCGGCACGGTTCCGATGACCGAACCGCAGACCGAGGTGGTGCTCGAAACCGCAGCTGGCCTCATCCGGGCGGTGGCCGATTGTGCCGACGGGCGTTGCCGGCGCGTGACCTTCGCCGGCGTGCCGTCGTTCGTTGAAGCGCTCGACGTTCCGCTGAGCGTCCCTGGGATTGGCGACATCACCGTCGATGTGGCGTACGGCGGTTGCTACTACGTGCTGGTGCGGGCCGAGCAGTTGGGAGTCCGGCTGGATCGTTCTGCAGCACGAGACGTGGTTGCTGCCGCCGAGCGGGTGATGGAGGTTGCACGGACCACCATCATGGTGAAGCATCCCGAGATCCCCGAGATCGATTTCATTTCCTACGTCATGGTCATCGGAGACGACAACCCGGCCGCACACGAACTTCGCGGCGCCACCGTGCTGTCGGGACGGGTGGACCGGTCACCGTGCGGTACCGGCAACTCCGCCCGGCTCGCGTGCATGCACGCCCGGGAACAGGCGAAGGTGGGCGAGTTCTTTACCGCCCGCTCGCTGATCGACAGCGAATTTCGTGTGGGAATTACAGGCACCACCACAGTCGCCGGGCGTCCGGCCGTTCTGCCATCCATTTCGGGAAGGGGCTGGGTAGTTGGAACCCGAACCAGTTCGGTTGACCCCACCGACCCGTATCCAGAGGGGTTTATCTTGTCCGACATCTGGGGCAGCCACTCCGGCTGACGTTCTGTCGAAGGCATAACCTGGGTTGATCAAACGGCGATGACGTAAGCGGAAATTTGGAGCGTCGAGACGAGGTGTTCGATGTCAGCTGAGTCTGAGGTGAGGACGGAAACTTTCCCTCGGCGTGCTAGCCCTGCCGCAGCAAGGGCAACCGAAGCGTCGACAATGTCGGCGGTTTTGGAGCGTCCGCACAAAAGACCAGCAGCGCGGGCAATTGGACCGTCGAGCGCTACCTCGTCGCAATGGCGAAGGGCGCGCGTCAACATGACCTGTCGGGGACCGTCGCGCCACGCCTGGGCAATAGCGCCTGCCGGAACCTGGACGAACTGACCCGCATCAGTCGCTACCCGCAACATCGCCCAAACGCCTCGATCGTTTCGATCCAGCGCGATCAGAGCACCAGCGTCAAGCACGAGTGAACTCACGTTCCCATCCGTGCCCGAGCGGCTGCCAACTCCAGGTCGGTAAACGCACCGTGTGCGGTTTCCCAGTCGGCGATCACCTCACGCAGTCCACGGCTGGCTAACTCTCGCTGCGCAGCTTGAGCCATCCAAGCCGAAACGTTGAGCGACTCTGAGTTGGCCGCATCGCGGACGGCCTCAGCAAGGTCGGATTCGAGTGAAACGGTTAGCCGCTCGACAGACATACGGTCGATCATACTTCTTCATACTCAACCGTGCCGACGCTCCCGGTCTTGTGGAGAATGGCCGCTACAGGCGGAACCGGTTGGGGTTGAAGGCTGTGAGGTCGACCGATGAACGACCGTCGATGAGTAGCTGTGCCATTGCCTGCCCCGATACCGGCGCCAGCGCCAGGCCGTGCATGCCGTGTCCACCGGCGATGGTCAGGTTCGACCAACCCTTCACCCGGCCCAGCAGTGCCAGGCCATCGGGACTCATCGGCCGAGAGCCTGCCCAGGTGTCTGTGCGGGCGGCGAAGTCGAGGTCGATGAACTTGCCAAGGCCAGCGATGATGGCGTCGACCCGACGCGGGTCGAACGGGGGGTTGTCGCCGGCGAACTCCATGGTGCCACCCAGCCGGATGCGGTCGCTGAACGGGCTCGCCACCGCGTGGGCCTCTTCGAAGATGACGGGCCGTGGCAGCCCTGAAGTGGTGGGAAGCGCAACGTTGTAACCCTGACCCGACACGACGGGGATGGACAAGTCGAACTGGCGGCCGAGCCCCCTGATACCTGCGCCGGCGGTGAGCACGAACTCGTCGCTCTCGAAACTTTGTGACTTGCTCGACACACGCTTCACGCGGCCACCGCTGTGGTCCACCGCCGTGACCGGAACGTTTTCGACGAGCCGAACTCCACGTTGGCGCAACACCGTGATCAGCGAATCGACGAACGTGAGCGGGTCGATTGCACGGTCGCCGGGGATGACGAACCCGCACCGGACGTGATCGGTAATAGCGGGCGCGAGTTTGCGGACCCCGTCGCCGTCGAGCATGGTCATGGGGGCCAGACCGAGATGGCCGGCGAGCGTGCTCATCGAGTCGGCGAAGTGGTGCCCGAACGCCTCGTCGTGGAACGGACACATCAGCTCTTCGCCGAGGTCGGCTCGAACTCCTGCGCCGGTCAACTGGGCCAGCGCGCTGTTCATGCCACGGTTGAAGCGCACGAGCGCCGTGCTGGATGCCGCGTACTTGCTTTCGGTGCACGCCAGCGCGAACCGGCCGAACCACGGCGCGAGGAGTGGGATTTGCTTCGGATGAACGCGCAACGCACGTGTGGGGTCTTTGAACGACTTCACCGCGCTGAGGATTGCACCAGGCCCTGCCAACGGCGTGACCATGGTGGCGTTCATGAATCCGGAGTTGCCGCGCGCAGCCCCACCACCGAGTGGTCCGTGGTCGATAACCGTGACATCGGCGCCGTGCTCGGCGAGAAAGAATGCGGTGCTCAGCCCCACCAGGCCGCCACCAACGATTGTGATCGAACGCTTCATCGGTTGGCCCCACCTGACACAGCCCACCGAGCCGCGGCGAGTTCGGCAATAACCAAATCTTGCACGGCCAACCCGACGCTCTTGAACAGCGTGATCTCTTGGGGTGAGGTGCGGGTGACCCGACCAGCAGCCGCGTCGCTCAGATCTCCTCGAATCTGATCCCATGTCCACTTGCCTTCGCGGACCGCCTGTTCGAGGTCGCCGGCTTCGGCCTTCGCGGCTGCGACGTCGTCGACGACCACGGTTGAAGCAGCGACGACGTCGGCTGCCACTTCGCGAAGATCGAGCCGGTAGGAACCGACGAGGTTGATGTGTGTACCTGGGCGGACGTCGGCGAGCGCGAAGAGGGCTTGGTCTGATCGGGTGCAGGCACACACCAGGTCGCAGCCGGCAGCGTCTGCGAACGAACCTGCCATCGCGTCGAACCCAGAACTGCGGATCTGATGGACGACGGCGTCGACGTGCGAGGCAGTTCGCCCAGCGACGACGACCCTGCTTGCGGATGGGCGAACCGTTCGCATTGCCAGTGCGTGGGCGGCGGCCTGTGGTCCGGTGCCGAGCACGCCGATGGTGTCGACGTCGTGGCGGGCCAGTGCGTCGGTGGCGACGGCCGAGACGGCTGGCGTGCGGAGTGTGGTGAGTGCGGCCCCATCCATCAATGCGACTGGAGAGCCCGTGGTTGCGTCGAACAAGACGAAGAGACCTTGGATGATGGGTCGCGGGGTACCTGCGTTTGCGGGGGTGACCGTCACGAGCTTCGTACCGTAAGCGTGCGGACCTGCCGACGGCATCACCAGGAACTCGCCGCTGCTCCCTCGAAGGTGGGCACGCGGCGCGTGGGTCAGCCCGGCTGCAAAGGCGGAGCGGAGTGCACCTATGGCGTCGGGCATCGAAACGAGCCGGCCGATGTCTGGGGCTGTGAAGGAAGGGATCTCACGCATTGGCTGCCGAGTCTACGATCGGCCGACATGAATGGGTCATTCGGATCAACTGGTGCTGCAAGTGCGGTCGACGACCTCAGCGGCAGGGTGGTGATCGTCACCGGAGGCGCTTCGGGCATGGGTGGTGCGACGGTTCGCGAGCTCGTGCATCGGGGCGCCAATGCGCTTGTGGTCGACCGCAACGCGGAACTGGCTCATTCGTTTGCAGCTGAGACGGGTCAGCGAGCATGTGTGGGTGACGTTTCCGATTCAGCGTTCTGTGACTCGGTCGTGAGCGACGCTTTGGCAACATTTGGTCGGCTCGACGGTGTTGTGAACGCCGCCGGGATCATCGTGCGGGCCGCCGGGCTAGACACCTCCGACGAGCAGTGGAACCGGATCATGGGGGTCAACGTGAGCGGCACGTTCTTCATGTGCCGTGCAGCGATACGCGCGATGAAGCTGCGTGGAGCCGGTGCGGTGGTGAACTTCGGATCGATATGGGGCGATCTCGGTTCTGCTGGGGTCGCGGCGTACTGCGCTTCGAAAGGTGCCGTGCACAACCTCACCCGTGCGCTTGCAATGGACCACGCCACCGACGGCATCCGCATCAACGCGGTGTGTCCCGGCGAGGTTCGTACTCCAATGCTGCAGTCCGAACGCGACGAGCCGGTCACTCAGGCGTTGCTCGATCGGTTGGCGGCGACGGTGCCTATGGGGCGGCTGGCGGAGCCCGAGGAGATCGCTCGGGTGGTCGTGTTTCTCCTCTCCGATGCGGCCAGCTACGTCACCGGGACACTGGTCAACGTTGATGCCGGCTATTCGGCGCGATAGGGGGCCACGATGGAATACCGCCGACTCGGTTCGAGCGGCGCGCGCGTGTCGTGCGTTGCGCTGGGAACCGACAACATCTTGAACCCCACCCCCGAACCCGAGTCCGTCGAGATGATTCTCCGGGCACTGGACTTAGGCATCAACCTCATCGACACCTCCAACAGCTATGCGAACGGAGGATCCGAGGCGGTCATCGGGCGTACCCTTGCCCAATCGGGCCGTCGCGATGAGGCGTTCATCGCGACCAAAGCCTTCTATCCCACTGGCCAAGGACCCAACGATCGCGGCGGTTCGCGAGCTCACCTTCTCAAGGCGTGCGAAGACTCGCTCCGGCGACTCCAGACCGACCACATCGACCTGTACCAGTTGCACCGACCAGACTTCGACGTCCCCATCGAGGAAACCATGGGTGCGCTGCATGAGCTCGTCCACCAAGGCAAGGTTCGTTACGTCGGGTCCAGCACCGCTCCAGCATGGCGTGTCCTGCACGGCGTACTTACCGCCCGCTCGAGCGGATGGGAGGGCTTCGTCACCGAGCAGCCGCCGTACAACCTGCTGGACCGGCGTGTGGAGAACGAAATGGTCCCGATGGCCCTCCAAGAGGGTCTCGGGCTTCTGCCCTGGTCCCCGCTTGCGATGGGAGTTCTCGGCGGTCGCTATGCCGACGACAACATCCGCGTCGAAGGATCGCGCGCTGCGGTCCGCGGCAGCATCTACGCCGAACGGGTCTCGCCGGCTGCTGTGCGAACCGGCAACCGGTTTGTCCGCATGGCTCGCGATGCGGGCATCGATGCGGCACAACTTGCCATCGCCTGGGTGATGTCGCGGCCCGCAGTCACCGCAGCGCTCATCGGCCCGAAGAACGCGGAACAACTCCAACACCTTGCCGGCGCTGCCGAGGTTCAGGTCACCGACGACATCGCCGCCGCGTGCGATCAGATCAACCCGCCCGGTACGGCCGTGGCCGACTTTCACAACAGCGCACCGTGGATGCAGATGCACGTTCCGTGGGACGCACACGGTGACTGACACGCACCGCATCGGATCATGAAGTCGCTGGCGCGAGGCTCGGGAATGGCTGCCGACTACGCCTTCCGTCGTATCGCGCATCGTCGGGTGGAGTTTGCGATCTCGGTGTGGTGTCTCGCTGCTGTAGCTGCAGCAATGGTGGTGTTGGTCTGTCTGCCCTCGATCACTGCCGAGCAGACGCTTCGTTCCACCTTGGCCGAGCTCGCCCCGGAGCGGCGTTCCGTGACCGTCGTCATCGCGGGGGAACGCACGCTGAGGCCCGTTGAAGTTGCGGAAACCGACAAGCAACTGCGGGCTCGTCTTCGAGGGAACGGCCTTGGTGAACTTCGTTATCTTGTCTCCTTCCGAGCGCTCGCAGCCAACGATGGCACGGTGTTTCGCCTCGGTGGGGCAACCGGCGCTGGCTCGGCTCTGCGGATCGTTGCGGGGCGCGCCGCTCGGCCGTGTGAAGGCAAGTGCGACGTGGTGGAAGTAGTGGAGGTCGTCGGGACCGACGGGGTCAGCGGGCCGACTACTGCTGTGGCCCCCTTCGTTGCATCGGCGCCGATCCCAGAACTGTCCGTAGTCGGCCGAGCAGTGCGCACGGATCCCTCTTTATTCAGCGCAGAGTTGGGTCCCGAGCTTGGAGAAACACTGTTGATCGCCGATGGAACGATCGGCGTCGATTCCTTGGCATCGCTGCGTTTGATCCGGCGCATCCACGCGTGGGTTGCGCCGATCCTTCCGGAGGGTTTTCGTCGCACTCAAGCAGCGAGCCTGTCCAAATCCCTCGCAGACGCGTCGGCGGAAATCGACAGGGCCGGGTTTGCGGTCACTGCGCCTGAGGACGAAATCAACGAGGCGATCGAACGGTCGCAGACCGCTGCGCGAGCTTTGGCGATGCCGCGAGGCGCGGTTATTGCGCTGTTCGCGGTTGCGGTGGTGCTGGTCGGAATCAGCCGCCGCACGAGCGTGCAACGTGACGCTGATCGGCTCACTCATCGCGGAGCGACTCCCGCGACCGTCCGTGCATTCGCGTCGGCAGACGCCGGATTCGTGGTGCTCGCGTCGGTGGCGGTGGGGGTGGCGGTCGGTCTTCTTGCGGTGGTGTGGCTCGCCGGGCGGGCGGATCTCCCGGCTGGCGAGGTGCTGGGGAACGGCCTGGCTTTGAGGTTGGGTGTGTTGTGTGGGGCCATTGTTGCTTCATGGGTTCTGCTGACCTGTGTGCTGTTGGTTCGGGATCGAGCGAGGGCCGCACGAAGCGTCCACCCGATGGATCTGGTCGGTCTTGGGAGTGCTGTCACGCTGGGGTTGCTGCTGAGCAGGGGTTCGGTCGATTCGTCCACACTCTCCGCGACCAGCAGCGCGTCACGAGACCTCACGCTCTGGGTAGTCCCGATGCTTGTAGCCCTGATTTACGTATCGATATGTGCGCGTATCATTCCGCCGATCGGGCGACGATGCGGTGTGTTGCTCGCTCGCAGCCATCCGCTGGAAGGTGTGGCTGTCCGGGAAGCGCTCGGCAAGCCCGTGGCTCCGCTGACCTTGGCAGCGTCGGTTGTGTTGGCGGTGGCTGTTGCCTGTTTCGGTCTGACGTATCGCTCCACACTCCAGAGGTCGAACGAGGACCAGGCCACCTTCCTGGTGCCCTACGACGCCACACTGTCGGTATCGTCGTCGCTGGTGCGACCCACAGAGGTTGAACCCGAAGACGGGTGGGCATCGGTGGGCGGCCCAGGAGAGCAGCGGACCACGGCGACCGAAATCCTTCGACGCAGCGTCTCGGTGTTTCGCGCCGGTTCAGATGCAGAAGTGCTTGAACTGCTCGCCCTCGACCCGCGCACGTTGAGTTCGGTGCGGCCCTGGCGAGATGACTACGGGCCAGGTGCTGAGACTTTGGGCCACACGCTGGCGATGCCGACTCCATCGTCACTCGGTGAGATGCTTCCCGCTGGAACCCGAGCACTTGGCGTTTCCGTGCACGGTTTCGGAGCATCAACAGGGATCTCCCAGATTGTGTTGTCCGTGATCGTGGAACGTGCAGACGGAACCTGGCACGAAGAAGTTGCGCACTGGGTGTCAGAGATACACGCCGTGGCGCGGCTGGGGGCAAACGACGAAGCCGGCCGATTGATCGGCTTCAGAGTGTCGCAACCGCCGGAGACAGCGAAACGTCAGGAGCACCATTCGGGCGAAGGCAAGGGCACAGCGGTAGATGCGACCGGAGTGACGTTCGACGTGCTCGGGGTCCATGCGTTGGCACCACCGGAAGGCGGAAGTCTTGACACCGATCCTTCTGACCAGGCCAGCGGGTGGTCCTCGGTTGGGAGCGTTTCGCTTCAACCCCGACAGTTCGACAGCGCTGTTGCCGACCTCAGCGTGCTCCCCGGCCGCGGTCTCCGTGTCCGGGTGGAGCTACAGGGCACCTCTGCGTTGATCGTGCCGCGCGTGGCGCGCCCGGAAATTCCAGTGCTTACGGACCCGCTCACGGCATCGGCTGCCGATCAGGGAACGCTCATCGTTGAAACGCTTGGCCAGTCCTTTGATCTGCGCGTTGTGGCTGTGGCACAGCGGTTCCCCACACTGGGAGAGCGGTTCGTCGTCGCTGACATCGATGGCGTTTCGCAGCGGTTCAACCTGGTGCAACCCACCTACGGCACACCGACCGAAGTGTGGCTGGGGGCCGCACACGGAAACGAAGCGCAACTTCGGACTTCCCTGCAGGATCATCGCTACGACGCAGTTGGCATCGACAACCGGTCGGAACGCGTTGAACATTTTCGGATCGACCCCATTGGGCGCGCGTCGCTTGGTGTGCTCAACGCGGCGGTCATCCTCGGTTCGTTGCTGTCGGCTTTCGCCGTGGCGATCAACGTGCGTCGGGAGCGCGTCGACGACGCTGCGTTTCATCGTGCACTGCTTCTAGACGGAGCAAGCCCAGCCCGGGTCCGACGACTCCTGTGGGTTCGGTCGGTATGGATTGTGGTTGTTGCCGTGCCGCTGGGATTGCTGGGAGGGCTTGCCCTCACACGCTTAGTGCTGAGTGTGGTCTCACTCAGCTCGACGGCTGCCACGCCACAGCCGCCGTTGGCGATTCGCTTCCCATTTGCTGCTGTCGCAGTGACGTTGCTCGTGTTACTCAGCACGCTTATCAGTACGGCGATGCTGGTTGCTCGGTCGACACCACTGCGGATGGGTCAAAGCTTGCTCAGAGGTTCGTCATGATCGTCGCCGACGACCTGTTCGTGCTTCACAGAGGCGCAGTCCACGACGTAGTGGCCCTGCGCGGTCTCAACTTGGTTGTCAAAGCCGGCGAGCGCGTGGTGGTGCAGGGCCCAAGCGGTTCAGGAAAGTCAACATTGGTACGCGTACTTATGGGTGACCTGATTCCGTCGGCCGGGCGCGCTGAAGTATTGGGACACGAAGTTACGGAGAGCGGCCAACGGTCCAGGCAACCTGGCGTCCCTGCCCCCGGGTTGATCGGCGTCGTGACACAAGGCACCGGCCAGGACCTTGTCCCGGAACTGACGTGTCTGCAGAACGTCGCGCTGCAGGCACGCCTCTTGGGTCATCGGCGACGCGACGCTGAGGTGCTCGCCGCTGCCGCCCTTGACCGTTTCGGAGCCGGCCTACTGGCCGCCAGGCGCCCGGCGACGCTGTCCAACGGCGAAGCCCAATGTGTCGGAATTGCGGCAGCGTTGGTGTGTTCGCCGCGCGTGATCATCGCCGACGAACCAACCGGCGAGCTGGACCGAGCGAGCGCTGACCTCGTGTACAAGCTCCTCGCCGAACAGGCAACCGAGGCCGGGGCGGCATTGTTGCTGGTCACCCACGATGCACGGGCGGCGGCCTTCGCCGACCGAACCGTCACGATCCGAGACGGCCGCGTGAGCGAAGAGCGAATCGGCACAGACGACCGTTTGATCGTCGACACGCGAGGTTGGGTCCGGCTGCCCTATGGCGCACTTCGGGCTTCAGGCATCACGGATCGAGTTCGGTTGGAAACTGATGCGGACCGTGCATGCATTCGCCTCGACGCGCCGCTTCCTGCTGTTCACCAACAGACGGTGGAGGACAACAGTCCGCGCAGGAACGATGATGAGCCCCTTGAAGCCGTGGACCCCATTGACCCCCTGGAGACGGCTGGGCCGTTCGTGGTCAGTGACGTCACCGTGTCGGTTGGGCCCACCAGGGTGCTTGCTCCGGTAAGTCTCCGGGTGAATCGTGGTTTCACGGTGATTGCAGGACCGTCCGGTTGTGGGAAGACCACCCTGCTAGGACTACTCGCCGGCTTCTCCGAGCCCGACAGCGGAACGATCTCCCGACCCGACGCTGCAGTCAGCTTCTCGACGTCGCTCGCCGGCTTCGCCGAAACGCTTGGCGTCGCAGAAAACATCGATCTGGCCCGAGCCGCCCGCGGCCTCGGTTCGGCTGACCCAGCGGACGTCCAACAGGTCCTATGTGCGCTGGGTATCGAACATCTCGGGCACCGCGAGCTACGCCACCTCTCTGGTGGCGAGCGTCAGCGGGCCGGTATCGCCCGAGCGTTGTGCGGGTCATCACCGATCGTGTTGCTCGACGAGCCGACCTCGCAGCTCGACGAGGCATCCGCCCGCGTTGTTGCCGAAGCGTTGTTCAACGTGGGACGGTCCAGGACAGTTGTCTGCTCAAGTCACGACGAAGCCCTCATCGGTATTGCCAACCAGGTGATCCGTCTCGGCTGACCCACTAGCCACGAGACGGTTCAAAAATTCGTCAACACACGTTGACGCAAGGGATCCATGTCCGGACAACGCCCGCTGGGCACGGAGCAACTGTGCCGGGGATTTAGGGTGGTATTTCTCGGCACAACGTCGTAAATCCCGGCACAGTGTTTTGCGGGAGATGCCATTGCCACAGGTCTGTACTGTCGTTCAGGTCAGCCTGTTGCAAGCGTGCAGTACCGGACGCGGAGCTGTTTTGCAGAATCGAAACAGATATGGGTTGGTCGTCCACGGCTGACGGCCGTGCTTGCGTCGCTGAGTTGTACCTCTGTTCGGGGTGTCAGCGGGTTGTGGCTGGTTGTAGGGGTGTTTGTGGGGGAGATGGGGTGATCACTGAATATGATCACGAACACACGTTCGATTCCTTGGTGTATGCTTTCTGTGTGGACGCGGTGTTGGCGGACATAACGGACGGGTTGGGCGAGGGGTTCGCCAAGTTGATGTTGTATGTCTCTGAACATGTTCTGTGTGCTGATGATGTGGTAGCTGTTCGTCGTCTGGTTGATACTGCTGAGTTGGTGTGTACACATACGGTCGCGAAGTTTGCGGTTGACGCAGAGTTTCGTGAGCTTGGGTTTCGTGACATCGGTTCGTGGATGGCAGCCAAGACGGGTGCTCGTCGCACGGAGGGTCATGCGCGTTGTGAGCAGGCCCGCCTGTTGGAGGACTTGCCCGAGGTTGCTGCAGCCGTGTTGGCCGGAACGTTTAGTGCCGCGCATTTGCGTTGCCTCTCAGCGAGTGTGTCTCGCAAGCGCCTCCCGTTGGCGCAGCGTGATCAGGCTGTGTTCGTGAACGCAGCCGTGTGGTTGGATGCGTCGTTGTTCTCACAGGTCGTGCAGCGGTGGGTTGCTCTTTGTGATGATGAACTGTGTGATCCGAACCAGCCGTGCAAAGAGGACCGCCAGTTCGATGCTCGCCGGTTGCAGTTGTCGCAGATGTTGGATGGGATGTGGCGGTTCAACGGTGTGTTTGACCCTGTTGCTGGTGAAGCAGTTGAGGCTCTTCTCGCTGCGATCACCCCGGCACCCTCGAAGGATGATCCGCGCACACCTGGCCAGCGGCGTGCTGATGGGTTCAGCGAGTTCTGTCAATCGTTTTTGGCGCAGGAAGACCGGGTGCATTTGGGGAATGAACGCCCGAATGTGAATGTGGTGTTCCATGCTGCTGATGGCTCGGCTCATACAACCGGTGGCTGGTTCCTGCGGAACTGGCAGCTAAGCCAAGTGATGTGCGATGCCACGTTCACCGCGGTGGCGGCGACCCTTAAGGGTGCCCCGTTTGATGTTGGAACACCGGTCAGGGCGATCCCGGCACGGAACCGCAAAGCAGTCGTGGTCAGAGACCGTTGTTGCCGGTTTCCGCATTGTGCGAGACCGGCAAGGTGGTGTGAGATCCACCACATCTTGGAACGCGAGAACGGTGGCGCACACGAGCTTCCAAATCTGGTTCTTCTGTGTGCGTATCATCACCGTGAAGTCCACCGGCAAGGGATCAAACTCGCATGGGACGGGCCGTCACTCACCGCCCGGCTCCGTAACGGGACCCTGTTCCATGGGCCACCACACCCCACCACCCACCCAACCCTGCTGTAAAACACAGATTCCCGGTCACCAGGACGCGAACCCGCCGCGCCCTGGTGACCGGCGCGTCCAGCTTTCGGCGAAGAAGCGAACCTCCCGGTTCCCAAACTCCGGTGAGGGTGACCGTGCCAAAGGGTTGTTCAATCCACTGCGGGTCGATGGCCGCGCCGATGGCGGCCACCAGGCAAGCAACGCCAACCTGCCCTGAGCGAGCCGAAGCCTTCGCAGCATTCCCAGCCTGTGGACTTGCCCATGCCTTCGCACGCAGCCGCGTCATTCGGGTCTCGTCCGAGATCTTGACGGATGCGCCTAGCTCGACGAGGCGATCCAGCGCTCGCCGCTCCGTCGCCCCGATGTACGTCGTGGTGATCACACGCAGGACTGGCTCGTCCGAACGCCCGCCACGCCGTCGGACAAGTTCGGCGAGCTGCTCCTCGATGACGCGTAGGCGTGCCACTTCACAAATGCGCACAGAAGATCGACACGATCTGCAGACGCGAGTTCGCGTTGGACCTCCGACCCGATCTGCGGCTGGTCGCGGCCATACGAGCAAGGCGCTCGACGACAGTGAGATCTCGGGCCGCAGACTCGCTGACGGACCACCTGGCGCGCCGATTCGCTCGAGCAGACGCAGGCGAAGGACCTCGTCGACTTCGAGGTATCGGACGTCCACTACTCAGCGAGGCGGTCGAGGGCGCGCCGGTACCGCTTGCGGATTCGATCGGCGGCAGCATCGATGTCGGCGCGGCGACCCTCGTCGCCGAGGTGCGTCCGCAGTGCTTCGATCGTAATGTCGTTCATCGATCGTTCTGAATAGGTTGCGTACGCTTTGAGCGCGACGTAGACGTCCTCAGGAAGCCGAACCGGAAGCTGATGTGTCGACATGGTGATATCAGTATGCCTAGCGGCATCGACAGCGGGAGAGTCAAGCTCCTTTGTGACGCTTCCGAGATGTCGCGGGCGCTGTCGCCGCGGAGGTGCTGCTGAGCGAGGTGTTGGTCTTTCAGGAGCGGCGCGCACGCATGAGGGCGGGGCGCCGCAAGATCATGGAGATCGTCGAAGCCGACGGCCTTCCGCACTGACCGACGTGCTATCCACTGCACTAGTACGTACACATAGTTCAGAAGTTCAACTCCAGGTAGCGGCTGGCGCGCCCAGCTGAGCGCGGTCGACGGTGATTCCGAGGCCGGGGCCGTTGGGCGCCTTGCCGATACCGGAGTCGGAGCGTGGCTCGTAGCCAGCGATGTGCTCGTTGGTCCAGTCGTTCATGAACGACACGGCAAACAGCGATTCGGGCGGTGTGCTCGCACCGAGGTGGGCGACCGCTGCGCTGGTGAGGTCTCCTCCCCACGAGTCTTCGATTGTCAATCGCAGGCCCAAGCCGACGCACACGTCACGGATGAGCCGTGCTGGTGTGAGGCCGCCAACGCGGTTCAGCTTCAAGTTGATGGCTTCCATCGACCCGGAACCGGCTGCTTCCAGCAGCGTGTGCAGGTCGGTGATGACCTCGTCGAGGACCATCGGCAGCGTCGTGTGCTTGCGGACCTCCTGACACGCACGCAACGTCGAGCAAGGTTGTTCCAGTATGAGTCGGTCGGCCTTGTCGAGCAACCGGGCGGCGATCACCGCATCTTGCAGGTTCCATCCGCAGTTGGCATCTGCGATGAGGTGGTCATCGTCGCTCGTGGCTGCGACGACGCCGAGCACACGGTGTGCGTCTTCGCGCGGATCGGCACCCACCTTGAGCTGGAACCGACGAATGCCATGCCGTCGCTGTGCCTCGACGAACGCAACCATCTCCTCGGTCGGCCCTAGGGGGACCGCCTTGTACAGGGGAAGCGTCGGGCTGACCCGCCCGCCCAACAGTTCACATACGGGGCGCCCCATGAGCGTGGCGGCTGCATCCCACGCCGCCACGTCGAGTGCGCTCTTCGCGTACGGGTGGCCGAGGAGCGAACCGTGCATGCGGCGCTGGATGTCGGTCATGTTGAACACGTCGGCGCCGATCAACGACGGAGCGAGTTCGTGCAGTGCCGCCAATGCGCCACGGGCGTGAGCAGGAAGGTATGTGGTGCCGAGCGGACAAGTCTCTGCCCAACCCTCTGCTCCGGATTCCGTGATGATCCGAACCACCGTGCTGGTGAGGCTCTCGATCACCCGCCCGCCTGACATGACGTATGTCCCGTAGCGGTAGGTGAGCTCGTAGGTGTACACCTCGATGCTGGTGATGGACGAGGCAGTCGGTGTCATCAACGCAAAGTAGCGCACGCGCATTTGTCGCGAATAGGTAGTGCTGCAAGACTGCGCGGCGATGCCCTTAGCAATCCAGGACCGAGGCATCGCTGACGCCGCCACTTTCCTGTTGCGTTGCTCACTGCGCCCGTGCAGGTTGATGTGGGGTTGATACTCGGCGCTGTCGCGGCGCTCAGCCTCGGGCTGTCGGACTTCTTTGCTGCCCGTGCAGGTCGGAATGCATCGGCGATCTCGGTGACCCGCACGGCATTGCTCACGGCGGGGCTGCTGAGCCCGCTGCTGCTGTTGATCGGCCCGTATCGTTTCAGTTGGCAAGACAGCCTCATCGCCGCTGCGTCCGGCGTGCTCATGGGATCAGGTCTGACACTCATGTACGAGGGCTACCGGACGTCACGGATCGGTGTCGTTGGACCGTGTGCCTCGGTTCTGTCGGGCTTGGTACCGGTGCTGTACGACGTTGTTCGACACGTGTCCTTACGACCCGTTCAGTACGGCGGCATGCTGCTCGGACTTGTGGCGCTGTTCCTGACCTCCTACAGCCCTGGCGGGACTGGCCGAGTAGGCCGTGGTCTGCTTCTCGGGCTGGTGTCGGGCGCTTGTTTCGGGCTTGCGTTCGTCCTGATGGCCCGCACCTCAGAAGCATCGGGCTTGTCCACGATTGTGGTGCAGCGCTGGAGCGCGTTGGGGTTCCTGTGCTTGTTGTTGCCGTTCAGCGGGCGCCCGGTGATCCAGCGGCTTGCGCCCGCACGCGAGTACGCAATTGCCACCGGTGTGCTGGCGGGGATCGGCGTCGCTGCCTTGCAGGTGGGGCTGCGCAACGGCTCCACGGGCACGGTGGCAGTGGCCGCCTCTCAGTTCGCGACTGTCACAGTGCTGCTTTCTGTGGTGTTCAACCGCGAGCCGATTCGATTTCTGCAAGCCGTTGGCGTGGCGTTCACAGCAATCGCCGTGGCGCTCATGGCTCTTGGCTGACGCTGTGGTCAAGCGAGGTGACGATCAGCGCATCGTGAACGGATCGGCCGCGCTCGTTCCGCTGGTGTTGACCCAGACCGTCTTGGTGCGGGAGTAGTCGAGAAGCGATTCCATGCCGCCCTCGCGGCCGTAACCGGTGAGCCCGTCACCCCCGAACGGAGCCATCGGCGAGATCACCCGATAGGTGTTGACGTACACCACACCAGCCCGGATGCGACGGGTGAGTCGCATCGCCCGACCCACGTCGGCGGTGAACACTCCTGCCGCGTAGTGGAAGTCACTGTCGTTTGCAGCCGCCACCACCTCGTCCTCCGTGTCGAATCGGAACGCGCTCAAAACCGGACCGAACAACTCTTGTCGAGCAGAGGCGAGATCCTGCGACGGGCAGTCGAGCACCGTCGGGGCGTACCACCACCCGTGCTCGAAGGCGTCGGGCAGTGCTGGCCGGGCCCCGCCGGTGAGGACGGTTGCGCCCTGCCCGAGCGACGCACTGACAGCCGACTCGATTCGGGCGACTTGGCCGGGGGTGGCCAACGGCCCGATCTCGGTGGCAGTGTCGGTGGGATGACCAACCACGATCGTTCGGGCGCGCCGGACCACCCGCTCCAGCACCTCGTCGGCGATTGCCCGGTGGAGAAAGACTCGGGTGCCGGCAACACAGCTCTGCCCGGCGGCCCCGAAGTTGGCCGCAATGATGCCGTTGACTGCACTGTCGAGGTCAGCATCGGGGAACACCACAATCGGCGACTTGCCCCCCAGCTCCAGGGTCAACACGGCGAGGTTCTCGGCTGAATGGCGAACGATGTGGCGGGCGGTCTCGTGGCCGCCGGTGAACGCGATCCGACTGACCAAAGAGTGTCGAGCCAGCGGGGCTCCGCACTGCTGCGCGTCGCCGGCGATCACGTTCACGACCCCGGCGGGCAGGTCTGCTTCCTGGGCGAGGCGGCCGAGCTCCAGCAGCGCAGCCGGAGCGAACTCCGATGCCTTCAGGACCACGGCGTTGCCGGTGGCCAATGCTGGTGCAAGTTTTACTGCAGAGAGAAACAGCTGGTTGTTCCACGGGATGATCCCAGCAACCACACCAATGGGCTCGCGAAGCGTCATCGCCATGAGGTCTGGTTTGTCTGATGAGAACGTTGCGCCTTGCAGTTTGTCAGCCGCTCCGGCGAAATAGTCGTAGTACTCCGCGATGTATCGCGTGGTGGCTTTGGTCTCGCGAAGGAGCTTGCCGGTGTCTCGGGTCTCGATCTCGGCGATGGAATCGGCCCGCGCCGCCAGCGCCTCACCCAAACGCCGGATGGCCTTGCCCCGCTGGGTGGCGGTCATCTTGGACCATGGGCCTTCGTGCATGGCACGGTGTGCTGCACGTACGGCACGGTCGACATCGACCGTGCCCGCGGCAGCGAACGTTGCCCACGGCTGACCAGTGGCAGGGTCGGCGGTGGTCAGTACGGCTCCGTCGGCGGCGTCGACCCACTCCCCGTCGATGAAGGCCTGCCGGTGTTCGAGCGCGGCAACTACGTTGGCGGTCACAGGACTGAATCCTCTGCGGAGAGAAACGGCACGATTGCGCTGGCGAGCTCGCTCGGCTTCTCAAGCGGGAGCAGATGTTTGACACCCTCGATCACTTCGACCTGCGCGCCTGGAATGCGGTCAGCGAGGTGGCGCGCCATCGCCGGAGTCGAGCGTTCGTCGGCTCCACCGGTGACGACAAGGGTGGGCGCACTGATCTGGCAGGCCGCGTGGGCCAACTCATTGTCCCCCTCGGCGAACACCGCGTAGGCGTGGCTGTACGGGATTGGATCGTTAGCGCGCATACGAGTTCGAATGGTGTCGACCACCTCGGGATGCTGCTCGGCGAATGGGACGGTGAACCAACGCGCTAGAGCAGGTTCAACCGATTGTAAGTACGCACCTGATCTCACCTCGGCAACCCGTTGCTGGATTGCAGAGCGTTCCTCGGGGGAGCGGTTGAATACGCCGCTGACAAGGACCAGTCGATGTACCAGTTCTGGATGATCGATAGCGAACCGCTGTGCGATGAGTGCGCCCAGCGAGAATCCGACAATGTCGACCCGCCGGCCATTGGTGAGGCTGAGGAGTTGATCGGCATACAGTGCCAGGCTGTAGGGGCCCGGCGGCTTTGCTGCGTCGCCCATGCCGAGGAGGTCATAGGTGATGATGGGCCGGTGCAACAGCGAAGCCAACGGATCCCACATGTGCCGATCGAGCCCCACACCGTGGATCAGTACGACCGGGCGCGGCCGAGCGGTGAACGGAGGGATCGGAGTTGAACCCTCGGTTGAGCAACCCATCAGACCCGGTGTCACGGCCATCGTGTGAGTCATCTGGCCTGTTCAGCGCTTGCGGCGGCTTCGGCTTCGAGCTCCTGAATGTCGATGTACCGGTTACCGATTCTCGGATGCAGCCTGCCACCAGTGGAGGCACCAATGGCCACGAGGATCTCGTCGGGTCCGGGTGCGTCTTGCACCGAGAAGTTCAGAGTGAGGTAGTGCGACCTCATACCCTCATCGAGCTTGTGCATCATGGGGATGGAGACCGTGGTGCCTGCAGCTGCTCGGATGTTGGTGAACGACAGGTAGGTTGAACCGCCTACTGCATGACGGAACCGGTTGCCGAAGCGCAGCGTGTGGATGAACGCAGACGCGTGTTCCACCTCGCCGTTCGTGCCCACGATGGCGGCCTTCCCGTACGCCTGCACAGCGTCTCCTCCGCCGCAGAGTTCAAGCAGCGTTGGGACCAAGAGGTCGGCAAGGCGTGGAGCGACGGACAAGATCTCCGGGCGGAGGTCTTCAACGAACGCCTGACCGGCCCATGGGTTGGGCACAACTGCGGCTACGCCGGCAAGTCGCACCGGGTCGCCCGGCTTGCCTTCGATGTAGGTGTCCTCCACGAACGAGGCGACCTTGCGCACGCCAAGAGCATGCGCGAGCGAAGTACGGGGGTCTTGCGGAGTGGGAACCGTGCTCACGAGAAGGCCGGCATTACTTCATCGATGAACAATTGCAACGAGCGTTTCTGGGCTTCAATCGGTGCACCGTAGCTGGCGCAGTAGAGGAAGTCGGTGTTCAGCGCCTCGTATTGCTTCAGCTTCTCGATCACCTGATCGGGGTTCCCGAACATCAGGTTTTCCCGCAGCGATTCGGGGCGATACTCGTCGCGGTGGGCGAGCGTTGCCAGATCGATGCTTTCGGCGAAGCCATTGTCTACCCGTCCGAGCTGCTTGAACAGGTTCTCGAACTGTCCGGATTGGCGCTGCACCGAGCGGGTAAACAAGTCAGCGTCGGCGTCGTCGGTCCACACGGCCGCGTAACGCATTGCAGTCATTCGAGGGCGGCGGGGAAGTGCTGCTTTCTCCATCGCAGTTTCGAGCCGCTCCACATAGTCGACCAGCTCGGACATGGGGCGCATCAGCGGCCAGCACATGATGTCGCACCCTTGAGAGACCGCCCATTCGTACGTGTCGGGATCGCGTGCGGCAATCCAGATGGGGACTTCACCTTGCAGTGGCTTCGGGCACGATGTCGACGTTGGGAACGTCCACCGTTCGCCATCGTGTGCGTAGTCGCCGGCCCAAAGCGCTCGCACCGCAGGCAGCAATTCCCGTAGAGCGGCCGAGCCCGATCCTGGGTTCAGCCCGGGTGACATCCGGTCGTACTCGCGCTGGTAAGCCCCACGTCCGAGGCCCAGCTCCAACCGGCCACCGCTCAGCACGTCGAGCAGTGCTGCTTCGCCTGCCAGCCGGATGGGGTGCCAGTAAGCAGCGACGGCCACGGCAGTTCCCAACCGGATGCGCGACGTGTTGGCACCCCACCAGGCAAGCAGCTGGAACGGACCGGGGGCAATGGTCATCTCGATCGCGTGATGCTCGGCCGCCCATGCGACTTCGAACCCAGCCTCCTCGGCCATCTGCACCATCTCCGTGGTGTGATGTGCGGCGGAAGCGATGTCGTCGGATGGATCCATTCGCTCGAGGTTGATGGCAAGGCTGAACTTCACGGGGACTCCTGCTGGGTTCGAGGGTGATTTGGGCGTGAATGGGCGGCGTGTGAATTGGGCGGGGTAGGCGATCCGAATCGAGACGATCTAAAGCACGCAGCGTACGTCGCCCACTGGCCGGCCGCCGCCCAGGATGGGAGGGTGACGGAGATCTTCAGTTCTGCTGACGTCGACCCCTGCCAGCTCAAGTAGGCGGATCAAAATCGGCAATCGAGCGCGGGCGCTACCATCGGCGATCTTGAGCGCAACGGCCCGGCCATCCGGCAGCGCTGCGGCCTGCACGCCCTCGGCGCCCTCCTTGCAGATCAGACCGTCGATGCGGGGCATCAGCAGCGAGTCTTCGCGACCGTTGCCACCGACGTACAACGGGTGGCGACGCATTGCATCTGCGACCTTTGCTTCCGCAGAGCCCGGTTCTGCCCGCGCAATGCTGGAAAAGCCGCGTGCCAACGCAGCGACCGAGAGGACGTGAGCCGGTGCGCCGCATCCGTCGACACCGATGTGAGGGGGCCGCATCCCGGTGAGGCGTTCCATCACGTGGCTGATGTGCTCGGTGAGCGGATGGCGATGGTCGAGGTAAGTCTGTGTATCCCATCCGTTGAGGACGCAGGTGGCGAGCATCGCAGCGTGTTTTCCGGAGCAGTTCATGGTCAATCGGGTGGGAGTTCCACCTGTTTGCCACATCTGACGAGCTACCTCTGGTGAGTAAGGCGGGTCCACGATGCATTGCAGCGAATCGGGTTCGATCCCGGCACGGTCGAGGATGCGCCGTACCGCTTCGAGATGGAACGGCTCGGCCGAGTGGCTGGCCACTGCCACAGCCAGTTCTTCACCGTCCAGCGAAAGGCCCAGCTCGACCATTGCCACGCCCTGCATCGGCTTGTTGGTGGAGCGGCCGTAGAGCGGGGCGTCGATCGCTCCGAAGGAGTGTTGCACGCTGCCGTCGGCGTGCAACACCACTGCTACTCCAGAGTGAAACGACTCGACGAGGCCGTTACGAACGACCTCGGCCAGCAACACATCGGCCCGTAACACATCGGACGCAACGTTGGTGGGGTCAGTCCTCACCGAGGTAGGCCTTGCGGACCTCGTCGTTGCCGGCGAGACCGCGGGCCTCACCTTCGAGGCTGATCTTGCCGGTCTCGAGTACGTAGCCGTAGCTACCGATGTTGAGCGCGACAAGCGCGTTCTGCTCTACCAGCAACACCGTGGTGCCTTGTTTGTTGACCTCGACGATGGTGTTGAACACGGTCTCCACCAGCAGCGGCGCGAGACCCATGGATGGTTCGTCCAACAGCAACAGCCGCGGGCGGCTCATCAGAGCGCGCGCCATGGCTACCATCTGCTGTTCGCCGCCAGACAGCGTGCCGGCCTTCTGGTTAATGCGTTCTTTCAAACGCGGGAACAATTCGAACACCCGGTCGAGGTCTGAACTGATGTCGTCTTTGCGGGTGAACGCGCCGAGTTCAAGATTTTCAGCAACGGTCATGCGCGGGAAAATGCGACGACCTTCTGGACTTTGGGCGATGCCCAACCGGGCCACCTTGTTGCCAATGAGCCCACCGATCTCGTTGCCCTCGAAGTTGATGCTGCCCTTCTTGGGTTTCAGCAGGCCAGAGATGGTTCGCATGGTTGTGGACTTGCCGGCGCCGTTGACACCGATCAGCGTGACGATTTCACCGGGGTACACCTCAAGGGAGACTCCCTTCAGGGCGGCAATGGCGCCGTAGTTCACATGCAGGGCATCAACGACCAACATCGGCTTGCGGCCCTGGGCACGATCGAACCCAGGGCTGGTATTACGCGCGTTCATGCCGCACCTTCCGTTGCTGCCTTGCCGAGGTATGCCTCGATGACACGTGGATTAGCCCGAATCTCTGCGGGGGTTCCCTCTGCGATCTTGGTGCCGTACTCCAGTACCGTGATGCGCTCGGCAGTGCCCATCACCACCTTCATGTCGTGCTCGATGAGCAAGATGGTGACACCTAACTCATCACGCACACGGTGCACAAAGGCAGTGAACATCGCGGACTCCTGCGGGTTCATGCCTGCGGTTGGCTCGTCGAGCAGCAGCAACTTGGGGTTGAGCGCAAGCGCCCGGGCCACCTCGAGGCGGCGTTGATCTCCGTAGGGAAGGTTCTTTGCGAACTCGTCATCGGTTCCGCCGATGCCCACGAACTCGAGCAACTGCTTCGCCTTGGCGCGTGCCTCGGACTCTTCGTGGCGCTGCTTCTTGGTCCGGATCACCGTGTTGAACGCGTTGGCGCGAAGATGCGGATGCATCGCCACCATTACGTTTTCAGCGGCGGTCATTGCACCGAACAACCGGATGTTCTGAAACGTGCGGGCCACACCGCGTTGCGCTATGAGGTGCGGTGCCGTTGCAGATATCTGCTGACCGTTGAACCGAACCGTCCCAGACGTCGGCTCGTACAGCCCGGTGAGCACGTTGAAGAACGTGGTCTTCCCAGCGCCGTTGGGGCCGATGAGAGCAACGATTGATGCGGCGGGGATGGCGAAGTCGACGTTGTTGATTGCGGTGAGACCACCGAACTGAACGGTGATCCCCGTCGCGACGAGCAAGTCGGCGCTCATGCGGCGCCTCCAGCCATTTCAGCATCACGCGCTGCTTCGCTCTGCTTGACAGCCTTGGACCGCGCAGCGGGGATGAAGCCCTCTGGACGGAACAGCATCATGAGCACCAGCACCAGACCGAAGAAGCCGAATTGGTACTTGACCAGATCGACGTTGGTTCCAGCGACCGAGTTGAAGCTGCGCCCAACCCACACCAGGCCGGTGTAGTTGACCCACGTGATGGCCGTGCCACCAAGGATGGCGCCCCACACGTTGCCCATGCCACCCAGAATGACTGCACACAAGATGATGATGGACAACTGGAACGTGAAGCTGTCCACGTTGACGGTGCCGACGATGGTTGCGTAGAACGCGCCACCCACACCGCCAGCCATGGCACCCACGGCGTAGGACCACAGCTTGGTCTTCATGAGTGGCACGCCCATCAAACTGGCCGCAAGTTCATCTTCACGGATTGCCATCCATGCGCGGCCCAACTTGCCGTCACGGAGACGAACTGAAATGAACGCGAACAACCCCAGAAACACCAAAATGACGTAGTACTTGGCGATGTAGTCCGATGGGCCGATACGGGAGTTGAATCCAGGTAGCACGGCCAACGGGCCGGTGCCGATTTGGTCGAGCGGACCAATGCCCTTGGTGCCGTTGGTGAACTTCTCGGCGTTGCGGAAAACCTCGGGGAGGATTTCCCCGAAGCCCAAGGTGACCAGGGCGAGGTAATCGCTCTTGAGGCGCAACGTTGGCGCACCGATCACGACACCGACCAACGCAGCCACGACGGCTGCGATGATCACCACCAAAAAGAACGTGAGGTGGATACCCGGCTGTTCAACTCCTTCGAACTTGAACGCGCCCGACAGGAAGGAGAACTTGACGTTGTAGAAGAAGCCCGACATCAGCCATGCGGCTACGTAAGCACCAACGAGGAAGAATGCGACGTATCCAAGGTCCAGTAGGCCGGCGAAACCCACCACAACGTTCAACCCGAGAGCAAATAACGCGTAGACCGCGCACAACACGATGGTGAAGATGGGGATGATGCCGTTGCTGTTGCCGGGGCTGAACGTGGAGAAGAACCCAGCGTCCGAGGTGGGGATGTGCGGCAGGAACACCGCTACCAGTAAGGCGATCACTCCGGTGATGAGCTTGCGGCGGCCGATGGATGCGATGCGTGTACGAATTGCGTCCATGACCGCTACACCTTCTCTTTCTGCATGGTGCCGAAGATGCCCTGCGGGCGAAAGATGATCATGGTGATGAGCACACCGAACATGACGGTCTGAGTCCAGGCCTGCCCGGGGAACAACTTCGCTCCGTCGTTGACTGCCTGCAGTATGCCGATGAGGAACCCTCCAAGCACCGCGCCTGGCAAGTTGCCGACGCCGCCCAACACCGCCGCCGTGAACGCAATGAGGCCTAGGCGGAAGCCTGCGTCGTAACGGGTATTGCCGTCGATCTGGACGATCAAGGTGCCAGCGGCACCAGCGAGCGCGCCGCCCAGAGCGAACGTGAAGGAAATGACCCGGTCGACGTCGATGCCCATCAGCAGCGACGCGTCACGGTCTTGTGCCGTGGCACGCATTGCCTTGCCGACTTTGGTTTTCTGCACGATCCAGGTCATGAGCAGGAGCAAGGGGATGGTGACGGCAAGCACGATGAGGTACTTGTACTGAATCTTCACCGAGCCGAGCAGGAAACTGGTGTCTGGAAGCACACGGTTGCGGCTGCGTGGTGCGGAGCCGTTGAAAACGATGCCCAAGTTCTGCAGGACGAAGCTGACACCAACTGCGGTGATCAGCGGCGCAAGTTTGGGTGCGTTTCGCAAACGGCGGTACGCCAACTTCTCGATGATCACATTGAGCGTCGCACAGAACGCCATGGTGACCACCAGCGTGAGGGCCAGCAACATCCACGCTGTGGGACCCGAGCGGGTTTGGTTGAGCCATTCCTCTAGGAAGATGGCCGAGAACACCGCGCCGAGCATGAACAAGTCGCCGTGGGCGAAGTTGATCAGCTCGATGATGCCGTAGACCATGGTGTATCCGAGCGCGATGAGCGCGAACACGGCACCGTTGGATAGGCCTATGACCATGACCTGTGCGAAGAGCTCTGGGCCTTTCAGCAAGCTGGCGATGAGCCAGACGCCGGCCGCAGCGAGCACCGCGACGCCGACGAGGTTTTCGATCTTGATGGGTTTGCGCGCCTTGGAAGCGGCGGCAGCTACTGCGTCTGACATGGATCCTCTCTCCGGTCAAAAAAATGGGGTGGCCGCCGAAGCGACCACCCCACAAAAGTTTGCTAGCTACCTGATCAGCCGACCGGCCAGGCCTTCAGGTAGGTCTCCTCGCCGCCCTTGACGAGTTGGATGCTCATGTCTCGAACGGTAACGTCGCCGTTCTTGTCGAGGCTGAACGTCTTGCCGATGATGGACTCTTTGGCTGAGACGACTACCTTGCCGCTCATTGCCTTGGCGATGACGTCCTTGCGGGTGCCGTTGGAGGCTGCAATTGACTTCATGATGTACTGCGTTGCGGCTGCGCCGTAGAGGGCGTAGGCCGACGCAGGGTCTGCGCCGTACTTCTTCTTGAAGTCAGCGACCAGCTTGGCGCCAGCGCCGCCGGCCTTGACCAACTCGCCCGCAGGGAGGCCTGCGAACGTGATGTACATCGCGTCTGACTCTTTCAGAGCCAGCAGCGAGGGATAGCCGGTGAAGCCGTCAGGAGCGATGAGCTTGACGGACCCGGTATTGGGGCCGAGGACGGCAACCTTGTCACGAACCAGCTGCTCGCCGTTGTTGTCGTTGATGCCACCGAGGTACACGCAATCTGGGTTGAGGCTCTTGAAGCCCTCGAACAAAGCGGTGTAGTTGGGCTG
>JAYSSK010000288.1:0-2507 GCA_043720595.1 Acidimicrobiia bacterium
ATATCCGACCGCAGCGGCATCCAGACGACGTTGAACGCAACTGGAGCGGCGTTGCTGCCTTTGCGAGTGTCGCGGGAGCTGTGGCACATCGCTCAGGAAGCGATTGTCAACGCAGAACGACACTCGCGATGCTCAACCATTTCTGTGCGCTGGCGGGCTTCAGGCAACTCTGCCGAGTTGGATGTGTCCGACGATGGAGTTGGTTTCGCCGCAGGCTCTGGACGTTCCGATTCGTACGGGTTACGAGGACTCAGAGAGCGGGCTGCGGGTATCGGAGCGAACGTCGACGTGAAGTCGGTTGTTGGAGAGGGCACCACGGTCCGAGTGCGGCTTTCCGACGCAATGTAAGTGTGCTGAATTCACCGGCAGCTCATCAGGATTGGCCATGGCGTGGCCAGCCGCAATGCCGATGTTCCAACCGTGGCTACCACCCTCGATGCAACGACACCCAGGTCCGCCGAGTTCAATCGGCCGCTGCGACTGTTGCTCGTTGACGACCACCGGATGCTCCGTGAAGGTCTGCGTCGTTCTATGGAGACTTACGGTTTCACCGTTGTCGGTGAAGCCAGCGACGGCGAAGAAGGCGTGCGGATGGCTCAGGCTCTCTTGCCTGACGTTGTGCTGATGGATGTTTCGATGCCAGTACTTGACGGTGTCGAGGCATGCCGCCGAATTCGACAGAGCTGCCGCTCGACTCGTGTGGTGATGCTGACCATGCACGCCGACCGACAGGTGATCGCCAACGCCATGCGCCTCGGGGCTTCGGGCTACTTGGTCAAGGACGCTTCCACGGACGAAGTCGCCGAGGCAATCAGGTCAGCAGCAAACGGAAACGGCGCTATCACCCCTGATATCGCGATGTCGATGCTTCGCGAAACGCGGCAGTTGATGAACCCGTCAGTGGGTGAATCGGTGATTTCTAAGCGCGAAGAGGAAGTTCTTCAGTTGGTTGCGGATGGTCTTTCCACGACCGAAGTCGCAGCCAAGCTGTTCATCAGCGTCAAGACGGTGAAGAACCACCTGGCTTCGATCTACGACAAGCTCGACACGGCCGATCGCACGCAGGCTGTGCTGCGTGCGGTGCGGATGGGTATCGTTCGACTGGACTGACCTTGTGCCGAGTTCAACCCCGACGTGGGTTGAGCCGGCGGCTGACGGCGAGCATTGCGAGCCCGAGCCCAATCAACAGCACGCTGAGTGCAACGCGGCTGGCGGCATCGGCCGGTCCGGTGTAGGACAGGGCTTCGGTCGCTTCCTCGGGAGTCACCGTTTCGCTGAGCACCTCAACAGATGCTGCAGTGGTCGGAACGACTGCCGCGGCCGTTGTCGGTGGCGCTGTGGTGTTCGGGAGCGTGACCGTCGTCACCGGTGCCGCTGGTGCGCTGCTGGGCTGAGTAGTGATCCGAGCTGTTGTGGGGGTCGGGTCGGGGTTGGTCAGCGGTGGCAGCGAGGTGTTGAGATTCGGTGGAACAGTCACCTTTGGTGGGAGCGTTGTGGGCGACGTCTCCACTGTGGTCTCCGGCAGCGTTGTGACGGGCAACGTTGTCACGCGTACGGTCGTCTCGCTGGGCAACGTTGTGTCTGACGGTTTGGTTGTGTCTGCCGGTTTGGTTGTGTCTGCTGGCTTGGTTGTGTCTGCCGGTGTCGTCGTGTCTGGAACGCTCACGCTGTAGCAAAAGCCCCATGGATACACCGAGTTGGGTGTGTCATCGGTCGGCCCGACCTGGGACGAGTGCACAATTCGAATCGTTCCTGCGGGAACAGTGAACGAACCAAGCGTTCCTGTCACCAGCACGCTGCTGACGTTGTCCGGCAGATCGGGTGTCAGGGCTGACCTGGCCCAGCCAACTGAGAGTGCCCATTGCTCGTTCGCCTGTACCTGGGTAGCCCGTTCGTCATTGCCGTCCCATGACCAGAATCGTGTGATGGTCAAGGTTCCTGCCGGAACGGACACCCCGGTCTCAATCGTCGGGTGATAGAACATGAGCGGCCCGGGAGGGTAGGTGTATAGGGCTGAACCGGCGGGACAGTCCGACTTCTGCAGGTATGGCAACGGCACTCCGACCTGCACCGATCCACCCGCCGGAAGCGGCCCGGTGTTGGCCGACACCGGAGTATTTGTCAAGAGCACAGCACCGGTGAGCGCCAGTGCCGAGCCGACGAACCGAGTAGCGATCGCGGTTGGCGTCCGGTAGACGACAGCCCGGCCGAACACGGACCGGACGGATCCGAATGACTTCATTTCAACTTCCTCCGTCTCCGATCGGGCGATCTCGGGTTGAGATCTGGAACGATCGGATACGCCAATCATGAATGTGCCATCAGCTGTGCGCATCCCCTCACCTGAGGAAGTTGCGGAAGCAAGTACTCCAACTTCGAGGGCGTCGCGAAGAAGTTCTCGGACGCGACCGAGGGCACCCACCGCAAGCGATGGATGCCCTCGGGGCAACACGGCAATTCCAGCCGCTAGCGGCCGAGAAAGTTCAGATCAAGCCTCGGCAGCAGGA
>JAYSSK010000289.1:0-6206 GCA_043720595.1 Acidimicrobiia bacterium
GTGCATGATGTTGAACGGTCCAGGAAGTTGGGGTGCCGATGCGGTAGTCGGATCCGCACAGCGATTCGGGGTGCCCATGTTCGCAGGTGGCCCTCACGCAGGCTTCCTCGCCGTCCTCGATGCGTACAAACGGTCCTTGCCAGGACGTCTGGTTGGGGTGTCGGTCGATACGGCCGGTCGTCGGGCCTACCGCCTCGCCCTGCAGACTCGAGAGCAGCACATACGCCGCGACAAGGCCACCAGCAACATCTGCACGGCTCAGGTGTTGCTCGCAATGGCGAGCGCTTTGTACGCGTGCTGGCATGGCCAACATGGCCTCCTGGCCATTGCTCACCGGGTCCATGGTCACACGTCGATGCTCGACTATGCGTTGCGGTCAGCTGGCGTCTCGCTGGTTCACGACTCGTTCTTCGACACGGTTACTGCGGTGCTTCCAGACGCGTCAAGTGCCGACGCGGTGGTTGCACGGGCGTTGCGCGCTGGCATCAACCTGCGGCGTGTCGACGGACTGCGTGTCGGCATCGCGTGCGACGAAACGACTACAGATGCCCATGTCGACGCGGTGCTCCAAGCCTTCGGAGCGCAACGACGGGAAGGTCAACGGGTCTTCTCCGCCGAGCAGGGTTTGGACGTGCAGTTGCGTCGTGATGGCGACGCGCTACGCCACGAAGTGTTCCACCGTGCAATGTCGGAAACCGACATGCTGCGTGAGCTTCGGCGGCTCTCCGACCGTGACCTTGCACTCGATCGAACGATGATCCCATTGGGCAGCTGCACCATGAAGCTCAACGCAACCACCGAGATGGTTCCAATGATGTGGCCGGAATTTGCAGACCTCCATCCCTTCGCCCCGATCAACCAACTCGCCGGAACTGTCGAACTGGTTCGCCAACTTGAGGCGATGCTCGTCGAAATCACGGGGTACGACCACGTTTCGATACAGCCAAACGCCGGGTCGCAAGGCGAACTGGCTGGGTTACTGGCTATTCGCGCCTATCACCGCTCTCGCGGTGATGATCACCGTACCTTGTGCCTCATTCCAACCTCGGCCCATGGAACAAACGCGGCGTCGGCGGTGATGGCTGGTATGACCGTACTTCCGGTGAGTTGTGACGCAGGCGGCAACGTCGATGTTGCAGACCTGCAGCTCAAGATCGATCAGCATGCAGGACAACTTGCTGCGCTGATGATTACCTACCCGTCGACCCACGGGGTGTTCGAAGATCAGGTTGTCGACGTTTGCGACCGAGTTCATGCAGCTGGCGGCCAGGTGTACGTCGACGGCGCGAATTTCAACGCGCTGGTGGGCACGGCAAAACCCGGAAAATTTGGTGCAGATGTCAGCCATCTCAATCTGCACAAGACGTTCTGTATCCCACACGGCGGGGGAGGGCCGGGCGTCGGCCCGGTGTGCGTGAGGCAGCATCTCGCCCCGTTCCTTCCATCACATGGCGCAATGCCCGAACTGGCTGAACACCGACCCGCCGTGTCGGACAGTTCGATGCACGTCGGAGCCGTGTCGGCAGCACCGTGGGGCTCGGCTGGAATTCTCTGTATCCCATGGGCGTACATTTCGATGATGGGGCCGCAAGGGTTGCGCGACGCGACCGCCATGGCCATCTTGAATGCCAACTACGTCGCTGCACGGTTGCGCCCGTTGTATCCGATCTTGTATTCCGGCCGTGGGGGTTTGGTTGCCCACGAATGCATCCTCGACATCAGGCCAATCACGGCTGCGACAGGCATCACGGTCGATGACATCGCGAAGCGATTGATCGACTTCGGATTTCACGCTCCGACGATGAGCTTCCCCGTGGCCGGCACGCTGATGGTTGAGCCGACCGAAAGCGAATCGACAGCCGAACTCGACCGTTTCTGTGACGCCATGATCGCCATCCGGCGCGAAATCGATCTGGTCGTGGCTGGGGATTGGCCCGCACAGGACAACCCGCTCGTGAACGCGCCGCACACCGCCGACGATGTGTTGACAAACGATTGGACCCATCCGTACTCGCGCTTCGAAGCCGCCTGCCCTGGAGGTGGTTCGATGGCCGACAAATACTGGCCCCCCGTATCGCGTGTCGATGGCGCATACGGAGACCGGAATGTCTTCTGCTCATGCCCGCCGATGGAGGTGGCGTGATGAGTACTGATTCGCCAGACCTGTTCCAGACCCCACTCCACGGTTGGCACATCAGTCATGGCGCGCGCATGGGCGCGTTTGCCGGATACGACATGCCCATCCGTTACACAGAGGGAACGCTGGCTGAGCACGCGCACACTCGGCAACACGCAGGTCTGTTTGATGTCGGCCACATGGGTGTCGCCGAGCTGCACAGCGTCGCGAACAGCTTCGGCGAAGTTGCGTCGGCCATCGAGCGGTTTGTGCCCTGCGATGTTGATCTCCTGAACCCGGGCCGACAGCGCTATACCCAGATACTCAACCGATCAGGCGGCATCATCGACGACTTAATGATTTCTCGGACCCGAGAACATCCAGATGTCCTCACGATTGTGTCCAACGCTGGCCGGAAGGCAGAGGTCTTCGCCCACCTGGTGCACCATTTGGCGCCCGAGGTAAACCTCCACGTTCGACCGGAGTTGTGCCTTCTTGCCCTGCAGGGGCCCGATTCGGAGACCGTCCTCGCACGGGTTGCTGATGACCCCGGATCGCTTTCCACCATGGCGTTCATGGACGTCGGAGTCGCGCTGTTGGCCGGATGCCGGGTGGCGATCTCGCGCAGCGGCTACACCGGAGAAGATGGATTCGAAATCGCAGTGCATGAAGACGATGCAGTCGCGCTTGCCGATGCATTGGTTGCCTTCCCCGAGGTGAAGCCAGCGGGGCTCGGGGCTCGGGACACGCTTCGCCTCGAAGCTGGTCTATGTCTCTACGGGTCTGACATAGACGAGACCACTTCACCCGTGGAAGCCGGGTTGGCGTGGTCGATCCAGAAGCGTCGTCGCGCCGACCTTGGCTTTCCAGGAGACCAACGCATTGCAGCTGAGCTGCAAACCGGCCCGGCTCGCCGACTTGTCGGGTTGGCCCCTCAGGGCAAGGCACCCGTGCGTGACCACGCGCTGCTGTTTCGTGAAGCCGAGTCCGCCGAAGCTGTTGGTTACGTGACATCCGGCGGATTTAGTCCGTCGCTCGGCCGACCGATCGCCGTTGGTTATGTTCCGGCGGACTTGGCTTCCCCCGGAACCACCCTCTATGCAGAAGTTCGGGGTGTGCGTCTGCCCGTCGACGTCGCGCCGATTCCGTTCCTCCCTCACAATTACCGCAGATGACCCAGGAGTCCACGATGAAGCGTTACACCACAGACCATGAGTGGATTCAGATCGACGGCGAACTTGCCACCGTCGGGATTACCAACCATGCGCAGGACCAACTGGGCGACATCGTCTACGTGGAACTACCCGAGGTTGGACGTGTTGTCGAAAAGGCCGAGTCCGTAGCCACGGTGGAGAGCACGAAAAGCGTGTCCGACATTTATTCACCGGTCGGCGGTGAAGTGGCTGAAGTCAATCAACTTCCTGTCGAAGACCCGGCCCAATTGAATGCGCACCCTGAAACGGGGGCGTGGCTGTTCAAACTGCGGGGAGTTTCCCTCGCGGACCTCGACGGGCTGATGGATGAGGCTGCCTATGAGGTGTTCTGCACCAGCTGAGGGGGCCTCCGGGCGTGGTAAACCACGGTTCTGCCTTGGCGTCTGCTGGGGCGGCGATCGAACTACATATGAACGATGAACACAAACAGCCGCTTTTCCCAGATCCGCCACCGTTCAGTGTGGCGATGCTTGCGGGCGGGTCCAGCACTCGGATGGGCAGCGACAAAGCACTGCTCGACGTCGACCTGGATGGCGAACCCATCGGGGCGCGTGTGCTGATCGCCGCCATCTTGGCTGGGGCCAGCGACGCATTTGCCGTTGGGGGAAATGGCGAAGCACTTCGGTCACAGGGATGGAGGTTCGTCGCAGACAACTGGCCCAAAGAGGGTCCCCTAGGCGGGCTGATCACTGCTCTCGAACGGTCACACCACCCGCTGGTCGTGGTGCTCGGCTGCGACCATCCAGACGTCGATCCTTTCGAGGTGCAATCGCTCGTCCGGTCGCTCGACGCCAACACTGAAGCAGCGGCAGCGATACCCGTTCTGGAGGGTTACCCCTATGTGACCCACAGTGTGTGGAGGGCCAGCGCTGCTAGCACGCTACGCAGTGCTTTCGAATCAGGAGAACGAGCTCCGTCGGCAGTGCTCCGGCGGATTCGCTGGATCCCGATCGCGGTCGCAAACCGAGAGTCCATCGCGGATCTTGATACCGTGTCGCAGCTCAAAGAGCGTCGTCAGGCCAACAAACGCTGATCCCTTCAAATCCCTTCTATCGCTGCGGCTAGGGTACGGCGCCATGAATCAGATGCCCCCGCAGGTCGACATCGACGCGCTCGTGGTGGCCTTGGAAGCCGGTGGCCGGCTCATCGATGTGCGTGAACCAGACGAGTTCGCGGAGTTTCGGGTTGCCCAAGCCCGCCTTGTCCCGCTGATGTCGGTGCCCGACGAAGTCAACGCCATTGCCGAGTTCGCTGGTTCCGACCCCTTGTATGTCATCTGCGCTGCGGGTGGACGGTCAAACCGGGCTGCAGCGTTCCTGCGTGAACACGGTATCGATGCCATCAACGTATCGGGCGGTTCCAACGAGTGGCGGCAGCGTGGTCTGCCGGTTGCCGTCGGCAATCCGGACGCTTCGTGAGCGAAACGCGGGGCCGGCGCCGCTCGTCGCCTTCGGTCATCGCAAGTGACGCAGCGTTCGAATGGATCGCCGACGCTGACTCGTTGCACGAGTTTGTCGACTTCGTGCTCCAACACGATTCCTATGCCATCGACACCGAGTTCTTGCGGGAGCGTTCGTACTACCCGAACCTGGCACTTGTTCAGATTTGTGTCGGGGGCCGTACCGCCCTCATCGACCCGTTTGCTGTTCCCGTCTCCGGCTTAGCTCGCCTGCTTACGTCGGAGAGCGTGGCTGTTTTCCATGCAGCAGATCAAGACCTTGAGGTGCTCGAACTCGCATGCGGTGTGATTCCAGCCAAGATGTTCGACACCCAATTGGCAGCTGGCTTCTTGGGATTCTCTACGCCGTCATTGGTCAGCTTGGTCGAGCGGGTGCTGGGTGTGCGCTTGTCGAAGGGCGATCGGCTCACTGATTGGACCATACGTCCACTTACAGCTGCGCAATGTGCGTACGCCGCTTCAGACGTCACGCATTTGCTGGAACTTCGCGATCGTCTTGAAGGCGAACTTGGCCCGGTCGGGCGAACCGAGTGGGTCGAGGCCGAGACCGACATCTTGCGGCTCAGGCCCCGAGGTCAGCAGGACCCGCGGCGGGCCTGGTGGAAGCTCAAAGACGGCCGTGTGCTTCGGGGGCACGACCGTCTCATTGCGCAGGAACTCTGTGCCTGGCGCGAAAAGCGCGCCCAAGCTGAAGATCGCCCGGTTCGGTTTGTAATGGCAGACCTTGCCGTCGTGGCCATCTCGCAAGCAAAACCGACCAGCACCGCTGCGTTGGCCGGTATCCGTGGGGTCGACGGCCGTGCGGCAAGAGCGTCGGTAGCCAACGAGATCCTTTCCATCGTCGAGAGCGCCAAACACATGGACGCATCGCAATTGCTGCTTCCAGAAACCGAAGACTTCGATCGCCGGTTGCGACCAGCGCTCACCCTGGTCTCGGCATGGATCGGCCAGTTGGCCCAAGACGCCCGAATCGATCAGTCCATCCTCGCAACACGCGGAGACCTGGTGCAGTTCCTCCGCAAACACGAGGGTGCTCGGCTCAGCCAAGGCTGGCGTGCGTCGTTGCTCGGCGAGAACATCGGCCGCCTCGTCAGCGGGGGAGCAGCCCTCGCGTTCGAGCCCTCAGGCACCCTGGTGCTTGAGCACCGGTCCGAACGGCCCATCGACATTGTGGTCAGTACTCCGAAAGCCACGTGGACTGAACAGGCCGACCCGGCCGAATCTTCTGTCTTGTAAAAGCCGCGGTTCTGTCGCGTCGGGGCTCCGACAAACTGGCCGGCGCGCCAGTACGGTGTTGGGGTGGGAAGCGTGGTCGATCACAACACCAGCCATAACGGCGAGGCCGGTGCGCGGGCTCGGGCACTCGACGCGCTCGACCGCGTTGTTGCCTTGCTCGACCGTGACCTTGCAGACCCAT
>JAYSSK010000290.1:0-18293 GCA_043720595.1 Acidimicrobiia bacterium
GGCGCGCCGCCACGACTTGATGAGAGTGGCCTGACGGTGCTTCGCGTTTCCCCTGGTCACGACGCTACCCCGTCCTATTCTCCTTACAGGTTGCCCCCAACGGTGGGGGGAATTCACCTCCAAGTCGCGTTGCGAGGTGAATTGCCGCCATGCAGGCTCGCGCCACTTAGGGGAGTGGGCGCGTGCTCACGGTTGCCGTCATCGTCCAACGGTCTGAAACCGTCTTCACATCGCCGACGATGGTGAACGCTGCCGGCACGGCGCGGTGTGCGGCAGAACGAGCCGCAATCAGCTTGAACAAGCCCGGCTCCACGATCCGGGTTTGGTGCAGGCCGATGAAGCTAGTGAGATCTGCGTGCAGACCGAACCGCACCTCCACCGCGCTGTCGGCTTCCACGTTGACCCGCGCAAACGCAATGAGCCGCTTTGTAGGCCGCACCGTTTGGGCGATCCAGTCGGTGAGGTAGATCTGCACCACTTCGACACCAGATCGGGTCCCAGTGTTGCGCACGGTGACGGTTGCCGTGAGCGTGTCGTCGGTGCCGATTTCAGTCTGGTCGAGCCCGATGTCGCTGATCTCGAACGAGGTGTAGCTGAGTCCGTGCCCGAACGCGAACGCGGGGGTGGGGTCAAGGTTGCTGACGCCTTCGGTGTGCAGGCCGAGTGCCGCTTGGAGGTACGTGCTGGGCTGCGGCCCATCGAGACGCGGAATCTGAATGGGCAAGCGGCCGCTCGGGTTGATTCGCCCAGACAACACGCCAGCGATTGCAGCGGCACCAGCCTGGCCCGGCATGAACGCTTGGATGGTTGCGACCGGCGAGGTTGCGAAGTCGACGATTGCATAGGGCCGCCCCGTGATCGCGACGAGCACCGTGCGCGGGTTCGCAGCGAGCACCGCTTCGACCAGCTGGTGTTGCACCCCGGGAAGCTGCAGCGTGGCTGTGTCAGTACCTTCGCCCGATGTGCCCATGCCGAAGAGCCCCGCGCGGTCGCCAACAGCTAGCAACACCACGTCTGCTCGTCGTGCCGCTTCGACAGCGGCGGCAATGCCCGATGCATCTTCGACCTTGACTGGAGTGCCAGCGGCGTACTCGATGGTGGCTTCCGGATACTCAGCGCGCAGAGCATCGAGTAGGGAGGGTGCATTGATGCCCAGCCCGAACGAGGGATGGTGGGGAAGCACATGGTTGGGGAACGAGTAGCAGCCCATGAAAGCCAACGGATCGTCGGCAACCGGGCCGATGACCGCAATGCGCATTGCTCCAGCGGGCCCAAGCGGGAGGAGGCCTGACGGGTTATTCAGCAGGACAACTGATTCCTCTGCCATGCGCGTGGCGATGGCACGGTTGGCCGGAGGGTCGAGATCGAACCCGGCCTCGGAGTCGGAATTGTGCAGTACGTGCTCGGGCTTCCAGTCTGCGTCGAGCAGACCTAGTTCGGCCTTGTGTTTCAGCACGCGTAACACCGATGGCTTGACCAGTTCTTCATCGAGCTCGCCCAACACGATGCGCTCGGTCAACGCTCTGCCATATGCGAGTGTGTCGGGCAGTTCCACGTCGAGCCCCGCTCGAAGCGTCAGTACGCCGGCATCTTCGTAACAGGCGGCGATGCGGTGCATGCTTTTCACGAACGCAATGGACCAGTAGTCAGACACCACTGTGCCGTCGAAACCCCATCGATCTCGCAACGTGGTGGTGAGCAGCGATCGATCAGTCGCAGCCGGCACACCGTCGACGTCGGAGTACGAGTTCATGACCGACTTGGTACGTCCGAGTCGCACCGCCATTTCGAACGGGAGCAGGATGACTTCGGCGAATTCCCGAGGACCGACGGAGACCGGTGCGTGGTTGCGGCCAGCACGTGAGGCGGAGTATCCGGCGAAGTGTTTCAGGGTCGCGGTGATGCCACTGCTCTGCAGTCCCTGCACATAGGCCGAGCCCAACGTGCCGACGAGTAGTGGGTCTTCGCCGATGGTCTCTTCTACGCGGCCCCAGCGGTAGTCGCGCACCACATCAAGGAGTGGTGCCAGCCCCTGATGCACACCGACGCGATGCATAGTGGCGCCGATGGCCTGCGCCATATCGCGGACCAGGTCTGCGTCCCAGGTTGCACCCCACGCAATGGCAGCAGGAAACACCGTTGCCCCCCACGCCGTGAAGCCTGTGAGGCACTCTTCGTGCGCGATCGCAGGGATGGCAAAACGGTTGTTGGCCATGACCGTGTGCTGGTAGGTGATGAGCTGATCCACCCCGTCTTTCACTGCGATCGGCTTCGTGCCGAACGGGCGGGTGATGTGGCCGAGCCCATCGCGGCTCTGGTCTTGCAGTGGTTTGGCTCCAGCGCTGAACACGTCTTGCATGGGAGCAACGTTGCCGCTGATCACTTCGTTGCCTGCCCAGCAACTGCCAAGTTGGCCGACTCGTTCAGCAGTTGTCATGCGCGCATACAGATCGGCAGCCCGCTCGTCTGGCGAGACACTGCTGTCCTGCCACGGGTTCATCGGCCCGTCTCCAACCACGCGACCTGTTCTGCGCTGAGCGTGAAGCTGAAGGCTCGCAGACTGTGATGCAGCTCATTAAGCGTGCGAGGACCGATGACAGGGATCTGTGGGAACGGTTGCGCAACCACGTAGGCCAACGCGATGTGAATGGGGTCATGGCCCAGTTCTGCTGCGAGCTGTTGGGCGCGGTCGCGGCGATCGAAGTTGGACTGCGAGTACCAGACACGGACGAGTTCCTCGTCGGTCAGCAGGTCGCGTCCGGCACGGTCAGTGAAGAACCCGCGGCTCTGACTGGACCATGCGACGTTGAGAATGTTGTTGCTTCTCAGCCACGTACGCCACCCGGTTGTTGAGCTGCTGACGCAGCCGTCCCAGATGGGCTTCAGCATCTCGGCCAAGGAGAAGTTGTTGGAGAGCACGGTGAACGGGGTCAGGTCGTTAGCCGCTGCATATGCGTTGGCTTCGTCGACGCGTTGCATGGTCCAATTGGACCCGCCGGCGGGGCCCGTGATGCGCCCGGCACGGCGCTCGGCCTCGACGGCCTCGACGAACTCTCCGGCTGGCACCTCGGGGTTGTCACGGTGGAGGAAATACATGTCAACGCTGTCGGTTGCGAGCCGGTCGAGGCTTTCGGTGAGTTGCGTCGCTATGGCTTGTGGTGTGCATTCCGGAGTGTGCGCGCCCTTGCCGATGATCACGCAGTCGGCCCGGTTACCTCGGGCAGTGATCCATTCGCCGAAGAGCTGCTCGGTGTAACCGCTGTTGTAGATCCACGCCGTGTCGAACACGTTGCCGCCGGCGGCGAAGAACGCGTCCAACATCGGGGCTCCGGTTTCGAACGCGTGGAAGTCCATGAACCCAAGCGCAACGGGCGATGCGTCGCGGTTGAGATGTGAAACGGCGGTCCGCGCAATAGCTGGCATGTCGGGGATTCCTCGGGGTTGGGTTCGGCATGCATCGTAGGACTGCGCCACGAGGGCGATTTATATGGGTCACCTCACCGCCGAACTTCTACGATGGTCGGATGGCTTTGAACTTTGCCCTCACGCCCAACCCGTCGCCGGCTTCTGCTGAGCGCCGCGCCGAGATCCACGCCAACCCCGGGTTCGGCAAGTTCTTCACCGATCACATGGTGCGTGCGGTATGGCGCGCAGGTCGGGGTTGGGGCGATGCCGAAGTGATTCCCTACGGACCCATCTCGCTCGATCCAGCTGCTGCCGTGCTGCATTACGCGCAGGAGATCTTCGAGGGCATGAAGGCGTATCGCCACGCCGATGATTCCATCTGGACGTTCCGTCCGTTCGCCAACGCTGCCCGGTTCAATCGATCTGCCACCCGGTTGGCGCTGCCTCATCTCCCTGAAGAAGACTTCGTTGCGTCGCTTGAGGCGCTGGTGCAAGTTGACAAGGCGTGGGTGCCGGGCGGAGGCGAGAACAGCCTCTACCTGCGCCCGTTCATGTTTGGTTCAGAGTCGTTCCTTGGCGTGCGGCCAGCCCAGGAGGTCACCTTCATGGTGATTGCATCGCCGGTCGGCCCGTATTTCGCTGGTGGGCTGAAACCGGTCAGTATCTGGCAGTCTGCAACGTTCACGCGGGCGGCCATGGGTGGAACGGGTGCAGCCAAGTGCGGTGGCAACTATGCCGCTGGCCTTGCGGCGCAGATGGAGGCAACCGAGCAGGGCTGTGACCAGGTGGTGTTCTTGGACGCCGAAGAACATAAGTACATAGAGGAACTCGGCGGCATGAACCTGTACTTCGTGTTCGCCGATGGCACCCTGGTCACGCCGGAAACGTCTGGAACCATCCTTGAGGGCATCACCCGGTCGTCCATCATCGAGCTGGCCAAGACGATGGGTCTCACACCGGTGGAGCGGCGGATCAGCATCGACGAATGGAAGGACGGCGTCACCTCGGGTGCCATTCGTGAGGTGTTCGCGTGCGGCACAGCAGCGGTCATCACGCCCGTCGGTCGGCTGGTGTGGGCCGACGGTGAGGTGGGGTCAATGGAAACTGGCGAGGTCACGTCGCAGCTGCGCTCCAGGCTGATCGACATCCAGTACGGCCGCACGGCCGATTCCAACCACTGGCTGCACCGGCTTGCCTGATTCGCTGTCGTCTAGCCGTGTGCTGGTCACCGGCGTCGGCCGACGGGTCGGCATCGGTGCGACGATCGCCGATCGTCTGCGCGCAGACGGATGCGATGTCGTCACGGTCGGGTGGCGCGGTTACGACGAGCGGATGACCTGGGGCGCCGACGACGTTTCATTGGCAGATTACGAGGTTGACTTCGCTGATCCTTCGGCGCCCGAAGCGTTGTTTGCTGATCTGGCCGCCGACGGGCCGGTCACCGGCCTGGTGCTCTGTCACTGCGAGAGTGTGGATTCCGATATCCGTTTAACCACCGTTGAATCGTTCGATCGACACTTCGCTGTCAACGCACGATCCGTCTGGCTGCTCATCCGTGCGTTCGCTGCACAGTTCTCTGGTGGCACCTCGCCTGTCCCGGTCGGGCGAATCGTTGCGCTGACCAGCGATCACACGGCGTTCAATCTGCCGTATGGTGCCAGTAAGGGCGCACTGGACCGCATTGTGTTGGCCTCAGCAGTTGAGTTGGCCGATGCGGGCATCACAGCCAACGTGATCAACCCAGGCCCGAACGACACGGGGTGGATGTCAGCCGAAATCCGACGCGCCGTGCTGGATCGCAACCTGCAGCCGCGGATTGGCACACCGACCGACACCGCCGATCTGGTCTCGTTCCTCTTGTCGCCTGCGGGCAGCTGGATCAACGGCCAACTGCTCTACTCCAACGGCGGCCTGCGCCGTTAAGCAACGGATACGCGCAACTTGCCCCCCACATACGCGCAACTTGGCGTTCCTGAGCAAAAGTTTTGCTCAGAAGTGGCGAGTTGCGCGTATGAATGGGGTGAGTTGCGCGTATGTGGTTTGGCATCTGGGTTGGGCCGGTTTCCTGCGGGCATCCACCTCGGAAACGCGTTGGGAGGTGGATCGCCCGCGTTGTTGGGGGCAACCTCTCTCCGGAGCTCTCGCCTCTGGCAGACTGAAGCATTGTGAGTGCCCCGAAGTTTGTTCCCGTTGCCACCGTTGGCGCCTTTCGGGGCGATAGTGCCCTGCCGCCGGCCGAGGAATGGAAGTCCGACCGTCCTGCCGAGCTGCCAGCGGGTTCGCCGACAGGCGCCCGTATGGGCCGCCCTGGGCCGGACCAGGGGTATGCCATCAAGCTGGCCAACTCGTTTCACGGCAAACTGCGCCTCACCGAAGGCGAAGACGAGCACGATGCCATTGCAGGCTGCCTCGGCGTTGCGATGAAGCGTGCGTCGATGTTCAGCCGTGCCCCGGTCATCCACGACCTCAAGGTGGCCTTCGCAGCGTTCGGGTTCCTCGACGACGCGCCAGCCGAGCTGGTTGCGCTGCGCAAAGAACGGTTCGAAGCGGTGGGCCACCACTATGAGCTGCAGCGTGACATCGCAGACCTCGTCCCTGAAGAAACGCTCCGCATGACCCCCGAAGCGGTGTCGCGGCGAGTTGCCGGCGCGAATTGGAAGACGCTCCTGGCGTTGTAGCCAGCGGTTATCCGGCAGCTTTCTGCTGGCTGCTCGAAAGGGAACAAATTGGATCTTGGTGCCATCCTCGGCTCTGGCTGGGCCAGTGGGCTCAATCTCTACGGCGTCGTCGCGTTGCTGGGCATCGGCGGGCGCCTCGACTGGATTGACACGCCGACTGGCCTCCAACAGTGGTGGGTCATCGGCATCTCGGTGTTTCTGTTCGCCATCGAGTTTGTGGCAGACAAGGTGCCATTGGTCGACAGCGTGTGGGACTCGGTGCACACCTTCGTGCGGCCCGTGGGGGCCGCGATGCTGGCAATCATCCTTGCCGGCGACCAGCCCAGCGCCCAGAAAGTGCTGATGGCTCTGGCCTCAGGGAGCCTCGCACTCACCAGCCACGGGGCCAAGGCGACCACCAGGCTTGCAGCCAACACGTCACCAGAGCCATTCTCCAACATCGGGCTGAGCGTCATCGAAGACATCCTCGTAGCAGCCATGATCTGGCTCGTTGCGAAGGCCCCTGTCGCCGCTGGTGTGATGGCCGTGCTGCTGGGAATCCTCTGTGCACTGATTGTCTGGCGGCTGTGGCGCTTCGCGAAGCGATTGTTCCGTGGTCGCCCGGCTTTGGGCGCGGCCGAGCGGTGAACGGAGGGATCGGAGTTGAACCCGAAGTGGAGCAACCCATCAGACATTGGGTTATTGCTTGACGAAACCCGGCCGCGTCCGGCAGGCTGTCTGTGATGGTTGGTTTCTCCCTCCTGCTTCTCACGTAGACGAACGTCCACATAGGGCGTTCGTCCGAACCCTCGTGCCCTCGTGGCCCGGGGGTTTTTTGTTTCCCAACTAGTTTCTCCCCGCACCCAGTCACACCCAGCCGCACCGGAAAGTCACTCACATGCCACCCGCAATCGTCGCCCCAAAGCAGATGCCGTTCGACAAGTACCGCCCGTATCCACGGGTTGAACTTGCCGATCGCACCTGGCCGGATACCCGTATCACCAAGGCTCCGCTGTGGTGTTCGGTCGACCTTCGCGACGGCAACCAGGCCCTCATCGACCCGATGGACCCGGCCCGCAAGCTGCGAATGTTCAACACCCTGGTGCAGATGGGTTTCAAAGAGATCGAGGTCGGTTTCCCTTCGGCCAGCCAGCCGGACTTCGATTTCGTACGCCAGTTGGTAGTCGAAGACCTCATCCCCGACGACGTCACCATCCAGGTGCTGGTGCAGTGCCGCGAGGAACTTATTCAGCGCACATACGAATCCCTGGCTGGCGTGCCGAACGCAATCGTGCACTTCTACAACTCCACGTCCACGTTGCAACGGCGCGTGGTGTTCGGTTTGGACAAGGACGGCATCACCGGGATTGCCACACAGGCTGCGCGGTTGTGCCAGCGATACGAAGACGGCATGCCGAGCGGTTCCAACATTCGCTACGAGTACTCGCCGGAAAGCTTCACCGGCACCGAGATCGACTACGCGCTGGAGATCTGCAACGCCGTCATCGCGCAGGTCGACCCTTCGCCCGATCGACCGCTCATCCTCAACCTGCCTGCGACCGTCGAGATGTCAACGCCCAACCTGTACGCCGACATGATCGAGTACTTCGGCCGCAACGTCGATCGGCGCGACAGTGTGCTCATCTCGCTTCACCCGCACAACGACCGTGGCACCGGGGTTGCTGCGTCCGAGTTGGGCATGATGGCAGGTGCGGATCGCATCGAGGGCACCTTGTTCGGCAACGGTGAACGCACCGGCAACTTGGATCTGGTCAACGTTGCGCTGAACCTGTTCGCGCAAGGCGTCGATCCAGAACTGGATATTTCCAATATTGACAACCTGCGTCGAGTTGCCGAGTACTGCAACCGCCTGCCGGTGCACGAGCGCCATGCCTATGCGGGCGACCTGGTTTACACGTCGTTCTCTGGCTCGCATCAGGACGCCATCAAGAAGGGGTTTGCAGCGCTCAGCCACCCCACGGATTACAGCGAGTGGGGCGTGCCGTATTTGCCCATCGATCCAGCGCACGTTGGTCGCACGTACGAGGCCGTCATCCGCGTCAACAGCCAATCCGGCAAAGGTGGCGTTGCGTACATCATGGAGGCCGAGCACGGTTTCGAGCTGCCTCGGCGCTTGCAGGTCGAGTTCTCGAAGACCATCCAGTCGATCACCGAGGACACCGGCACCGTGATTACCCCGGGTGCCATGTGGGACAAGTTCCAGAAGGAGTATCTTCCCGAGAAGTCGCGTGTGCGACTGATCAGCCACGAGACCTCCACGTCGACCGGCGAGCACGGCGACCGGGCCAGGGTCACAGCGCAGTTGATCATCGACGACGAGCACAAGACCATCTCGGGTGAAGGCAACGGTCCCATCGACGCGTTTACCCACGCAATTCGTAACGACCTTGGGTTCATCATCGACGTGGTCGACTACCACGAACACTCCAAGTCAGCCGGTGCTGATTCCATGGCCGTTTGCTACCTGGAAACCACAGGGCCCGAAGGCGTGAAGTGGGGCGTGGGTGAAGATCCATCCATCCTCAACGCGTCGTTCAAGGCCCTGTTGTCGGCACTCAACCGCCACGACTTCACCTGACACGTCCAGTTTCGGGCTTTGATATTTGTTAGCGAATTCGCTAACATATGCGTATGTTGACTGGTGCCACGCTTCGGTCGCTGCGACTTCGGGCCGGGTTGTCGCAGCGCGCTGTCGCTGATCGTGTTGGGATCACGGCCTCTGTGCTCAGCGCTTATGAACGCGAGCGTCGCGAGCCGGGACTAGGGATAGCCGGGCGAATCATCGAAGCAACCGGGTGTCGAGTTCAGTTCGCCGCGTCGCTAGACCCAGCTATACAGGCTGAGCGACTTGTCCAGGTGCTCGGGCTCGCAGAGGCGCTTCCGTTCCGACCACGTGAGCTGGCTCGGGCGCGGGTAGGGCAAAGCTGATGGTGCTCTCTCTCGTCGAACGCATCGTTGCCTTATGCGACGCGCTTGATGCAGCCGAAGTGCCATGGGCGTTGGGCGGTGCAATCGCCCTTGCTTATGCCACCGAGGAACCCCGTGGAACGCGAGACATCGACATCAATGTGTTCGTGCCATCAGGCAAAGCGAAGCGGGTGTTCGCAGCGTTGCCGGTTGGCGTGGTGTCGACGGCAGCCGACCTGACAGCGGTCAAGCGTGACGATCAGGTCCGCCTGTGGTGGGACGACACACCGATTGACCTTTTCTTCGCTGCTTCCTCGTTTCACCAGGACGTGGCGCGCCGAGTACGTCGGGTGCCCTTTGCCGGGCGGCAGATCGTTGTGCTGTGTGCCGAAGACTTGGCGGTTTTCAAGGCACTGTTCGATCGACCGAAGGACTGGGTAGACGTCGCGACGATGGCCGCCGACGGCGCGCTCGACTGCGAAGTCACCGCGTTGCGTCTGGGCGACCTGCTGGGTGCCGACGAGCCCCGGGTCGACCGACTTCGTTCCTGCTCAACCACTCGTTGACAACTGTTTCGGCTGACCCGTCCGCATCCCGGGGCAGGCACCAGCCCACATACGCGCAACTAGGGGTGAAAACCCACACAACTCGGACTAAACGGGCAAATTGTTGGGCCGTTTTGGCCGAGTTGCGCGTATGTGGTGGGCGAGTTGCGCGTATGTGGGGGTTTGGTTGGATGGGCGGAGTTGGCCGGTAGCCTGGCCGGGTCATGACTGACCAACCTCCCCGTCTCCGCTTTGCTCCCTCGCCTACCGGGTACTTCCACGTTGGCGGGGCTCGCACCGCGCTGTTCAACTGGTTCGTCGCCCGCAAGACTGGCGGAACGTTCGTTTTGCGTATCGAAGATACCGACACCGAGCGCAACCGTGACGAGTGGACCCAGGGTATCCAAGACGCCATGCGCTGGGTGGGGGTGGATTGGGATGAGGGTCCGTACTTCCAGAGCCAACGCACGCACCTGTACGCTGCCGCGGTGCAGCAGCTGCTCGATGCAAAGCGCGCATACTTCTGCACCTGCACCGCCGACGATTCCCGCGCCCGCAACGTAGCGGCGCACGGTAAGCAGGGCGAGGGGCGCGGCTACGACGGGTTCTGCCGAGACCGTGGCCTCACCGAAGGTGCCGTGCGGTTCCGCACCCCCGACGAGGGCATCACCACGGTGATCGATCTCATCCGCGGCGAGCCGCAGTTCGAGAACTCGCTCATCGAAGACTTCGTCATCCGTCGGACTGCGGGTGGCTTCATGTTCCTGCTCGCCAACGTGGTGGACGACATCGACATGCGCATCAGCCATGTGGTGCGCGCCGAGGAGCATCTGCCCAATACGCCGAAGGCCGTGTTGGTGTGGCAGGCGTTGTCGCCCGACGTGCCGCTGCCGGTGTTCGCGCATCTGCCGGTGATCGTCAACGAGCAGCGCAAGAAGCTGTCGAAACGCCGTGACAAGGTTGCAGTCGAGGACTTCCGCACGCAGGGCATTCTCGCCCCGGCTATGGCCAACTACCTGGCGCTGCTGGGGTGGACGCCGCCCGACGAAGTCGAGATCAAGACTCTCGCCCAGATGACCGCCGAGTTCAGGTTGGAAGACGTGCACAAGGCGTCGGCCATGTTCGACATTACAAAGCTCAGCGCGTTCAACGGCGAGTACATCCGTGCCATGACCATCGACCAATTCACCGACGCTGCGCGCCCGTATCTCACTGGTCCGCTCAACCCCATCCACGGCCCGCTCCCAACAGCAGCAGGTCTTGCTGAGGGGCAAGAGCCCGTCACCCTGCCGGGCGGGTTCCCCGCAGAGTCATTCAACGAACCGGTGTTTCGTATGATTGCGCCGCACGTGCAAGACCGTGCGCGCCTCCTGTCCGATGTGCCGGCCCTGGTCGACTTCTTGTTCACCGTGCCTCCTCGCGATGCGTCAGCTTGGGGCAAGACGATGGCCGCGCCTGGTTCCATTGCGATGCTCGCAGGGTTCATTACTGAGGCGCCTGCTGTCGACTGGACGTCAGACGCCTTGAAGGCGCTGGTCGAACGCCTCGGTGCTGCAAACGAGCTGAAACTCGGCAAGGCCCAAGCGCCTATCCGAGTCGCTGTCACGGGCCGCACCGTGGGTCTGCCGCTCTTCGAAAGTCTCGAGGTGTTGGGCCGAGCCGAGACCATGCTCCGCCTTCAGGCTGCGTCCACAGACGCAGGGGAGCACACGGGCTGAACCGTGCGCATCCCGCTCTTCGGGTTCGGGCGCATGCTGTCGCCCTGGTGGTGGGTCAAGCGTGTCGCGGCGCTGGTCGTGGCGATCTACCTCCTCAGCGCTGCGGCCTCGGTGTGGTTGGCATCCAACCGCGACGAACGCCGCTCGGTACAGGCGATTGTTGTGCTGGGTGCTGCGCAATACAACGGGAAGCCGTCACCAGTTCTTCAGGCTCGGCTGGACCATGCGCTGGCCCTGTACAAAGAGGGCGATGCCCGGCTCATCATCGTCACCGGTGGGCGGCAGAAGAACGACAGCACCACCGAGGCCGCTGCGTCTGCGAAGTACCTCATCCGCAACGGTGTGCCCGACGCGCGCATCCGTCGCGAGGTGCAGGGCCGAGACACCTACGAGTCGCTGGCCGCATCGCAGCGGTTTCTCAGCCGCGAAGGGGTATCGACGGTGCTGATTGTGACTGACGGCTACCACGCTGCACGAGCGAGAGCAGTTGCACGCGAGGTTGGGTTGCAGGCTTATGTGTCGCCGGTGCCGTCGGATTCGGCGCAGCCGCTGGACCGGATGATCACCGAGTCGGCTGCGGTGGCAGTGGGCCGATTGGTGGGGTTCCGGCGGGTCACCCAGTTCACCCGAGGCCGGTGAAGAACCCGTTTCGCTGCGCCGTGTCGGTCCGCTACAGTAGGTGTCGCCCTTTGGGGAATGGTGTAATTGGCAACACAACAGATTCTGATTCTGTTATTTGGGGTTCGAGTCCCTATTCCCCAACGAAGTGAACTCAGCTCGCAAGGTTGCGTTCATCTCACAGCTGAATACGTTTCAACTCCCTGGCCCCATCGTCTAGGGGCCTAGGACATCACCCTCTCAAGGTGGAGACACGGGTTCGAATCCCGTTGGGGCTGCAAAGCAGCATGCGTCAAAGCCGGTCTTCGGACCGGCTTTTTGATTTCCTCAGCCACTGGGTGGGCGCAGAAGTGAACCACGATCCAGGGATTTTCCACCCTGGGTTGTCAGCCCTCTTTGTAGTAGTAGCTGTAGCCGTTGATTGCTGGTGCGCCGCCCAGGTGTGCGTACAGCACCCGTGAGCCTTCGGGGAAGAAGCCCTTGCGGGTGAGGTCGATCATGCCCTGCATGGACTTGCCCTCATAGACGGGGTCAGTGATCATTGCCTCGGTGCGAGCGGCAAGGCGGATTGCGTCGTTGGTCTCGTCCGACGGGACGCCGTACGCGGGGTAGGCGTAATCAGGGTTGATGACGATCTCGTCGTCGCGTACCGGGCGGCCCAGTTCGACCAGGTCTGCTGTGTGGTCGACGATCTGGCGGACCTGGGCGCGTGTCTGGTCGAGCGTGCCCGACGCGTCGATGCCGATAACGCGATCAGCGCGGTTGTCTGCAGCGAAGCCGACGATCATGCCGGCCTGTGTGGAACCCGTAACCACACATACGATGATGTAGTCGAAGGTGAAGCCAAGGTCTTTCTCCTGCGCGCGTACTTCTTCGGCAAAGCCGACGTAGCCGAGGCCACCGAATTTGTGCACCGACGCGCCGGCCGGGATGCCGTACGGGACACCGCCCGCGTCCCGCACGGATTGCATGGCATCTTCCCAACTCTTGCGAATGCCGATATCGAACCCGTCGTCCACTAGGCGGCTGTCAGCGCCCATCAGGCGCGTCATGAGGATGTTGCCGACCCGGTCGTACACAGCGTCGAAGTGCGGCACCCACTTCTCTTGAATGACCACGCACTTCATGCCGATCTTTGCCGCGGTTGCCGCAACCATGCGGGTGTGGTTTGACTGCACGCCGCCGATGGACACCAACGTGTCTGCGCCGGACTTGATGGCGTCTGGCACGATGTACTCGAGTTTGCGGAGCTTGTTGCCACCCATCGCAAGGCCAGAGTTGCAGTCGTCGCGCTTGGCGTAGATCTGCACCTTGCCGCCAAGGGCCTCGGTGAGGCGGGGGAGATGTTCGATCGGTGTAGCCCCGAACGTGAGTGGATACCGTTCGAATTTGTCGAGGTTCATGGTTTGCAGAATAGGTGCGGACAGCACCGGTGTCCGAGCGGGCGATCCGGTTGTTGCGCTGAGCACGGAGGCTTGCGGGGTCGCTAGTTGTCGAGTCAACTGTGTCGATGAGTCTTCCCACGTTTCGCCATTTGAGAGCGTTGGTCATGCGGCCGATTGCCGCTGCTTGGCTGGTTGCGGCAGGCGGCCTCTTGACCACTGTGCTTGCGGCGCCTTTGGGCGCCGCGCCCGCGAAACTGGTGCTGAAGGTGAGCCCAGCGGCTGTCACAGTCGGCCGTGGATCCACGGTCCCGGTCACGATGACGATGACGCGCCGTGCTGGATTCGTCAGCCCGGTCCTGATTTCTGGTTCCAGTTCCAGGGCCGGTCTTGCTATTGCCGTCGCAGCGAACCCTGTGTCGGGTCCGACGGCGACTGTGCAGGTGATCGTTGCTGCGACGGCCAAGACGGGGCGGGCCACACTCAACGTGAAGGCGGTTGGTGGAGGGGTGAGCGCACTGGTGAAGCTGAGCGTGACGATTACTGCCGGAGCAGTCGGTGCCAACGCGACGGGAAGCGCTGGAGTCAACCCACTATCGCTGGAGATCCAACCGGGCCAAACCACGTCCGTCATTTTTCAAACGGTCGGCGCTCGCAGCGGAGTACCGATCAGTTACGGCGCATCGGGCCTTCCGACCGGTTTGAAGGCGGTCATCACGCCAGCCGGAGCCAGCGCCCGATTCGTGTTCAGCGCTGCCGCCACGACCAAGGCGGGTTCGTACTCGGTGACACTGCGCGCGTCTCAAGGCGGAGCGGTCTTCTTCACGAGCGCGTTGGCGGTGACCGTTGGGAACACTCCCGGCGTGGTCACCACGGCGCCAATCCAGTCGACATCGGCGGCCAGCACCGCCATCGCTCAAACCATAAGTACGCTGACGACATTGGCGGCGACTACCTCGACTACCTCGACCGCTTCGACCGCTGGGACAGCGACTACGTCGACCACCATCACTCCGATCACCACAGTGAGTGTGGTTGCTGGAGCGGACCTGGTGCTCAGCCGCAAGGCGGTGGCTGAACCAACTGGTCTGAGGTGTTCCGACTTCGATGCGGCTCTGGGTGCGCCCGTCACCGTCACGTTCTTCAATTCGGCATCCAGTGCGAGGGTGATGACGCGGCAGGTGGGGTGCGAAAACACCGTGCTTGTGGAGTCGTCTGAGAAGGTCACGATTCCTGCGGGGCAATCGGCTGTCGTCACTGCCCAGATCAACTCGAAGTACATCTTTCGCAGCGCAAACGACTCTGGTCTGCGGCGGGCCATTCAGCTGCAACGGTCCGGTCTTGTCGATGTCGGGGGTGTAATGACCATCTCGGTTTCCTGCACCGGGCCGAAGGCCTATAACGCCACGGTCAAGCTGGCACAGGGCGAGCGCGTCGTCATCGCCGATATCGCTCCGGGAAGTGTGTGCCTCCTGAACGACACCGATGGTCTGCTGATCTATTGGAAGTCGTGGGACAACGTCGGTATCAATGCCGACGGCACCGTTACGGTCTTCCAGCGCCCATCGGGCTGCCTGCCAGCAACCAGTACCGCCCCGAGTCAACTGAACGCCGCGGCTCCATGCTGGGCGGAAATGTCCTTTGCGTGGTGAGCGAACAGGATCGGCTGGACAACCTATACCCCTAGGGGTATCATGAGTGCATGATCTTCGAACAGTTCTACCTAGGGTGCCTGTCGCAGGCCAGTTACCTGGTTGGCGACCCGACGAGTAAACGTGCCGTGGTGGTTGACCCCATCCGTGACACCACGCAGTACACCGACTTTGCTGCTGCGCGTGGGCTCACCATCACGATGGTGATCGAGACGCATGTCCATGCCGACTTCTTGTCGGGCCACCTTGAGTTGGCGGCAGCCACCGGCGCCGAGATCGCCTATGGCGAGGGCGCTTCGGTCGAGTTCCCTGCGCGCACGCTGCGTCACGGCGAGCGCGTCGACCTTGGTTCGGTTGTCATCGAGGTGCGTGCCACGCCAGGGCACACGCCGGAGTCGATCTCGCTCGTGCTATTCGACGTCGCTGATCCAGCCTTGTCGGAGGTACCGTGGGCTGTTCTGACGGGCGACACCTTGTTTATCGGCGACGTTGGCCGCCCGGACCTGCTGTCTTCGAAAGGGGTTACGGCTGATGAACTGGGCAGGCTGCTGTACCGCTCCACCCGTGAGCAGTTGCTTACGTTGCCGGACGCCACGAAGGTCTTCCCTGGCCATGGTGCGGGTTCGTCATGCGGCAAGATGCTGTCCGACGAGCGTGACTCCACCATTGGTGCTCAGCGCACTTCGAATTACGCCCTGGCTGACATGACCGAGGCCGAGTTCGTTGCGGTGGTCACCGAAGGGCAGTCGGTTCCGCCGAACTATTTCCCCTTTGCCGCACAGCGCAACCGTCAGGCTCGCGAGCTTTTCAAAGAGGTCGATTCCGTGGCCATGCTGACGCTGGGAGAGACGCTGGCGGCACAGCGCAACGGTGTCGCTGTCATCGATATGCGCAGCGCGGCGGACTATCACGCAGGTCATCTGCGAGGTTCGGTCAGCGTGCCGCGCGATGGTCGCTTTGCCGAGCTTGCCGGCCAGGTTGTGCTGCCTGATCAACCTGTTGTGGTGATCGGCAGCAACGCCGACGCGCTCGATGCGCACATCCGTCTGAGTCGTATCGGCTTCGACACGTTGGTGGGACGCCTTGATCCGACGGCCGTCACCGGCGAAGCACTGCGCGTCTCGGAACGGATCAGCGGCGATGCCTTCGTGACTCGGCTTACTTCGGCCGATGATCTACAGGTGGTCGACGTTCGCAACCCGGCAGAGACCGCTGGGGGTGTTGTCGCTGGAGCGGTTCTCGCGCCGCTCCCAGGACTGCTGGGGACCATTGCGCAGCTCGACCCATCTCGCCCTACCGTGCTGTACTGCGCGTCTGGGTTGCGGTCCGGCATCGCAACTGGGATGTTCGAAGCTGCGGGGTTCACGCAGCTTGCTGATGTTGTGGGTGCATTCGGTGCAGCTGTTGCAGCCGGTGCACCGGTGGAAGACCCGGCTACTCGTTCAGGTGGGTCGCGCCTTCGGTTGGTTGCACCGCTTCGTGTACCCTCTGGTACAAGTGGCGGCGGGGTTGCATTGCTCGCTGCAGGGCTGATCAGTGAGACAACGGTTGAAGAGTTGCAGGGTTCGCTTGGTTCGTACTGTGCAGTAGATGTGCGCGAGCCGGGAGAGTTCGATGCGGGGCACGTTGCCAACGTGGTGCTGATGCCGCTCGGCTCGCTCGACGCCCGGCGAGTGGCTGACCTGGCTGCAGGACGGCCGATTCTGATGGTGTGCCGGTCCGGCCGTCGGTCGATGACAGCCGCTCAGCAATTGGCCGAGGCGGGCATCGCATCCACGAACCTGAACGGCGGCACGCTTGCGTGGGCCGCCGCCGGTTGGCCGATCATCAGCGCGCAGGGTTCAGGCGGCACCATCTCGTGAACGGGGTGGCAGCTGATGCCTACGAGATAGCGGTAGTTGCGGACACGGCTAACTGATGGACTGGATGCCGTTGTTACTGGCACCGTTCGGACTGCTGATCGGTCTGTCCCTCGGAGCTGTCGGTGGCGGCGGCTCTATTCTTGCTGTGCCGGTGTTCGTGTTCGTGGCCGGGCAATCCTCCAAGCAGGCGACGGCGTCGTCGCTGTTCGTTGTGGGCACGAGTGCGTTGGGTGGGTTGCCAGCGCATGTCCGTGCACGGCGGACTCGGGTGGTCCCGGGTCTGGCGTTCGGGTTGTCGGGTGTGGGCGGGTCTTTCATCGGTGCACGTATGAACTCGAAGGTAGATCCCGACGTGCTCCTGGTTTCCTTCGCTGCGCTCGTGCTATTCGCGGCTGCAGCTATGTGGCGCCGAAATCACACTCCAAAGCGCGGCTCAGCACCTGGCGCACCTGGCGCTTCTGGCGCAGAGTCAGCGAGACGCGTGACGGTCGCGACGAGCGCGAAGGTGCTGTTGGCCGGGACCGTGGTGGGCTTCATGACCGGGTTCTTCGGGGTGGGCGGCGGCTTTGTCATTGTGCCGGCGTTGGTGCTGTCGTTGGGGTTCACCATGCCAGAGGCCGCGGGTACCTCGTTGCTGGTGATTGCCGTGAACTCTGCAGTTGCCTTGTTCATGAAGCGGCAGACGGCCGAGTTCGACTGGGGACTGATCATCCCGTTTACGGTGGCCGCAATGATCGGAGTGCAAATTGGCGCGCGGATGAGTGGGCGGGTTGATCCGCGGCGCCTGACAGATGGTTTCGTTGTGCTGCTGGTGCTGGTTGCGCTGTACACCGGTGTACGGGCTGTGGGCGGGATGACGTGAATGCTGGCGCGGGCGGGTCATCTGCGCGAGAGCGGCTGATCGGCTGGGCATTCGTAGGCGTACAGATTGTTCTCTTGCTGGTGCTTGTGTCGGTTGATGGTGGCGACGCCTGGGCCACCCCGACGTGGGTGCGGGTGGTGGCGCAGGTGATGTTCCTCGGCGGCATCGCTGTGGTTGTTACGGCATCCGTTGGCCTAGGTAAACAGTTGACGCCCACACCGGAGCCGAAGGAAGGTGGCACGCTTCGCACGGGCGGGCTGCAGGGCGTCGTGCGCCATCCCATTTATTCGGGCGTGCTGCTGTTAGCGGCCGGAATGGTGTTGCGCACGGGCAGCGTGGTGGCAGCGTTGGTCGGCCTGCTGCTGGTGGCGTTCTTCAATGTGAAGGCCCGGTGGGAGGAACAGCGCCTGCGGGTGGTGTTCCCGCAGTACGACGCCTACGCGACCCGTGTTCCGCGGTTCGTGCCGCGTACTCGGCGAGGAACTCGCGGTAGCTAGTTCTGGAGTTCCGTATTGCGTTGCGGGCACCACCTGTTGAGGCGTGGCCGCACGTGCGCTTGCCCCAATCGCGGCGTTCAAGGCTTCGTCTCGTTCAGCGTGGCGCTCTTGGCCGACAAGTCGTGCAAGAGCGCCGAGACTTTTCCCTGCGCAGCCACCAACTCCTC